>NZ_OZ038524.1:260000-475000 GCF_964036635.1 Tenacibaculum dicentrarchi
AATACTGCAATAAAAGCTTCTGTTCCTTTTCCTGTTACATTAATTTTAGTTCCTGCAGGAATGACTAATTTCCCACCGTCTTCTACAATATAAGAACCGGTTAAGTTATATGTTTTTGAGGCGTCTAAGGTCATTGTACCTGCTACTTTTCCTTCAAGTTTAATACCTTCTTGGTCAGTACCTGTTCCTGTACCACCACCAATAATTGCTGGTTCATCACTTCCACAACTAACGAAAGTCGTAGTTCCTGTTAATAATGCTGCTACTACAAAAGCTCTTAAGACTATTTTTTTCATTTTGATTTGTTTAATTTCTGTTATACAAATTAAGGCTATGTTTAACTCTTTTTATTTAATTAAAGGTTAACGGTTTTGGTTTTGAAGGTTAACGATTTTGGTTTAGTGTTAATAAATAGTGACTTGTTTTTTATAATTAACTTGAATCGTTTAAGAGCTTGTTTAAATTTTAGGTTCGCCCTGATTTGCTGAAGTTCTCTTGTTGATGTGATGCTGAACTAAATTCAGCATGACGTTTATCTGTTTTTCAAAACACTTTCTTTAATTTTTAAACAGGTTCTAAGTTTTGTGCAAAAAAAATCTTTGTGAAATTTCACAAAGATTTTTTTAGTAAGTATCTTGTTTAAGAGTTTCTTCTTTTCTTAGAAAGAAAGGCTTAATCCTAAACTAATTTGTTGTCCTTTTTTGTATAACTGAACTGTTTGATTTGTTTCAAGACCTGTTCTGGTATTTCGAACTAACTGGGTTTGCTTGATTTCAGGATTTAATACGTTTTTTCCTACTAATTTAAGAGTTAAGTAATCCGTAATTTCTTTACTAACAATAGCATCTAAAGTGAAAAAACCTTTTTGAATAATTTGATCGTTATATAAGGTAGCTCTTTGTGCTTGACTACGTGGCGCTCCTAAAGAAAATATTTTATCTGATGAATAATTTCCTGTTACCGTTGCTATTAATGGTTTTTCTGTTTGTGAGTTATAACTTACAGATCCATTGAAAATAAAGTTAGAAGCTCCTTGTAATTTTGTTTTTGTTACGTCTTTGTATTGAAATTCTTTATGTAAATCTTGATTTAAATACATTAAAGTAACATTACCAGTAGCGCTTAACAAGTTTTTATCGTCTTCATTTTTAAGTAATCCAACTTTTCCTTCAACTTCTAAACCTAACACATCTGCTTTATCTCCAGTGTTTTCAAAAATAAAGTTTCCTGATGAACCTCTTGTTAATCCTAAGTTAATAGGGTTTTTAATTTGCTTATAAAATACGGTTGCTGATACCAATTCTTCTCTACTTGGAAAGAATTCCCATTTTAAATCGATATTATAAATGTCTGATTTTTCTAAATCAAGGTTTCCTCTGGTAACACGCCCTGTTGGTGATACATATTCTAAGGGTGCAAGTTCTTTAAATTCTGGTAAGGTTTGTGTTACACTTGAAGCAAAACGTAAATAATTTTTTTCGTTTAATTCGTATTTTAAGTTTACACTAGGGTAAAGACCTTCATATTTTTTACTTAAACTACCAATTCGTTCTTTTTGTGTTGTTTTATCGATGTAATTGGCAACACTCCAATCCATGTTTATTTCATCTTTTTCAAAACGTAATCCTAAATTTCCTGAAAGTTTTTCATTGAATTGAAAATCAAAATTCACAAAACCTGCATAAGCTAATAAATCAGCTGAATAGGTATCGTAAGGACGGGTTTTTAATTCTAAGTTAGGGTATAAATTAGTATTAAAGTTACTCGCAGTAAAAGTATTGGTAATGTTATCAACAGAAGGAGCTTTCATTCCTTTTGCTTTTACCCCTACAAATAATGACTTAAAACTTCTTTCTTTTTTACGGATATTTATTCCATAGTTTAAGGCGTATGGTTTCTTTTCATATTCATCTGCACTTTGTCCTAGAGCAAGTTTGTTTTGAACTAAAGCATTGTAATCGTTGTCTTCAATTTTTTGACTTGATTTACGTTGTTGATAATCTCCAACGTGTGCATATTGAATTTGTGATGAAGGATTTTTAGGATCTAAAATATTTACTTCATTTCTAATTCTGTTAGGTTCTTCGGCTAAAACAAAGTTGTAACCCGCTGCCCAGTTTAAGGTATTATTTTGGTCTAGTTTGTGTTCTCCTAATAATTGGTTAACGAAAAGCGTTGTTTGTTTAAAGTTTTGATCTCTTACAAAAGCGCCATCTTCGCTAGGGTCTTGATCGTAAACATAACCGAAACCTTTTCTTCCTTGTTCGTATAATAAGTCTTGACTTTTATTAACGATTAAAGTATTGTATTTTAATTTGTTGTTATCATTTAATTTTAAACTGAAGTTAATATATCCAGTAGCATTGGTGTTTGTAATATATTTTTCAGTATCATATTCTCCATTTTTAGAAAATCCTTTGTCTAAAATATTGGCTTTATAACTTCTAAATAATCCTTCTTGATAAGAGTTAGAAGAAGAATAAGAAGCAGATGCTACAAATTTTAATTCTTTCCCGAAGATGTCAAATTTATGACCACCACCTACAGATGCGCTATAGTTAAATGGAACATTTGTTGTTTTAGTATCCCATCCTTGTCTTGTTAAGGCGTCTTGTAAAGCGTATTTTTTTTCGTGAAAACCAAAAGTAACATCATCATTAATAATGGTTTTTCTAAAATTGCTTAATCCGATAACATTGGTATTACCACCACCGCTTAAACCAATTTTGATACCTTTTTTTGAATATTCTTTTGATACAATATTTACAGATCCTGAACCTTGATCGGCATAGTTGTTAGTCGTATATGTTTTAGAAATTCCTACATTTTGAATGATGTTGGTATTAAATAAATTTAAGTTGATATTCTTATTATTTACATTATCGGAAGGAACAGGTAAACCGTTCATTGAGGTAGATAAATAACGATCTCCTAAACCACGAATATAAATAGCACCAGTACCTTCACTTTTAGTTACTCCTGATATTTTAGTGGTTGCCGCAGCGGCGTTACTAACTCCTTTTTTTGATAATTCTTGTGCTCCAATACTTTCAACAATTACCGTTGCTTTCTTTTGTTGTAATAACAAAGCACTTTCTTTTTCTCTACTAACAGTTGCTTTAATTTCAATTTCATCTAAAGAAACGCCTTCATTAGCGCCAAGTTGTTGATTAACAATTAAAGTTTTGTCTGCTTTTACAGAAATTGCTTTTTCTATGGTTTGATACCCAACAAAACTGAATACAATTGTTTGGTTTCCGCTAGGGACATTTAAAGAATATTTACCATCCATATCGGTGGTTGCTCCAATGGTGCTTCCTTTAATAAAAACATTGGCAAATGGCAAAGCTTCACCGCTCATCTCTTTATCAGAAATCGTACCTGATACCGTTCCTTTACTTTGTGCATAGACAAAATTACAAAGGCTTAAAAGAGTAATAATTATTAGTTTTTTCATTATATTTAATACTTACTTAGGTTCTAATATATACACTGCAAATCTGATGTAATCTTGTAAAACTAATGTTAGATGAAAATTATGCTTGTTTTATTAGAATGTATCTTTAATGTTAATCAAAGTGTTTTATGTTATGTAAGTATTAAGGTAGTATTATGCAAATAGAGAGGCTTGTTTTAAGTCTCTCTATTACAGGTTATTATATTGATGTTGGTTATTGAAATATTTTAAAGCCTAAGGTATAGGTTCTTGGGGCTGCGGGTCCGTAAATAAAATTACTATCACGTTCTTTGCCAATATCAAATGATTTTTGATAGTTGTCAAAAATATTTTTAACACCAGCCGAAACTTCAATATTTGTTTTTAAGTTTTCTAACTTAAAATTGTAGCTTGTTTTAATTCCTACATTAAAAAACGCTGGAGATTCAAAATATTCATCGGCACTTAAATTTTTATCAGAAGCTAAATGTAGTACATCCATTTTACCTGTATAAACGAGGTTTAAAGCCGTTTTAAATTGCTGATTTGGTGTATAAGTGGCTGTTGCGTATCCGTAAGTTGTAGGAGTTCTTAAAAATTCTTTTTTACTTTCTAAATCATCAGAATTACTTACTGCCGTATTGTATTTACTAGATTGATAGGTAAGCCCTGCATCAAATTGAAAAATTCCATCATAATTTAAGCGAGTCTCTAACGTTATTCCGCTAACAACAGCACCATCTCCATTTTTCTTTTCAAAAACCTCTCCAAATTCATCTTCTCCAATTCCTTCTAAATAAAAAGCGTCATTTAATTCCGTATAAAAACTTTCTACGGTAAATCCATAGATATAATG
Organism: Tenacibaculum dicentrarchi; assembly: GCF_964036635.1. Classification (NCBI taxonomy): domain Bacteria; kingdom Pseudomonadati; phylum Bacteroidota; class Flavobacteriia; order Flavobacteriales; family Flavobacteriaceae; genus Tenacibaculum; species Tenacibaculum dicentrarchi. The sequence goes on from NZ_OZ038524.1 coordinate 264,293, forward strand.
TTCGGTTGGTTTATCATAATTAAAGGATACGGTATAACTATTAGAACGCTCTTTCTTTAAATCATCAGCAAGTTGAACTCTTGAAATTCCACCACCAGCAAAAGCCATATGTAAATCGGTGTCAAAGGCTTGAGGAGCTCTAAACCCTGTTCCCCAAGTGGCTCTTAATTGTGTTTTTTCAAAAGGTTTGAAAAGTAAAGAAACACGTGGACTTGCTACATTATTGATAATTGATTTCTTTGTTTTATCTTTATTGAGTGCTTCTAATTTATGATGGTCATAACGAACCCCTGCTAATAAATTCCATTTTTTATTAATTTCCCAATCACTTTGGAAGAAAAATCCGTAGTTTTGAGTAACTTGGTCAACGTTATATTCATAGGCTTTAATTTCATCAAAAACATCATCTTGAACAAATTCTCCACCAAGAGTTAATACATTATTTCCTTTGATAAAATCTTCTAATTTATGATTGAATTGAAGTCCTCCTTGAAAGGTAGTAGTTTCTGAATTTCCGTATGGTGGATTTGCCAAATGTTCAGTATCTTCAGTTACATTTTGAGTTCCAGGACGGATTCCTGTATAGTGTTCTCGGTCAGTATATTGTGAGGCTATGTATGTAATTAATGAACTTTTATCTTCATTAAAATTAAGTTGATAATCGATATTTCCAACATACACATCGTGTATTCTTTTTTCAGATTGTAGGGCAAAATGAGGGGCATTTTCAATGATTTCTCCACCGTAACGGTCTTCATTCATTTTGCTGAAATTAATCTCTATTTTTTGATTATCCGTAGGTAAAAAAAACAAGTTTGTACCAAATGAATTGTTTTTAAGTTCTGGAAGTTCTGAAAAATTATCATCATTATGGTCATAAATTTCACGATTTCTATGATTGATAAAAAACGAAATTCCTGCATTTTTATCTTCATTAACAACGGTTGCATTTCCTGAAATAATATGGTCAGAAGCACCTTTGAAATTTTGATAATTATAGCCAATACTAAAATTGTTTTTCTTCGGGATATTGGTAATTACATTGACTGTTCCACCAATGGCACTCGAACCGTATAATGCCGAACCACCACCACGAACAACTTCAATTCTGTCAATCATATTGGTAGGAATTTGCTCCAAACCATACAAACCAGTTAAAGGGCTAAAAATCGGGCGACCGTTTATTAAAATTTGCGAATATCCACCAGATAAACCGTTCATTCTAAGTTGTGTATAGTTGCACGTTTGACAATCTGTTTCTACTCGTAAACCTGTTTGAAATTTTAATCCTTCCGATAAATTACACGCCTGTACATCGGCTAAAGTTTCGCTGTTTATTACGTTTACAATCACAGGATTTTTAGTGCTTCGTCTGTCGGTTCGAGTTCCTGTTACGGTAATTTGGTCTAATAATTCGGCGTGTTCGGTTAAGCTAAAATTTACAGTATTTACTTTTTCTTTTGATATGTTTATTTTTTTTTGAGAAGACATAAACCCCACAGCAGAAGCAATTAAGGTAACTTTTTTTTGATTGTTTAGAGAAATGTTTTCTAAAATAAATACGCCATTTTCATCGGAAGTGATTCCTGTGCTGCTATTTTTTATCAAAATATTGGTAAAAGGAAGTATTGCGCCTTTCGAGGTGGTTATTTTTCCGGTTATAGTTTGTGCTTTACTAAAGGCTGAAATTAGTAAAAGTGTAAATAATAGTAATTTTTTCATCACTCTGTGGTTATTTTTTAGCTTAGACTTGTTCTAAATTTAATGCAAACATAAAATAATTTTTAGACTTGTCTAAAGATTATTTTATATAAATGAAAATACATATCTTTGTAGTATCAAAAAATACGATCAAAAAAAGATGTTTAGTCAATCCGAAGAAAATTATATAAAAACAATATATCATTTAGCCTTAGTATCTGATAAAGGAATTACCACTAATTCGATTGCTAAAATGTTGGTAACAAAAGCATCATCAGTAACCGATATGATTAAAAAATTATCGGATAAAGAAGTGGTTATCTATAAAAAATATCAAGGAGTTACTTTAACTGATTTAGGTAAAAAAACTGCCACAAATATTATCCGTAAACATCGTTTATGGGAGGTTTTTTTAGTAGAAAAACTTAATTTTTCTTGGGATGAGGTACATGAGGTTGCCGAGCAATTAGAGCATATTCAATCGCCTAAATTGATTGATGAATTAGATGTTTTTTTAGGACAGCCAAAAACAGACCCACACGGAGACCCAATTCCTGATAAAGAAGGAAATTTGCCACAAATTCAAAAAAGTTTATTAGCAACATTGCATAAAAATGAACAAGGAGTTTGTGTTGGTGTTAATGATACTTCTTCTGAGTTTTTACGCTTTTTAGATAAACAAGAAATTGCATTAGGACAACACATAGAAGTTTTAGATAAAGAACCTTTTGATGATTCTTTTCTAGTAATGATAAATGATAAAAAAATGACCATTTCAAATAAAGTTGCCAATAATATTTATATCCAAAAAATAAAATAAATAAAAAAATAAAATGAAAAAAGTAATAGTAGTAATACTTGTTTTAATAACAATTGGATGTAAAACAACAGAGAAAAAACAAAATGGTAAATTAAATGTAGTTACAACAACTACAATGATTACCGATTTAATAAAAAATATAGGTGGTACTAAAATTGAAGTAAATGGTTTAATGGGAGCAGGTGTTGACCCACATTTATATAAAGCCAGCGAAGGCGATGTGTCTAAATTATTTAATGCCGATGTTGTTATTTATAATGGTTTGCATTTAGAAGGAAAGTTAGAAGAAGTGTTCGAGAAAATGCAACATCAAAATAAAAAAACAATTGTTGTTTCTGATGTTATTGATAAAAAAAACTTAATTGGTTCAGAATTATTTGCTTCAAATTACGACCCACATATTTGGTTTGATATTACTAATTGGACAAAAATTACTTCTTATGTTACTAATAAATTAGCCGAAATAGATGTTAAAAATGCATCATTCTATAAAGAAAATGCAAAAATATATTTAGAAAAATTACAGGAGTTAAATAAGCAAGTAGCAACTAAAATAAATGAATTACCTCAAGAAAAAAGAATTTTAGTAACCGCTCACGATGCTTTTAATTACTTCGGAAGACAACACAAATTTAATGTTGTTGGTTTACAAGGTTTATCAACAGCTACGGAGGCAGGTGTTCAGGATGTTCAAAAATTAGCGAAGTTTATTATTGATAACAAAGTGAAAGCAATTTTTGTAGAAAGTTCAGTTCCTAAACGAACTATTGAAGCTTTACAGGCTGCTGTAAAATCGAAAAATCAAGAAGTTGTTATTGGCGGAACTTTACATTCTGATGCTTTAGGAAGTGCAGGAACTATCGAAGGAACGTATATTGGAATGTACAACGCAAATGTAAATACGATTGTAAACGCCTTAAAATAATCAACAGATAATACAAATGAGTGAAATAAAATACGCAGTAACTGTTGATGATTTAACAGTTGCTTATAATTATAAACCCGTACTTTGGGATATTGATTTGGCAATTCCTGAAGGTGTTTTAATGGCAATCGTTGGACCAAATGGAGCAGGGAAATCTACCTTAATAAAATCTATTTTAGGTATTATAAAACCCATTGCAGGAAGTGTTTCTATATTTGGGCAATCGTATGAAAAACAACGAAAGTTAGTTGCCTATGTTCCACAGAAAGGAAGTGTCGATTGGGATTTTCCTACAACTGCTTTAGATGTTGTGTTAATGGGAACTTACGGAAGTTTAGGCTGGATTAAAAGACCTGGAAGAGCTCAGAAAAAAACAGCTTTAGAAGCGCTTGAAAAAGTAGGAATGTTAGCTTTTAAAAGTCGTCAAATTTCTCAACTTTCAGGAGGACAACAACAGCGTGTTTTTTTAGCCAGAGCTTTGGCACAAAATGCAGCTATTTATTTTATGGATGAACCTTTTCAGGGAGTTGATGCAACTACCGAAATTACCATCATCAATATTTTAAAAGAACTCCGAAAAGCAGGAAAAACTGTAATTGTAGTACATCACGATTTACAAACTGTTCCCGAATATTTTGATTGGGTAACTTTTTTAAATGTGAAAAAAATAGCTACAGGTCCTGTTAAAGAAATTTTTAATGATGATAATTTAACCAAAACTTACGGAATTAACTATAAAGTAAGTGTACAACAATAATGGATTTACAAGAATATTTTAAACTCGTTTTTTCAGATTATACACTTCGAACAATTACTATTGGAACAGCAATTTTAGGAGCTATTTGTGGAATGTTAGGAAGTTTTGCTGTATTAAGAAAACAAAGTTTACTTGGTGATGCAATTTCACACGCTTCACTTCCAGGAATTGCGATTGCCTTTTTAATAACAGGTACAAAAGATACCAATGTGTTATTGATTGGTGCATTAATTAGTGGGTTAATAGGAGCTTTTTGGATACGTAGTATTGTAAAAAATACGCATTTAAAAACTGATACCGCTTTAGGATTGATTTTGTCTGTTTTCTTCGGATTTGGAATGTTACTTTTAACCTTTATTCAGAAACAACCGAATGCAAATCAGTCAGGGTTGGATAAGTTTTTATTCGGTCAGGCAGCAACATTATTAGTTGAAGATGTTTGGTTCATGGCAATTGTAACGGCTATTTGTTTGGCGGTATTATTGCTTTTTTGGAAAGAATTTAAACTTTTATTATTTGATGCCGATTATGCAAAAACCTTAGGTTTCAATGTTAAATTTATTGATGCTTTAATTACTAGTTTTATAGTGTTAGCAATTGTTTTAGGTTTACAAACTGTTGGTGTTGTTTTGATGAGTGCGATGTTATTAGCACCAGCAGCGGCAGCCCGTCAATGGACAAATAGTTTAAGTACAATGGTTGTTTTAGCTGCAATTTTCGGATTGCTTTCTGGGGTTGTAGGAACGGGAATTAGTGCGAGTCAAGCAAATTTATCGACAGGACCTGTAATTGTATTAGTTGCAGCTGTGTTTGTGGTGTTTTCTTTTATTTTTTCGCCTTCAAGAGGTTTACTTTTTAGTCAGATACGTTTTTTAAAAAATCGTAGAGATTTACAATTACATAAAACGTTGTCTTTTATGTTTGACCTTGTTAAAACTCATGAAGATAAATCACATCCGCATGCGATAAAAATTTTAAATAATTTTCAAGGATACACAAAAGGAACTTTAAAAAAGTTAGAACAAAAAAAATATATCAAATTACACGGTAGAATGTGGTCAATGACCGAAGAAGGATATCAATTTGCAGGTAATTTATACAATCAAAATATAGAAAAATAAAAAAATGAGTAGTGCTCAAATTGAAATACAATTAATTGCAAGTTTAGTAGCCATAGCTTGTGCAATCCCTGGTGTGTTTTTGGTATTGCGAAAAATGGCGTTAATTAGTGATGCAATTAGTCATTCTATTTTACCTGGTTTGGTAATAGGTTTTTTTATTACTCACGATTTAAATTCGCCTTTATTAATTTTAATGGGTGCTTTATCAGGAATTTTAACCGTGGTTTTGGTTGAATATATTCAGAAAACAAAATTAGTAAAAGAAGATACTGCAATTGGGTTGGTATTTCCTGCTTTATTTAGTATCGGTGTGCTTTTAATTGCTAAAAATGCAAACGATGTTCATTTAGATGTAGACGCTGTTTTATTAGGTGAATTGGCTTTTGCTCCGTTTGATAGATTATTAATTAATGGAATTGATATTGGTCCTAAATCATTGTGGCTTATAGGGACTATTTTATTGATTACTTTAAGTCTTTTAATCGCCTTTTTTAAAGAATTAAAAGTAAGTACATTTGATGCAGGATTAGCAACGGCTTTAGGTTTTTCACCTGTTGTAATTCATTACGGATTAATGAGTGTAGCCTCGATAACAACTGTTGGAGCTTTTGATGCCGTTGGCGCAATTTTAGTAGTTGCTTTAATGATTGCACCTGCCGCAACGTCTTATTTATTAACAAACGATTTGAAAAAAATGTTGTTTTTTTCAGTGTTTTTTGGTGTTTTTTCAGCAATTTCAGGGTATTGGTTAGCACATTATTTAGATGCTTCTATTGCTGGTTCAATGATAACAATGCTTGGTTTGGTGTTTTTTCTGGTGTATTTATTCGCTCCAAATAGTGGGTTGATTGCTGTTTTATATAGAAATAGACAGCAACAAAAAGAAGTACAATTACTTACTTTTTTATTACATTTAAATAATCATAAAGAAAAAAGAGAACGCCATATTAATCATTTAAACGAACATATTAATTGGCATAAAGTAAAAGCAAAATCAATTGTTGAATTGGCGGATAAAAATAATCTGATTTTTATTGATAATAAAATTATATCGCTTACCGAAAAAGGAAAAACTTTTACTGAAAAAGCAATCGATTATATTATTACTAATGATGATTCTGAAATTGAATCAATGAAAAAAGATTTCTTTTTATTTAGAGGATAAGAGGTTGATATTGTTGATAATATTCTAAATTAGAATTGATTTATAAAATTATCAAAAAAAGTACAAATGCCTAGCCCCGATTGAAGCAATTGTTTGAGCTCTTTTTTGTTTTTCTTTTTAAAAAACAAAAAAAGCGAGTGCGGAAAGCGGGAAATTGCTTCAAAATATTTTTATTACTCTTTTAATTATCTTGTTTAATGTGCTTTAAAAAGGTATTTTGCATTAAAAATTAGGCTGTGCAAAATCTATCAAATTTTCAAGTATATAATGCCTCGGCAGGGAGTGGAAAAACGTTTACTTTAGTAAAAGAATATCTTAAAGTTTTATTGAATTCTAACGATGTTTTTAGGTTTCAAAAAATATTAGCAATCACATTTACCAACAAAGCTGCTGGTGAAATGAAAGAGCGTGTTTTAGAAAATTTAGAAGAATTTTCACAAGGAAAAGAAAATGATTTATTTCAAATTATTATTAAAGAAATTTCTATTGATAAAGAAAAAGTAAAAGAACGAAGTAAGAAAATATTAGATGCTATTTTACAAAATTATTCGGCTTTTTCAATTACTACTATTGATAGTTTTACGCATAGAGTTATTAAAAGTTTTGCCTACGATTTAGGATTACCACTAAATTTTGAGGTAGAAATGGATGCAATTTCATTATTAAATGAAGCGGTTGATGTGTTAATTTCTAAAATTGGTACAGATACCGATTTAACAAAATTATTGATAGATTTTTCTTTAGAAAAAACAGATGATGATACTTCTTGGGATATTTCGGTTGAATTAAACGAGTTTTCTAGAATTTTATTAAATGAAGATGATAACAAACATTTTAGAGAACTTGCTGATAAAAAATTAAGCGATTTTACAAATTTAAAAAGTAAACTTTCTAAAGCACAATATCAAATTAAACTTCGGTTTTCAGAAATAGGAAAGCAAGGTTTAAGAATAATTGAAGGTACGCAATTAGATGCTAAAGATTTTTATAGGTCAATGTTGCCAAATCATTTTTTAGCGTTGTCTGAAAATTTTACAAAAGCAAAGTTTTTTGAAGAATCGAAACTTCGAGAACGTATTGAAGAAAATAATTTTTATGCAAAATCGAAATCGGATGACATAAAAAGTGCTATTGAAGGAATTTTACCCGAACTTTTAACTTTATATATGGAATCTGAAAAACTGTATCAGCAGTTTTTAATGAACAGATTGGCGTTAAAAAGTGTAATTCCGTTAGCAGTTTTAAATTATATAAATGTAGAATTAACCAATATTAAAGAAGAAAATAATATTCGATTAAATGCCGAGTTTAATCAGTTAATTTCAGATAATATAAAAGACCAACCTGCACCGTTTATTTACGAGCGAATAGGAGAGCGGTTTATGCATTATTTTATTGATGAAATGCAAGATACATCAGTATTACAATGGGAAAATATAATTCCGTTAATAGATAATTCACTAGCACAAGAGGATAGTAATTTATTATTGGTAGGTGATGGTAAACAAGCTATTTATCGTTGGCGTGGAGGAAAAGCAGAGCAATTTATTTCATTAGGTTCAAGTACAGATAACCCGTTTCATATTGAAAAAGAAATAAAAACCTTAGAAACAAATTTTAGAAGTTACACCGAAGTTATTGATTTTAACAATCAGTTTTTTAATCACACAGCTAACTTTTTTGAAAATCAAAATTATAAAAAATTGTTTATTGAAGGAAATAAACAATTAACAACTGCCAAAAAAGGAGGTTTAGTGTCTTTATCTTTTTTAGATAAAGAAGAAGATAAAGAGGATGAGCAATTAAAATATCCGAAGAAAATTTTAGAAACTATTGAAAAAGCATCAAAATCATTTTCTTTAAATGAAATATGTGTTTTAGTTCGTAAGAAAAAAGACGGTATTGCAGTGGCAAATTATTTGTCTGAAAATGGAATTAATATTATTTCTTCAGAAACTTTATTGTTAGATAATAGTGCTAGTGTAAAATTTATAGTTTATGTGTTGCAAATTATTCAACATCCGAATGATAAAGAAGCTTTATTAGAAGTTTTATATTTTTTACATTATCATTTAAAATTAGAAATAGCTAAAAATTTATTTATTTCTGAAATGATTCAAAAACCTATTGATGTTGTTTTTGAAGAGTTAAAAATATATGAAGTATTTTTTGAATTATCGAATTTTCATCAGTTGCCTTTTTACGAAAAAGTAGAAGAAATTATTAGATGTTTTAAATTAATAGATTCTTCAGATGCTTATGTACAGTTTTTTTTAGATATTATTTTAGAACAACAACGAAAAGGAACAAGTATTCAAGAGTTTTTAGAATTTTGGGAAGAGAAAAAAGCAAATTTAAGTATTGTAGCTCCTGAAAGTGGAAATGCAGTACAAATAATGACTATTCATAAATCAAAAGGATTAGAGTTTCCTGTAGTTATTTTTCCGTATGATTTAGAAATTTATAGACAAATAAAACCAAAAATTTGGTTTGATGATTTACCAACATATTTTGAAGGTTTTAATGAATTATTAGTACCATATACCAAAGAATTAAAATTAATAAATGAAACAGGTTTAGAAATACATAATCAACAACGTTCAGCATTAGAATTAGATAATTTTAATTTATTATATGTTGCTTTAACCCGTGCGGTAGAGCAATTACATATTATTACAGAGTATAGAATTGATACAAAAGCGAAAAAAGAAAACACTAATTATTATTCAGGTATTTTCATTAATTATTTAAAGGAAAAAAACTATTGGAATGATGGACAGTTAGATTATTCTTTTGGAGAAACTAAAAGAGCTAGTGTACAGAAAGAAATTTTTTCATTAGCTGAGGTTCAAGAAGAATTTATTTCAACACCTTGGCAAGCACATAATATTCATATGTTGGCAAGTGCATCAAAATTATGGAATACAGAGCAAGGAAAAGCTATTGAATTTGGTAATTTAATTCATGAAATGATGTCAAAAATTATGACTCAGCAAGATATTTCAAGAGTTATACATCAATATGAACAACAAGGTGTTATTGATAGAAAACAATCGGTAGCTATTGAAAACGATATTAATAAAATTGTAACTCATCCTGAATTACAAGAATATTACGCCAAAAATGCAGTCGTATATAATGAGCGAGAAATTGTAGATGTAGATAATCAAATTTTAATTCCTGATAGATTGGTGCTTTCTGATAATAATGAAGTTACAATTTTAGATTATAAAACAGGAAAACCATCTAAAAGTTATCATCAGCAATTATTAAAATATGAACGTGTTTTAAAATCGATTAATTATAAGGTCTCAAAAAAGCTGTTAATATATATTAATGAAGAAATTTTGGTTGAAGAGGTTTAAAAACTACCTTTGACTTTGTAAATATTACCTAAAAAATGAGGATTATTCTTTTGAAATAATATTGAAGAATCAATTTTAAATAAACTATTACACATTTATAGTATGTACGGAAAAATAAAAGAGCAATTACAACAAGAAATTAAAGAAATTAAAGATGCTGGATTGTATAAGGCAGAACGTATTATTACATCGTCTCAAGATGCAGTAATAAAAATTTCTACAGGTGAAGAGGTTATAAATTTTTGTGCGAATAATTATTTAGGATTATCAAATAACCCTGAAGTAATTCAAGGAGCTAAAGACGCAATGGATACACATGGTTTTGGAATGTCATCTGTTCGCTTTATTTGTGGAACTCAAGATATTCATAAGCAATTAGAAGAGAAAATAGCTGAATTCTATACCACAGAAGATACTATTTTATATGCAGCAGCATTTGATGCAAATGGAGGAGTTTTTGAGCCATTATTAACAAAAGAAGACGCAATTATTTCTGATAGTTTAAATCATGCTTCTATTATTGACGGAGTTCGTTTGTGTAAAGCAGCGCGTTACCGTTATGATAATAATAATATGGAAGCTTTAGAAGCTCAGTTAATTGAGGCTAATAAACAAAATCACCGTTTTAAAATTATTGTAACAGATGGTGTTTTTTCTATGGATGGAATTGTAGCTAAACTTGATGAAATTTGTGATTTAGCCGATAAATATGATGCCTTAGTAATGGTTGATGAATGTCATGCAGCTGGTTTTATTGGAAAAACAGGACGTGGTACTGTTGAATTAAAAAATGTAATGGATCGTGTTGATATTGTAACAGGAACTTTAGGAAAAGCACTTGGTGGTGCGATGGGTGGTTATACAACTGGTAAAAAAGAAATTATTGAAATTTTACGTCAGCGTTCTCGTCCGTATTTATTTTCAAACTCTTTAGCACCTGCAATTGTAGGTGCATCTTTAAAAGTTTTTGAATTAATTTCTGATGACACTACATTACGTGACAAATTAGAATGGAATACAAATTATTTTAGAACAGGAATGGAAAAAGCAGGGTTCGATTTAGTAGGTGCCGATGCTGCAATTGTACCAGTAATGCTATATGACGCAAAACTTTCGCAAAATATGGCAAATAAACTATTAGAAGAAGGAATTTATGTTATTGGTTTTTTCTTTCCTGTAGTACCAAAAGAAAAAGCAAGAATCCGTGTGCAGTTATCAGCAGCTCATGAAAAAGAACACTTAGACAAAGCTATTGAGTCGTTTACAAAAATAGGAAAAGAATTGAGTGTAATTTAAAAAAAAATAATAAGAAATCATCTTTATTATAAGTTTTTATAGAATTGCTTTTGTAGATAAGTTTTAACCACTTACATTTGCCTAATATATAAAACGAAATTTTAATTTTAAATTTATCATAATGAAACAAATCAAATTAGCTGTGATAGCTTTGTTTACGTTTGCTACTTTAGGTACAGCAAATGCGCAGGATTCAGATAACCCTTGGGTTGTAGGTTTTGGTGTCAACAGTGTTGATATCAGAGGTAGTAGAAAATTCGAAAATTTAGTAAAAGATGGATTAGGTACTAGTGACTGGAATATTCTTCCTTCTGTATCTAGAATCTCTGCTGAAAAATATTTAAGCGATGGGTTTACTCTACAAGTAGCTGGTTCTTTAAATAAAATTGAAACTTTTTTAAAGAAAGATAATTCTGATTTCTTATATTACGCAATTGACGCTAATGTAAAGTATGATTTAGATCCTTTAGTGAATTTAATATTCAAAAATACAACTCCTTATTTTAATCCTTATATCTATTTAGGTGGAGGATATACTTCTATTGATTCTACAGGAGAAGGTATGTTAAATGCTGGAGCTGGTTTCAATACTTGGTTTAACGATAACTTAGGTTTAAACTTTCAAACAGGAGCAAAACATGGTTTTGGTGACAACGTAAGAGGTCATTATCAACACTCTATAGGTTTAGTATTCAAATTTGGAGGTACTGATACTGATGGTGATGGTATTTTTGATAAAAACGATGCTTGTCCTGAAGTTGCAGGGTTAAAAGAATTTAACGGTTGTCCTGATACAGATGCTGATGGTATCAAAGATGCTGATGATGCATGTCCTGAAGTTGCAGGTTTAGCTGCGTTAAACGGATGTCCTGATACTGATGGTGATGGAATTGCTGATAAAGATGACGCTTGTCCTTCTGTAAAAGGAACTAAAGCTAATAACGGATGTCCTGATACTGATGGTGATGGTGTTGTAGATGGTAAAGACAAATGTCCTACTGTTGCAGGTCCTGTTGCAAATAACGGTTGTCCTTACGTAGATACTGATGGAGATAGCGTTTTAGATAAAGACGATAAATGTCCTAAAGTTGCAGGTGTTGCTTCTAACAACGGATGTCCTGAAGTATTAATTACTAAGGCTGCTGAAAAGAAATTAAATGACTTCGCAAGAGCTATTTACTTTAACTCAGGAAGAACTACTTTTAAGCCTGGTGTTGTTGCTAACTTAAACAGAATTGCTTCTATTATGAAGGAATATTCTAAAGCTAAATTTAGTGTTCAAGGACATACTGATAGCCAAGGAAGAGCTGCTAACAACTTAAAATTATCTCAAAAAAGAGCGAAAGCTGTTTTAGATTATTTAGCTAAAAAAGCTGGTATTGCTTCTTCTAGATTAACTTCTGCTGGATTTGGTGAAGACTATCCAATTGCTGATAATAAAACTAGAGCTGGTAGAGCTGAAAACAGACGTGTTGAGATTAAATTAACAAAATAATTTAATTAAAACACTTATAATATTAAAAGCCTCACAATATGTGAGGCTTTTTTTATGTAATAATTTTTTAAAAATAACTTCAAACGTTTTTTAAATTCCTCTAAAAAAATTACCTTTGCTCCTTCAAAAAAGGGGCTAAAGCTCACATAGGAAATTAAATAACTTTAATTACATATAGTAATGTCTAGAATAACAGGTAAAGTTTCTCAAATTATTGGTCCAGTTATCGATGTTGAGTTTAATACAGAAAATGCTGAATTACCAAAAATTTACGATTCATTAGAAATTAAAAAAACTGATGGTTCAATTTTAGTATTAGAGGTTCAACAACATATAGGTGAAGATACAGTTCGTACTATTTCGATGGATGCAACTGATGGTTTAAGTAGAGGTACAGAAGTAATCGCTACGGGTAACCCAATTCAAATGCCAATAGGTAAAGATATTTACGGACGTTTATTTAACGTTACTGGTGAAGCTATTGATGGTTTAGGTGATTTACCTAAAACAGGAAATGATGGTTTATCTATCCACCGTCAAGCACCTAAATTTGAAGACTTATCAGTGTCAACTGAAGTTTTATTTACTGGTATTAAAGTAATTGATTTAATTGAGCCGTATGCAAAAGGAGGTAAAATTGGATTATTTGGTGGAGCAGGAGTAGGTAAAACCGTATTAATTCAAGAGTTAATTAACAACATTGCAAAAGGACACGGAGGTTTATCTGTATTCGCAGGTGTTGGTGAAAGAACTCGTGAAGGAAACGATTTATTAAGAGAGATGTTAGAATCTGGAATTATCAAATATGGTGATGATTTTATGCACTCTATGGAAGAAGGAGGATGGGATTTATCTAAAGTAGATAAACCAGGAATGAGAGACTCTAAAGCTACTTTCGTATTCGGACAAATGAACGAACCACCTGGAGCACGTGCACGTGTTGCTTTATCTGGTTTATCTATTGCAGAATATTTCCGTGATGGAGCAGGAGAAGCACAAGGAAAAGACGTTCTTTTCTTTGTTGATAATATCTTCCGTTTTACACAAGCAGGTTCTGAGGTATCAGCTTTATTAGGTCGTATGCCATCAGCAGTAGGATACCAACCAACATTAGCTACCGAAATGGGAGCAATGCAAGAGCGTATTACTTCTACTAAAAAAGGTTCTATTACATCTGTACAAGCAGTTTATGTACCTGCAGATGATTTAACAGATCCAGCACCAGCAACAACATTTGCTCACTTAGATGCTACTACGGTATTATCTCGTAAAATTGCAGAATTAGGTATTTATCCTGCTGTAGATCCTTTAGATTCTACTTCAAGAATTTTATCTGCTGAGGTTTTAGGAGCTGAACACTATAATACTGCAACAAGAGTAAAAGAAATTTTACAACGTTATAAAGAATTGCAAGATATTATTGCAATTTTAGGTATGGAGGAATTATCTGAAGAAGATAAATTAGTCGTTCATAGAGCGCGTAGAGTACAACGTTTCTTATCACAGCCTTTCCACGTAGCTGAACAGTTTACAGGATTAAAAGGATGTTTAGTTGATATTAAAGATACTATTAAAGGATTTAACATGATTATGGATGGTGAATTAGACCAATATCCAGAAGCAGCGTTTAACTTAAAAGGATCAATTCAAGAGGCTATTGATGCTGGTGAAAAAATGTTAACTGAAGCATAATTCAACGAATAATTAACAATAATTAATTAAATTATGTTTTTAGAAATTGTAACTCCAGAAGCTATTTTGTTTTCATCAAATGTAGACTCTGTTACTGTACCAGGTATTAATGGTGAATTTCAAATGTTAACTAATCACGCAGCTGTTGTGTCGATTTTAACAAAAGGAACTATAAAAATACAAGTACATACACAAGACGATTTAATTTTTGATGACTTACATGAAAGTATTGTAAGTTTACCAGAAGATAAAAAGGTTTTAACCTTAACTATTAAATCTGGAACTTTAGAAATGAAAGATAATAAGGCAATTATTCTAGCTGATTAATTACTTATAAAGTCATAAATTAAAAAAGCCAAACATTATGTTTGGCTTTTTTTTATTTTAAGTATCTTTGTTTCATATGAAAGTAGCTTTTTTATTTATCGGAGGTCCAGAGATTTTTGTAATCTTGTTAATTGTTGTAATGTTATTTGGTGCAGATAAAATTCCTGAAATAGCCAGAGGCTTAGGAAAAGGTATCCGCCAGGTAAAAGATGCTACAAACGATATTAAAAAAGAAATTAATAATAGTACCAACGAAAATGGTGTAAATACCGATTTTGTTGAAGATATCAATAAAGAAGTAACAAAAGTTAAAGAAAATATTGATGACTTAACAGGTCCTATAAAACGTAGGTTTTAAAAATTATTTTACCCTACTAATTGTTAAACCATCACGAATTGGCAGTAAAACCGTTTCTATACGAGGGTCTTCATTTAGTTTTTTATTGTATTCTAAAAGTATTTTTGTGTCGATGTCTTTTGGGTTTAATTCTTCGACAACCTTACCGCTCCAAAGTACATTATCAGATAAAATAACACCTCCAGTATTCATTTTATCAATAATTAAATCAAAATAATTTAAGTAGTTCGATTTATCAGCATCAATAAAAACTAAGTCAAATTTGGTGTTTATTGTAGGGATAATATTAATGGCATTTCCTATATATTGCTTTATTTGATGTGAATAATCTGACTTTTTAAAATATTTAATTTGAAGTTCTTCTAATTCTTCATTTTTATCAATGGTATAAAGAAGCCCGTCTTTTGGCAATCCTTCGGCTAAAGAAAGTGCAGAATAACCAGTATAAGTTCCTATTTCTAAAATGTTTTTTGGCTGTATTAATTTTGATATCATCGATAAAACTCGACCCTGAAAAGCACCGCTCAACATCCGTGGATTTAAAACTTTTTGCCAAGTTTCTTTAGTTAATTCTTGTAATATTTTAGGTTCTTGTTGTGAATGATTGACAACATAAGTATCTATTTTTTCTGGAAGAAAGTGCATGTTTTTTGTTTTAAACAAAGGTATGTAAAAACATAATTTTATTTGAAAATAAATAGAGTTTCAATATAATAAAGTTGAAAATTATATTTTTTGATGTTTGTACTTTATTTTAATAAAAGCAGTAATTTCTAGCCCCGATTGTAGCATTTGTTTGAGCTCTTTTTTGATTTTTTTCAAAAAAAGCGAGTGCGGAAAGCGGGAGTAGCTCCAAAAAATATGAATGCTTATTTAATTGAAAATTTCCGTATTTTTACCTTTACATAAAACATACATAATGTCAATAGCCAAAAAACAATATAAAAGAGTAACAACAAAATCATTAGTAGATATGAAGGCAAATGGAGAGAAAATCTCTATGCTTACTGCTTATGATTATACGATGGCAAAAATTGTAGACGGAGCAGGAATTGATGTCATTTTAGTCGGAGATTCAGCATCGAATGTAATGGCGGGGCATGAAACCACCTTGCCCATTACACTTGACCAAATGATTTATCATGCAAGTTCGGTAATCCGTGCTATTGAGCGTTGTTTAGTTGTTGTTGATTTACCTTTTGGAACCTATCAAGGAAATTCTAAAAATGCTTTAGATTCTGCTATCAGAATAATGAAAGAATCGGGTGGACACGCCGTGAAATTAGAAGGAGGAAGTGAAATTGGCGAATCGATATCAAGAATTTTAACGGCAGGGATTCCTGTAATGGGACACTTAGGATTAACGCCACAATCTATCTATAAATTTGGAACATACACCGTTAGAGCAAAGCAAGATGAGGAAGCTGAAAAATTATTAAAAGATGCCAAACTATTACAAGAATTAGGGTGTTTTGCTTTGGTTTTAGAAAAAGTACCAGCAGCTTTAGCTCAAAAAGTTGCCGAAAGTTTAACCATACCTGTTATCGGAATTGGAGCAGGTGGCGGAGTAGACGGACAAGTTTTAGTTACTCATGATATGATTGGTATGACACATGAATTTAATCCTCGTTTTTTACGTAGATATTTAGATTTATATACAGAAATGACAGGAGCTTTTGAAAATTATATTGCCGATGTAAAATCAAAAGACTTTCCGAACGAAAAGGAACAATATTAATTACATAAGCCTTCTTTTTAGAAGGCTTTTTTTATTTAAAATAGCATGAAAATACTTCACTTAGATTCAAATCACGAATTACTTTTAAATCAATTAAACGATGTAGGTTTTGTTAATGAACAAGATTATACAGCATCAAAAGAAGTAATAGAAGCTAAAATTAATCAATATGATGGAATTATTATCCGAAGTAGATTTACTATTGATAAACAGTTTTTAGACAAAGCAACGAATTTAAAATTTATCGGAAGAGTAGGAGCAGGACTTGAAAATATAGCTTGTGAATATGCGAATCAAAAAGGAATTCATTTAATTTCAGCTCCTGAAGGAAATAGAAATGCGGTTGGTGAACACGCTTTAGGAATGATATTATCACTTTTTAATAAATTTAGAAAAGCAGATAATGAAGTTAGAAACGGTAAATGGTTACGAGAAGATAACAGAGGAATTGAACTAGATGGAAGAACCATTGGTTTAATTGGTTACGGTAATATGGGAAAATCATTTGCAAAAAAATTAAGAGGTTTTGATGTAAAAGTACTTTGTTACGATATCAAACCAAATGTTGGCGATGAAAATTGTACCCAAGTTTCTTTAGAGGAATTACAACAAAAAGCAGATGTTTTAAGTTTACACACACCTCAAACTGCATTAACTACAAATATGATTGATGCCAATTTTATCAATGCTTTTTCTAAACCATTTTGGTTGATAAACACGGCAAGAGGAAAATCAGTAGTTACTTCCGATTTAGTGGATGCCTTAAAATCATCAAAAGTTTTAGGAGCAGGTCTAGATGTGTTAGAATATGAAAAAAAATCTTTTGAAAACTTATTTGTAAATCAAGATATGCCCGAAGCTTTTCAATATTTAATAAAGGCTGATAATGTTTTATTATCTCCTCATGTTGCAGGTTGGACGGTTGAAAGTAAACAAAAATTAGCGCAAACAATTGTTGATAAAATAAAGACTATTTTTTGTTAGATTTTATTAATAATTATTAAAATTAAATCTTTTTTAATATATTTATAAGAGATTAATTTTTGAGAGATAAACACGCTAAATAAAAATAAAATGGAAGAAAATAACAATATTTCGAAAGAAAATCTAAAAGAAAAAGCATCAGAATTTGCTGGAAAAGCAAGTGAACACGTTGCTGATGCAATGGAAGATGTGAAAGCAAAAGTAGGTGAAGTTTTGTCAGATGAAACAGTTCAAGATATCAAAAATAAAGCCACTGAATTTGCTGATGAAGCCAAAGAAACTTTAGAAGAAGTATCTGAAAAAGCGTCAGAATTAGCAAGTAAAGCAAGTGAAGAGCTTGCCGATTTTGCAGAAGATGCTCAAGAAGAATTTAAAGAAGCAACAGAAAAAGCTAAGAAAATTATCAAAGATTTATTAGATTAGTAATAAAAAAAGCATCGTTTATATAAACGATGCTTTTTTATTTTAAAAAGTATATTTATTATTGTTTACGTAATTCTAAAGCTTCTTGCTTTTTTTCTTCGTTACGTTCAATTTTATGTTCAGGTCTTGTCCATTTAGGTTTTTCGCCTAAGTTCTCAAATTTAGAATCCTTAGCTTCAACCGTTTGTGGTTGTACCTTTTTAGTAAAAGGTTTCTGAGGATTTAAACCTAACATTTTAAACATTTTCATGTCTTCATCAACATCAGGATTTGGCGTTGTTAATAATTTATCACCAGCAAAAATAGAATTCGCACCTGCAAAGAAACACATTGCTTGTCCTTCTCTACTCATTTGCGTTCTTCCTGCAGATAAACGAACCTGAGTTTCAGGTAAAACAATACGAGTAGTGGCTACCATACGTATCATATCCCAAATTTCAACAGGTTTTTGGTCTTCTAAAGGAGTTCCTTCAACAGCAACTAAAGCGTTAATTGGTGTAGATTCTGGTTGAGGACTTAAAGTAGATAAAGCCACTAACATTCCAGCTCTATCTTCTGCATTTTCACCCATTCCAATAATTCCACCCGAACAAACCGTTACATTTGTTTTTCGAACATTACTAATCGTATCTAATCTATCTTGATATCCACGTGTAGAAATTACTTCTTTATAATATTCTTCCGAAGAATCTAAATTATGATTATACGCATATAAACCAGCTTCGGCTAAACGTTGTGCCTGATTTTCGGTAACCATTCCTAAAGTACAGCAAACCTCCATATCAAGTTTATTAATGGTTCTAACCATGTCTAAAACTTGGTCAAATTCAGGACCATCTTTTACATTTCTCCAAGCAGCACCCATACAAACACGAGAACTTCCGCTCGATTTTGCTCTTAAAGCCTGTGCTTTTACTTGACGTACTGACATTAAATCATTTCCATCAACATTGGTATGATAACGAGCCGCTTGCGGACAATATCCACAATCTTCCGAACAGCCACCAGTTTTTATAGATAACAATGTAGAAACCTGAACTACATTAGGGTCATGACTTTTTCTATGAATTGTTGCAGCTTCATATAAAAGCTCCATTAAAGGTTTATTATATATTTCAAGAACTTCTTCTTTCGTCCAGTTATGTCTTACTTCACTCATAAAAATCAAGTTATTTGTAATGTCAAAAATAAAAAAACTAATTGTCTTTCTATTTATTTTTAGGAGCTATTTCCTGCTTTCACTACTCGCTTTTTTTATTTTTTCGAAAAGAAAAATAAAAAAGAGCTCAAACAAGCCGTTCAATCAGGGCTAAACTTCTTAATTAAATTTATAGTTTATTTTTTAATATTTTGTGCTGATATTAAAACAGAAACAGCATTTCCGCCAAAACCAACAGCATTTACTAAAATATTTTTTATTTTCTTCGGATGATTTTGTTTTTCAGCAAATGGAACTTCAATAGTTTTTTGATGTTTTAGCATCAGTATTGCAAGTTCTAAACTTAGCAATCCAGAAGAGCCAAAAGTATGTCCGACTTTCCATTTATTGGTGGTTAAAAAAGGTTTTTTATCGCCAAAAACTGCATGAATTGCATTAATTTCAGATAAGTCACCTTTAATAGTTCCAGGTGCGTGCATTACAATAGCATCAATATCATCCATAGAAATATCAGCTAAAGCCATTTTCATAGATTTTTGAAAACATTCAGCATTTGCAGTAACCGATGTATTATGTTTTAAAACTTCCGTAGCAAAACCGATACCTTTAATAAGTGCAATTGCATTTTCTTTGATACCATTTTCTAAACAAAAAACAGCAGCTGCTTCACCTAAAACCATGGTATTTTTCTGTTTATCTAAATCAAAAGCTTTACAAGGATATTCATCTGTTTCTTTCGAATAAACTTTTAACGCTTGCATTTGTGCAATGGTAAAATCGGTTAAAGAAGCTTCACTTGCGCCAATCATAAATTTTTCTGACATTCCAGATTGTAACCAAGCAATTCCATTTAATAACGAATGTAAACCCGTAGAACAAGTAATAGAATGCGAAATTTCAGGACCATTTGATTGTAAATCGTGAGCAATCCACGACGAAATATTTCCTAAAGTAGTAGTTGGAGAACTTAAAGTTGATGATTTTCCTGTTTCTAAAAACTCTTTATGATATTTTTCAAACAAAGAAGTCGCACCTCTTGACGAGCCAATATTAATTCCAAAGTTATCTTCTGATGTCCAGTTTGTTTTTTCAATTGCTTTTCTAGCAACATAAATTGTATATAAAACCGAATCATCTAAACTTTTGTATTTATTATCAGAATTTCTGATAATATCAATTGCTTGTTTATCTTCATCAGTTAAGCTTCCTGTCCAAACAGTTTCTTTTAATGTTAGAAAATGTTTTTGGTTTAGATAATTCTCCCAAATTTGATTAGCATTACTACCTAAAGCAGAAACAGAAGCAAAAGAGGTAATAGAAATAGGTTGTTTCAACACATTTAATTTTCTGCAAAAATAAAGGTAAAATCAAGTATTATGAAATAAATCTATTAAATAACCCAAAGGTTTTAGAAAATATCTAAAACCTTTTGAATAGTTGTATATACCTTTTGTAGTTGTTTTTCTGTAATTATATAAGGTGGCTGAATGTAAATAGTGTTTCCTAACGGACGTAAAAACACGCCATCATTCATAAAATGTTTTAATAATTGGTCACGTAAAGTTCCGTAACGATTGGCATTTGTTTTTAAGTCGATAGCTAAAATAACTCCTTTCGAACGTGTTGAAGCTACTTTTGAATGTTGCTTAATTTTATCTTCAAAATCTTTGTGAGAATTTGAAATAAACTGAATACTATCTTGAATTTCTTTGGTTTGTAATAATTCGATAGTCGCTAAAGCTGCACTACAAGCAATCGGATTTGCCGAATATGTATGACAATGAAAAAATCCTTTAGCAATATCATTGCTTAAAAAAGTACTGTAAATTTCTTCGGTACACGAAGTAATTGCCATTGGAACTAATCCGCCAGTTAGGGCTTTACTCAAGCAAATAATATCGGGTTTTGTGGCAATTTCATCCGAAGCAAAATTATTTCCTGTTTTTCCAAAACCAGTCATTACTTCATCGGCAATTGTTAAAATATTATTTTCTTTACAGAATTTTAAAATTTCGTTTAAATCTGAAGCTTCATGAATTTTCATTCCCGCAGCGCCTTGCACTAAAGGTTCGTAAATGAAACCAGCAATATCATTTTCAGAAATTATATTTTCTAGTTCTTTAATAATTTCATCATTATTTTTGCCATCAGGTACAGGAATACGTTTAATATCCATTAAAAAATCTTCAAAAGGACCATTGTAAGCCGATAAGCCAGAAACCGACATTGCGCCAAAAGTATCACCATGAAACCCATTTTCGAAAGCGATAAAAGTAGTTCGTTTTTCTTCTTTATTAAAATAGTATTGTAACGCCATTTTAATAGCTGCTTCAACTGCTGTTGAGCCATTGTCGTTAAAGAATATTCTATTTTGATTTTCAGGCAAAATTTTAATCAGTTCTTCGGATAATTTTACGGCAGGTTCGTGGGTGAAATCGCTAAACATTATTTGATCTAATGTTTGCATTTGTTTGTAAACACGACTTGTAATAAAATCGTTGCAATGCCCAAACATACAGGTGTACCACGATGAAATTGCATCAATATATTCATTGCCTTTTTCATCGGTTAAAATACATCCTTTTGCTTTTACAATTCCTAAACTGTCAGGGTGTGTTTGATGTTGTTTTAACGGATGCCATAAATGTTTTTTGTCTCTTTCTTGTAAATTCATTCGTTTATGTTTTGGCTAAGTTTTCTTTCTTTTATAATTTCCGTCATGCTGAATTTATTTCAGCATCGCATCAAAATTCATCAATAATTTAATGTTTCTAAAGTTGGGTTTAATTTTTTAATTAAATTTCCATTCTTTACGCCAATTTTTCAATTGTTTTTCTCTTGAAATAGCTTGATTTATATCTGTAAATTTTTCAAAATAAATTAAATCACTTGTATTATATTTTTCAGTGAATTTTGAGGCTGTTTTTTCTTTATGTTCTATCATTCTTTTGGAAATATTAGACGTAATTCCGATATAAAATGTAGTTCGATATTTATTTGTCAATATGTAAATATAGCTTTCTTTCATAACAATAAAGTTTCCGTTATTCTGAATTTATTTCAGAATCGCATTCTGATTTGCCAGAGTTCTTAGCTTTATGCGATACTGAAATAAATTCAGCATGACGATAATCTTGTTTTTATGTAATTTTTAAATAAATTCAGGTTGATGAAGTTTATCTCTAAAAAGTTCGGCATATTCTTTAATCACAGTCTTATCAAAATACGGTTCTTCATCAATTCTACCAATAACAGGAACGTTTGTCATTTTTTTGATGATTTGTTCGGTAGTTTTATGTTCATCACCAGAAAAAATAATAGAAACGTCAAAACCTTTTTCTTTCAATAAATTTACGGTTAATAAGGTATGATTAATACTTCCTAAATAATGACGAGAAACCACAATTACGTTATAAGTAGGTTTTATAATATCTAAAATAGTATCGGTATTATTTAAAGGAACAAATACTCCACCAGCTCCTTCAATAACTAAATTTTTATTATCGGTTTTTGGTTCGATAATTTTAGCTAAATCAATAGTAATATTATCTATTTCGGCAGCAGCGTGCGGACTCATTGGTGTTTTTAAAGCGTATGAGTTATTGTGTATTATTGTTTTTTTATTAGAAATAAATTTCTTTATTTTATGAGAATCGGAATCCTCTAATTCACCAGCTTGTATAGGTTTCCAATAATCAGCTTCTAAGGCTTCGGTAAATATTGCCGATGCAACTGTTTTTCCTACTTCTGTAGAAATTCCTGTAATAAAATATTTTTTCATTTAAAAGATTGTTTTACAATCGTTACAAATTAATTTTCTGCTTTCAAAAAAAGGAAATAACATAAAGAAAAAGTTTTTTCGTTGAGGTGGAGCAACTAACATTCTAGAAGAATTACATTCTTTACAATATATAGAATTATCGTTTTCATCTTTTTCATAAGCTCTTATTTCATTAAAAATATGTAGCGCTTTTTCTAAATCATTATTATGAACTAATAATTTTACACCACCTATTGCTTGACTCATTAATGGGTCAGTATCAATAGTTTTTTCATCCATTAATGAGGTTCTGATACTACTTGAATCTAATTTAGATTTTAAAAGATGAGCTTCTGTTGAATTTTCAAAAATGGTTAAAATAGTATAATTATCTTGCATTGTTTTTTAAACAAAAGTAGTAAGATGTTCTAAAACAGCAGTGATTTCTTCAAAAGAATTATAGGAATGTAAACAAAAACGCAACCTTTCTTCTCCTTTATTTATTGTGGGCGATAAAATTGCTTTTACATCAAATCTTTTTTCTTGCAATTTTTTTGAAATTGCTTTTACATTTTCATTTCCCGAAATAATACAACAATGAATTGCTGAATTACTTGCTATAAAATTAAGTTGTAATCTGTTTATTTCTTGTTTGAAAAATAAAATATTTTTCTGAAGTTTTTCTTTAGCATCACTTTCTATTAATTCGGAATATGCAAATTTTATGGTTGCCAAACTATGAGGCGATAATCCTGTGGTATAAATAAAACTTCTCGAAAAATTTATTAAATATTGTTTCAATTCCTTACTTCCTAAAACAACAGCTCCGTGGCATCCTAATGCTTTTCCAAAAGTGATAATTCTAGCAAAAATAGCAGTTTCGATATTTAACTCTTGTATTAATCCTTTATTGAAAACTCCAACAGCATGCGCTTCATCAATAATTAAATAAGCGTTGTTTTGTATTATAATTTCTGATAATTTTTTTAAATCAGGCATATCGCCATCCATAGAAAAAACAGCTTCTGTTACTACATAAATTTCAGTATCATTTTTTGATTGATGTTTGCTGATTTTCTTTTCTAAATCTTCTAAATTATTATGTTTGAATTTAAAAGATTGTGCGTTTGATAACTGAATTCCATCGCGAATAGAAGCGTGGATAAATTCATCATATAAAATAATATCGCCTCGTTGAGGTACTGCCGAAAAAAAACCAATATTAGCATCGTAACCCGAATTAAAAATTAAAGCTTCTTCGGAATGATGAAATTTAGAAAGCTCTTTTTCTATACTATTATATAAATGATGATTTCCTGAAAGTAGGCGAGAACCCGTTGCGCCATTTTGTAAGATGCTATTATCAATTAAAAACTGATGTGTTTTATTAAAAATTGCTTCTGATTTTGCAAAGCCTAAATAATCATTGGAAGAAAAATCAATTAAAGTATTTTTTTGTCCAAGTGTTCTTAGAGAATTGTTTTCTATCCGATGAAGTAATTTTTGTGTTAGTTTTTTTGGAAATGACATAACATAGCATTTAAAATAAAAAAGACTTACAAGTAAATGTAAGTCTTTCTTTAAAAGCTCCTCCTTTAGGACTCGAACCTAAGACCCTCTGATTAACAGTCAGATGCTCTAACCAACTGAGCTAAGGAGGAATGTTCATATAGAACAAAATATGTGTTGTAACTATTAAGGAAGTTACAGTTTCCTATGTTTAATTTGCTCCTCCTTTAGGACTCGAACCTAAGACCCTCTGATTAACAGTCAGATGCTCTAACCAACTGAGCTAAGGAGGATTTTAAAACATTTAATAGTTTTAAAATGCGAGTGCAAATTTAAGACCTTTTTTCAAAGCTACAAAGTTTTTTTGATAAAATTTTCAATAAAATTTCAGTATTATTTGTATGTAGTTGTTAGTTAGTTATTTATATTGTTGTTGTTTAGGATTTATAGTAAAATCTTTTTTTTGTTTAAAAAAATAAACGTATCAAATTAAGCGTAAAATAAAGTTTAGTTTTTACTAAAAGTTGTATTTTTGTATCGATTATTCTTATTTACAGAAAAGCATAGTAAAAAAAATATGGACAAGTTTTCGTTCTTGAACGCAGCACATACAGGTTTTATAAGTGATTTATATGAACAATATCAAAAAAATCCAGATACGGTAGAACCAAGTTGGCGGAGTTTTTTTCAGGGTTATGATCTAGCCAATGAAGATTACTCTTTAACTGATGAGGAAGTTTCGGTAGAAGTACCTGACGAAGTACGTAAAGAGTTTTTGGTAATTGATTTAATAAACGGTTACCGCACACGAGGGCACTTGTTTACTAAAACAAATCCAGTTCGTGATCGTAGAAAATACACACCATCATTAGATATTGAAACCTTCGGATTAAACAAAGCCGATTTAACAACTGTTTTTAATGCAGGTGATATTTTAGGTATAGGTTCAACAACCTTAACTGAAATAATTAAACACTTAAAAGCAATTTTTTGTGAAAGTATTGGGGTAGAATACATGTATTTACGCAACCCTGATGAATTAAATTGGTGGCAAACTCGTTTGAATAAAAACGATAACCAGTCTAATTATGATGTAGAAGCAAAAAAATACATTTTAACAAAATTAAACCAAGCATCAACTTTTGAAAGTTTTTTACAAACAAAATATGTTGGGCAGAAACGTTTTTCTGTAGAAGGTGGTGAAACATTAATTCCTGGAGTTAGTGTAGCACTTCGTGATGCTGCCGAGAAATATGGCGTAGAAGAATGTGTATTAGGAATGGCACATCGTGGTCGTTTAAATACCTTGGTAAATATCTTTAAAAAACCCGTTCGTGATTTATTTAGCGAATTTGAAGGGAAAGATTTTGAAGATCAATATATTGACGGTGATGTAAAGTATCACTTAGGTTTAACCCTAAGTAAAGCCTACAAAGGCGGTCAGAAAATGAAGATGAATTTAGTACCAAATCCATCGCATTTAGAAACCGTAGCTGCTGTTGCCGAAGGAATTGTTCGTGCAAAAGTAGATTTAGATTACAAAGGAGACAATAGTAAAATATTACCTATAATAGTACATGGAGATGCCGCAATTGCAGGGCAAGGAATTGTATATGAAATGGCGCAAATGATGACCTTAAACGGTTATAAAACAGGCGGAACAATTCATGTGGTTGTAAATAATCAAGTAGGTTTTACAACCAATTATTTAGATGCTCGTTCGAGTACCTATTGTACCGATGTTGCAAAGGTAACTTTATCGCCAGTATTACACGTAAATGCTGATGATGCCGAAGCAGTTTGTCATGCAATGGAAATGGCTGTTGAATATCGAATGAAATTCAAAAAAGACATTTATATTGATTTATTAGGATATCGTAAATATGGGCATAATGAAGGTGATGAGCCTCGTTTTACTCAGCCTGATTTATATAAAGCAATTTCTAAGCATAAAAATGCCAAAGAAATATATGCCGAAAAATTAATATCAGAAGGAAGTATTTCTGCGGATTATGTAAAAGAAATTACCGACGAATTTAAAGCACATTTAGAAGTCGAATTTACAGAATCGAAGAAAAAAACAACCTCTAAGATACAAGAATTCATGCCAGAGGTATGGGATGGATTTGTACGTAAGCAATTACAAGACATGCTACAGTCAACAGATACTACGTATTCAGTTGAAGCATTAAAAGATATCGCAGAAGTAATTTCAACAACGCCACAAGGGCATAAATTTGTTCGTAAAGCGGAGCGTATTTTACAAGGGCGTAAAAAAATGGTTTTTGAAGAAAACCTATTAGATTGGGGGACGGCAGAAAACTTAGCCTACGGAACTTTACTAGAAGAAGGATTTAATATTCGTATTTCAGGAGAAGATGTAGAAAGAGGAACTTTCTCGCATCGTCATGCAATTATGCGTGATGAACAAACTTTAGAACGTGTTAATTTATTAAACACTAACACCAAGAATAAAGGAGAAATGACAATTTATAATTCTCATTTATCGGAATATGGTGTTTTAGGTTTTGACTACGGATATGCTATGGCAGCGCCAAATACCTTAACGATTTGGGAAGCTCAGTTTGGTGATTTTGCCAACGGAGCACAAATTGTATTTGATCAATATGTTTGTTCAGCTGAAGCTAAATGGAAACTACAAAACGGTTTGGTAATGTTATTACCTCACGGATATGAAGGGCAAGGACCTGAGCATTCATCAGGTAGAATGGAGCGTTTTTTACAGTCATCAGCAACCGATAACTGGACCATAGCAAATTGTTCGACACCTGCAAATATGTATCATATTTTACGTCGTCAAATGAAGCGTGAATTTAGAAAACCTTTAGTAGTTTTTACTCCTAAAAGTTTATTGCGTTTACCAAAAGCTGTAAATACTATTGAAGATTTAGCTAACGGAACTTTCCAAGAAGTTATTGATGATACTATTGATACTTCAAAAGTGAAAAAAATGGTGTTCTGTACAGGTAAATTTTATTATGATTTATTAGCAGAACGTGAGCAGTTAGTAAGAGAAGATATTGCTTTAGTAAGAATAGAGCAGTTATTCCCATTACATAACGAGCAGATAAAAATAATTATGGATAAATATCCGAATGTTGAGCGTTATGTTTGGGCACAAGAAGAACCTAAAAACATGGGGGCTTGGAGCTATATGTTAGAACGTTTTGAATTAGCGAGGTTAGAATGTGCATCGAGAGATTATCGTTCGGCACCAGCAGCTGGTTCAAGTGCACGTTACAAACGTCGTCATCAAGAGGTGTTAGACAAAGTTTTCGATTAAAAAAATATAATTTCAGATATATAAAATTTAGTACTGATGATTTTAGAAATGAAAGTTCCTTCTCCGGGGGAGTCAATTACAGAAGTAGAAATAGCAACGTGGTTAGTTGAAGATGGTGATTATGTTGAAAAAGATCAGCCAATTGCGGAAGTAGATTCTGACAAAGCAACCTTAGAATTACCTGCGGAAGAAAGCGGAATTATCACCTTAAAAGCAGAAGAAGGCGATGCTGTTGAAGTTGGTGCTGTAGTGTGTCTTATTGATATGAGCGCAGCAAAACCTGCTGGTGGAAGTTCTACTGAAGCAAAAACAGCAGAAGCTCCTAAAGCAGCAGCTCCAAAAGTTGAAGCTCCAAAGGCGGCAACTTATGCAACAGGAACAGCTTCTCCTGCGGCTAAAAAAGTGTTAGCAGAAAAAGGAATTCCTGCAGGATCAGTAAAAGGAACAGGAAAAGATGGGCGTGTAACTAAAGAAGATGCTGTAAAAGCGGTACCTTCTATGGGAACGCAACCTACAAACGGTTCTCGTGGAACTGAACGTAAAAAAATGTCAATGTTGCGTAGAAAAGTAGCGCAACGTTTGGTAGCTGTAAAAAGCGAAACTGCAATGTTAACGACGTTTAACGAAGTAAACATGCAGCCAATTTTTGATTTACGTAAGCAGTATAAAGAAGACTTTAAAGCAAAGCACGGAGTTGGATTAGGATTTATGTCTTTTTTCACTTTAGCAGTTGTTAGAGCTTTAGAATTATACCCAGATGTAAACTCTATGATTGATGGAGATTACCAAATTAAAAATGAATTTCAAGATATTTCTATCGCAGTTTCTGGTCCTAAAGGATTAATGGTTCCTGTAATTAGAAATGCTGAAGATTTATCTTTTAGAGGTGTTGAAAGCGAGGTGAAGCGTTTAGCTTTACGTGCTAGAGATGGGCAAATTACTGTTGATGAAATGACTGGTGGAACATTTACTATTACAAATGGTGGTGTTTTTGGATCTATGTTATCAACGCCAATTTTAAACCCTCCACAAAGTGGAATTTTAGGTATGCACAACATTGTAAACAGACCAATGGCTGTGAATGGTGAGGTAGTAATTCAACCAATTATGTATGTAGCGTTATCTTATGACCACAGAGTTATCGATGGTCGTGAATCAGTAGGGTTCTTAGTAGCTGTTAAAGAAGCTCTAGAAAACCCTGTTGAGTTATTAATGAATAATGATGTTAAAAAAGCATTAGAAATGTAAATTAAGTTTTATATATATTAAAAAATCCCAAGTTTTATACTTGGGATTTTTTTTGGTTAAAAGAAGTATTAAGAACCTATTTTTAGTAGTATTTTTAATTGTTTTAATTTGCCTTTATAAGGAGCATATCGCACGGGAATATCTAGCCAATTGGCTCTTTTAACGATTCCTTTTTGATGAGAAAAAGTGTTGAAAGTTTGTTTTCCGTGATAATTTCCAATACCACTTTCGCCAACGCCACCAAAGGGTAAACGATGATTGGCAAAATGAACCATAGTGTCGTTAATTGTACCGCCACCAAAAGAATATCTTGCAATTATTTTTTTAGCAAAATAATTGCGTGTTGTAAAAATATATAAGGCTAAAGGTTTTTCATATTTAAAAATAATAGCGTCTAAATCAGTTTCTTTTTCGTACGAAATTAACGGAAATATAGGACCAAATATCTCCTCTTTCATAACTTCACTATCTAAGCTTGGCTGGTCAATTAGTGTTGGTGCAATATATTTTTCTTGCCTGTTGATTTGTCCGCCAATTAGGCAATTTTCATCTTTTAAAAGCAAGGCTAACCGATCAAAATTACGGGTGTTTACAATCCGTGGAAAATCTGTCGAATTTTGAGGGTTTTCGGTATAAGTATTTATTATTTCTTGCTTAAAATGTTTTATAAAATCTTCTTTAACTGATTGATGAATTAATAAATAATCAGGTGCAATACAGGTTTGCCCAGCGTTGATAAATTTCCCCCAAACTAAGCGCTTTGCAGCTAGTGGAATATTGGCAGTTTGATCAATAATACAAGGGCTTTTTCCACCGAGTTCTAAAGTGATTGGCGTAAGGTGTTCTGCCGCTGCTTTTGCTACAATTTTACCCACAGGAACACTTCCTGTAAAAAAAATATAATCCCAGCGCTCGGCTAATAATTTTTGAGAAACAGCCACGCCACCTTGAATAACGGTAACATGATTTTTATCAAAAACAGCGCTTATAATTTCTTGGGTAATTTTACTTACGTTTGGTGTTAATTCTGAAGGTTTTAAAACAATGGTATTTCCTGCCGCAACGGCTCCTATAAGTGGTGCAAAAGCCAATTGGTGTGGGTAATTCCAAGGGGCAATAATTAAGGTTGTTCCGTAGGGTTCTTTGTATATTTTAGCTGATGAAGGGAAGTTTAAAAGTGTTGGTAAAACACGTTTTGGTTTACTCCAGTCATTAAGGTTTTTAATGGTCATTTTTAATTCAGCCAATACCAAGGCAGTTTCTGTCATTACAGCTTCGTATGTTGATTTTTTAAAATCATCATATAAGGCTTTAATAATATCATTTTCTTTTTTGATAAGTTCCTTTTGAAGCTTTTTTAAGGCATTTTTTCTAAAGGAAATATCTTTGGTTTGCTGGGTTGAAAAGAAGTTTTTTTGTGCTTGTACTAATTCAGAAATATCCATAGTTAGAATTTGTTTAAAGATACAAATTTAACAGATTATCTAAATAAAATATTTTGTTAGCAAGCCCCCCAAATAGGATCTTTAGGTGTTGGTGCTATAACCTTAATAAGTTCTTTACTTACAGGATGTATAAATTCAATTTTACGGGCATGTAAATGAATACCTCCGTCTTTATTACTTCTTTTTGCCCCGTATTTTAAATCACCTTTTATTATACAACCGATGTTTGATAATTGCACTCTAATTTGATGATGACGCCCCGTTTCTAGATCAATTTCTAATAAAGAATAATTGTCTAAATTTTTAAGTGTTTTATAATGAAGAATCGCTTTTTTACTGCCGTCAACTTCTTTTTTATATGCTGTAGATTTATTATTCTTTGGGTTTTTCTTTAAAAAACCAATAAGAGTATCGGCTGTTTTTTCGGGTTGCTCTTTTACAACCGCCCAATAGGTCTTTTTGATAGTTTTGTCACGCAACATTTTATTCAAACGCTCTAAGGCTTTTGACGTACGGGCGTAAATAACAACGCCCGATGTTGGTCTGTCTAGTCGGTGAACTGTACCTAAATAAACAGCACCAGGTTTGTTGTATTTTTCTTTAATATATTCTTTAACAACATCAGAAAGGGGTTTGTCACCCGTTTTATCACCCTGAACAATATCACCAGCTCTTTTATTGATAATCATTAAGTGATTATCTTCATGTAAAACCTGTAAATTGTCTTTAGTAGAGTGCATTTTTTTAATGTATAAAAATGTTATTGCTGTAAATTATTTGAAGTCTTTAAGAATTGTTTCGTTGGTGGTTTCTATAAAAGATAAAAAATCTTCACGTCCTAAACCTGTTTCCGATGAGGTAACAAAAGAGGTAGGAAGTGTTTCCCAATGTTTTAATAATTTCTTTTTATAGTTGGCTATTTGGTTGTTTATTTTAGTTGTTCCTAATTTATCGGCTTTTGTAAAAACGATACCAAAAGGGATTTGATTTTCACCTAAAAACTGCATAAATTCTAAGTCAATCTTTTGCGGATCGTGACGAGAATCTATTAAAATAAAGGTAAAAACTAATTGCTCTCTTTCTTTAAAGTAGTTTTCAATAAAAAATTGAAAAATGGTTCTTTTCTTTTTAGAAATTTGCGCATAGCCATAGCCTGGTAAATCGACTAAGAACCATTCTTGGTTTATTTTAAAGTGATTTATCAGCTGTGTTTTTCCTGGTTTTCCAGAAGTTTTGGCTAAATCTTTACGTTGCATCAACATGTTGATTAACGAAGATTTACCTACATTTGAGCGACCTATAAAAGCGTATTCAGGAATTCTATCCTTTGGCGCCTTCATAACATTACTGTTGCTCATTACAAAATCTGCAGATCTTATTTTCATAACTATAAGTTGTGCTGTTATATATTTCTTTTAGAAAGCCAGGCTTCTAAAATTTCATTAAATTCTTTAGGTGTTTCCATCATTGCTGCATGCCCACATTTATCAATCCAAAATAAATCTGAATCGGGTAATTTTTTATGGAAATCTTCTGCTGCCTCTGGAGGTGTTACACCATCTTGTTTACCCCAAATAAGACAGGTTGGTTGGTGCATGTTTGGCAAATCATTTGCCATATTATGACGGATCGCACTTTTAGCAATAGACAAGGTTTTTAATGCCTTAATTCGGTCATTTACAATATCATAAATACCATCAACAAGTTCTTTTGTTGCTATTTCAGGATCGTAAAAAACTTCTCTAGCTTTGTTTTCAATATATTGGTAATTACCTCTTTTAGGATAGCTATCGCCCATTGATTTTTCATATAAACCAGAACTACCTGTTAATACAATTGCTGCTACATCTTCAGGGTAACATTTTGTGTAATATAAAGCGATATGACCACCCAATGAATTACCCAAAAGAACCACGTCTTTTAGCTTTTTATATTCAATAAACTCATGAACATAATCAGCTAAGTTTTTTACGTTTGTTTTTAGTAAAGGTAGTGTGTATAAAGGAAGTTCAGGTATTAAAACCCGATATCCTTTTTTAGAAAAATGTTTAAATGTTTCATCAAAATTGCTTAACGCTCCCATTAAACCATGTAGTACGATTAGCGTCCTTCCTTCTCCTGCTTCAGCATATGTAAAACCGCCTTCTTTCTTTAAAAAATCACCCATTAATTTATCCGTTTGACTTAACCACAAATGTAGTTCTTTTTTATGAGATTTTCAGTTTTATTATAAGGGGCTTCTTAGCGGTGTTAAAAGGCTTGGTAATCAGTTTTTTAAATGGTCTGTTAAAACTTATGAACAAAGTGGAGCAAAGTGGTAAGAAGTGGTATTTTTTTTTTATTTTTGATGCAAACTACAGAATTTTAAATTTGATAAATTTAACAGGTACATATCAATGTAAAATAGATGCTAAAGGTAGGTTGATGTTGTCATCAGTATTCAAAAAGCAACTCTTTACAGTATTAAAAAATGGGTTTATTATTAAAAGGTCTGTGTTTCAGCCTTGCTTGGAGTTGTACCCAACGCTAGAATGGAATTTAGTAATGCAAAAACTTCACAAATTAAATAGGTTTGTGAAAAAAAACAATGACTTTATTCGAAGGTTTACCGCTGGTGTAAAACCACTAGAAATAGATGCTTCAGGAAGGTTATTAATACCAAAAGATTTGTGCTTATTTGCAGGTATTGAAAAGAAGGTAGTGCTTTGTTCGGCTGTTAATATCATTGAAATTTGGGACAAGGAAAGATACGAAAAAGTAATTGATGACGCTGTTGTTGATTTTGCTGATTTAGCAGAAGAAATAATGGGAAATATAGAAGATGTAGATGAATTATCATAGTCCAGTTTTGTTAAAGGAAAGTGTCGATGCTCTTAATATTAAAGAGGATGGAGTGTATGTAGATGTAACTTTTGGTGGCGGTGGTCATTCAAAAGAAATATTAAGTAGGTTGGGCGAAAATGGAAGGCTTTTTGCTTTTGATCAAGACCCTGATGCTGCACAAAATGTAATAGACGATAGTCGTTTTGTTTTAATTGGTGAAAACTTTAGATTTATTTCTAGATTTTTGCGTTTTTATGGCATTCAAAAAGTAGATGGTATTTTAGCAGATTTAGGCGTGTCTTCTCATCAGTTTGATGAAGCTGATAGAGGTTTTTCTACTCGTTTTGACGCTGATTTAGATATGAGAATGGATCAGAAATCTGATTTATCTGCTAAAAAAATTATCAACAAATATAGCGAAGAGCGTTTGGCGGATATTTTGTTTTTATATGGCGAATTAAGAAATGCCAGAATGTTAGCTAAAAAAATTGTAGAAGCTAGAGAGCTAAAACCAATTGATACGAGTTTTCAGTTGAAAGAGGTATTAAAAGAATTTCTTCCTGAAGCGAAAGAACATAAAATACTAGCACAAATATTCCAAGCTGTTAGAATTGAAGTAAATCAAGAATTAGAGGTTTTAAAAGAACTTTTAGAGCAGATGCCTGGTTTGTTAAACGAGCAAGGTAGGTTAAGCATTATTTCATACCACTCACTAGAAGACAGGTTAGTAAAACGATTTATAAGAACAGGATTGTTTGTTGGTGAGCCAGAAAAAGATTTTTATGGTAATTTTACGGTTCCTTTGAAAAAAATAGGCAAGTTAATTATTCCTTCTAGAGAAGAAATAAAAGTAAATAATAGAGCGCGAAGTGCTAAACTTCGAATAGCAACACTAAAATAATGTCAAAAGTAAAGGAGGGAATTTACGATGTTTTACGAGGGCGATTTTTAACAGATGATAATTCGTTTAATAATTGGGGTATCTTAATTTTTGTAGTGAGTTTACTATTAATTATGATATCGAGTTCTCATCGTTTAGATGCTAAAGTAGTGAAAATCGCGAAACTCAATAGGAAAAAAAGAGAGCTCAGAGCCGAAGATTTTGATACCAGTACAGAGTTAACTAAAATGAGGTTAGAAAGTAGTATTCGAAAAAATGTAAAATCAAAAGGCTTGTTTCCTGCAAAAAATCCTCCTCAAAAAATAAAAGTAACAACTAAAAAATAATAGATTAAAAATGGTTATAAAAAAAAGCATATTAAACAGGCTCTATGTGGTAGTAGTTTTAATGACGCTTTTTTTATTGTTTATTATTTTTAGGGTTATTAAACTTCAATATTTCGATGGCGACAAGTATCGTAAGCTTTCTTTAGAAAAAACAGTAAAAAATGATACCATATTTGCCAATAGAGGAAATGTGTATGCGGCTGATGGAAATCTGCTAGCAACTTCGATTACAAAATATACCATTAGAATGGATGCTGTTGTGGTAAAATCGGCGGTGTTTGAAAAAAACATACGCGCTTTATCGGATTCATTATCTCAAATGTTAGGAAAGCCTGCTAGTTATTATCAAGGTAAAATTAGACGGGCTCGAAAACGAAAAAATCGCTATTTATTAATTGCCCGAAATATTGGTTATAATAATTGTGCGAAAATGAGAACTTTTCCAATTTTTAACGAGGGTATTTACAGGGGTGGTTTTATTGCCGAACAAAGCACTGTTAGGGTGCACCCTATTGGTAAGATTGCTGCTCGAACAATTGGCTACGACAATAAAAAAGGAGGTGCGGGTATTGAAGGAGCTTTTGCCGATTATATGCAAGGTGAAAATGGTTGGCGTTTAAAGCAAAAAATAGCCAAAGGGCAATGGAAACCTATTAACGATGTTAATGAAAAAGAACCAGTTGATGGTAGTGATGTTATTACCACGATTGACGTTAATATTCAAGATATTACCCATCACGCATTACTTAGGCAGTTAAATTATTTTCAGGCAGACCACGGATGTGCCGTAGTTATGGAGGTTGAAACAGGTGAAATTAAAGCAATTTCTAATTTAGGAAGAACATCCGAAGGAAAATATTACGAAAAAAGAAATTATGCGGTTTGGGAAACTCATGAGCCTGGTTCTACGTTTAAATTAGCGAGTTTAATGGCTGTTCTAGAAGACCGAGTTGCAGATACTTCTGATGTTGTTGATTGTGGAAATGGTAGAATTTTTATTAACAATAGAAAGGTAGAAGATAGTAAAAATGGCGGTCATGGTAAAATTTCATTGGCACGTATTTTTGAGGTTTCATCAAATGTTGGAATTGTAAAAACGATTCGAAAAAATTATGATAAAAACCCCAAGAAGTTTATAAAACGAATAAAATCTTTTGGCTTAGATAAACTTACCGATGTTAAAATAAAAGGAGAAGGAAAACCATATATTCCAAATCCGTTAGAAAAAAGTTGGAGTCCTATTTCATTAGAATGGATGGCTTGGGGGTATGGAGTTCATTTAACAGCTCTGCAAACATTAACTTTTTATAATGCAGTGGCAAATAATGGGAAATTGGTAAAACCTTATTTTGTAAAAGAATTAAGGATGGGAGGAAATGTTGAAAAACGTTTTGAAACGGTTGTTTTAAAAGAAAAAATTGCCTCTCAAAACACCATTAATAAAGTTAGAAAGGTAATGGAAAATGTGGTGAAAAAAGGAACAGCTGAAAGTATGTATTCTTCACGATTTTCTATGGCAGGAAAAACAGGAACAGCTAAAAAATGGATTCCTAAACATAAAAATAAATCGGGTAAAACGGTTTATGGGCATTATTCGAATAAAAAATATGTAGCTTCTTTTGTCGGTTTTTTTCCTGCGGATAAACCTAAATATTCGTGTATTGTAGTGGTGCATAGCCCCGATAAAGACAAAGGATATTATGGAGCTAAGGTTGCTGCACCAGTATTTAAAGATATTGCTCAGAAAATTTACACTACAACACCTATTAACAATCAATTAGTTTCTGATGAAATTTCATCAGAAAGTATTGATAAAGAATATCAAGATTATTACAATAAATTAATAAAATATAAAACGATTATGCCTAAAGTTATAGGTATGAGTGCTATGGATGCCATTGCATTATTAGAAAATATGGGATTACATGTAGAATTTTCAGGAATGGGGAAAGTAACAGAACAATCTATTGATAATGGTGTAAAAGTATCAAAAGGAGCAACCGTTTATTTAAAGTTATTATAATTGAAAAAATTAAAAGACATATTACATAAAGTATCTGTAAATAAAATTTATGGAACTATTCAAGAAAGGATCAATGCAGTTGTGTTTGATAGCCGCTTGGTACAAAAAAACGATGTATTTATTGCTCAAAAAGGCGGTACTGTTGATGGGCATCAATTTATAGAAAAAGCTATTGATTTAGGAGCAACAGTTATTGTTTGCCAGGATATTCCTTCGGATAAAAAACAAGACATTACCTATATTGAGGTAACTGATTCGGATGCCACTTTAGCTATTATGGCGGCTAATTTTTATGATAATCCATCAAAAAAATTGCAATTAGTAGGAATTACAGGAACTAATGGAAAAACAACAATTGCTAGTTTATTGTATCAACTTTTTAAAAAAGCGGGGCATAAAGTAGGCTTGTTATCTACCGTAAAAATTATGGTGGATGATAAAGAGCATAAAGCAACACATACCACGCCAAATTCATTAGCGATAAACAAGTATTTATCATTAATGATTGATGCAGGAGTAACTCATTGTTTTATGGAGGTGAGTTCACATGGAATTCATCAAAAACGTACCGAAGGTTTACATTTTACAGGGGGTGTTTTTACCAATTTATCGCACGATCATTTAGATTATCATAAAACGTTTGCAGAGTATAGAGATGTTAAAAAATCATTTTTTGATGTTTTGCCAAAATCGGCATTTGCCTTGGTAAATATTGATGATAAAAATGGGCAAATAATGTTGCAAAATACCAAAGCTAAAAAGCAAACTTATGCTTTAAAAACTCTTGCTGATTTTAAAGCAAAGGTATTAGAAAAACGTTTTTCAGGAAGTTTATTATATATAAATGCTGTTGAGGTTTGGACAAAATTAATTGGTGAATTTAACGCCTCTAATTTGTTAGCTATTTTTGGTGTTGCTAATTTATTAGGATTAGAAAAACTAGAAACATTGAGGTTAATAAGCGATTTAAAAAGCGTTAGCGGGCGCTTTGAATATATTATTTCAAGCGATGGAGTAACTGCTGTTGTTGATTATGCACACACGCCAGATGCGCTGAAAAATGTATTGCAAACAATTAATGATATTCGTACAGATACTCAAAGTATTTTTACTGTTGTAGGTTGCGGTGGTGATAGAGATATTACAAAACGACCAAAAATGGCACTAATTGCGGCGCAATTAAGTAGTCAGGCAATATTTACTTCGGATAATCCTCGAACTGAAAATCCACAGCTAATTATTGATCAAATGGAAGCAGGAGTATCGGCTGAAAACTACAAAAAAACACTATCAGTTTTAAATAGAAAACAAGCAATAAAAACAGCATGTAAATTAGCCCAAACAGGAGATATTATATTAATTGCAGGAAAGGGGCACGAAGATTATCAAGAAATAAATGGTGTAAAACATCATTTTGATGATTTGGAGGAAGTGAAAAATTGTTTTAATCAACTAAAAAAAGCATAAATGCTATATTATATATTTCAATATTTAGAAAGTGAATTTAACTTAACGGGCGCTAGTGTTTTTCAGTTTATTACCTTTCGTGCAGCAATGGCTTTTATTATGTCATTGTTAATTTCTACTATTTTTGGAAAACGAATTATCAACTTTTTAAGAACATTACAAATTGGCGAAACGGTACGTGATTTAGGTTTAGCTGGGCAGGTTCAAAAAGCAGGAACACCAACAATGGGAGGGCTTATTATTATCCTTGCTACTTTAGTTCCGGTATTATTATTGGCAAAACTAGAAAATATTTACATCATTATTTTATTGATAACCACTATTTGGATGGGATTTATCGGTTTTACAGATGATTATATAAAAGTGTTTAAAAAGGATAAAGCAGGTTTAAAAGGTCGCTTTAAAGTGTTAGGACAGGTTGGTTTAGGTATTATTGTTGGGGCTATGTTGTATTTTCATCCAAATGTTACTATGAAAGAACAGCTCCCTGCTAGTCAGCAAACAGAACAAGTTAATGGTAAGGTTAAGGTATTTGGAGAGGCGTATAAATCAACAAAAACTACCGTTCCTTTTTTAAAAAATAATGAGTTAGACTATGCAAAAGCACTTAGTTTTTTAGGCGATGATTATCAAAAATACGGTTGGATTGTATTTATATTTGTCGTTGTTTTTATTGTAACAGGAATTTCAAACGGTGCTAATTTAACCGATGGAATAGATGGGCTTGCCGCTGGAACATCGGCTATTATGGTAATTGCTTTGGCAATATTTGCATGGGTTTCAGGAAATATCATTTTTGCCGATTATTTAGATGTCATGTATATTCCTAATTCTGGTGAAATGACGGTTTTTATATTCGCTTTTGCGGGTGCTTTAATCGGTTTTCTTTGGTATAATACTTATCCTGCTCAAGTTTTTATGGGTGATACAGGAAGTTTAACAATTGGTGGAATTATAGCCGTAATTGCTATTGCTATTCGTAAAGAATTGCTATTGCCAATATTAGCAGGTATTTTTGTAGTGGAAAATTTATCGGTAATACTTCAAGTTTTTTACTTTAAATATACCAAAAAGAGGTTTGGTGAAGGAAGACGTATTTTTAAGATGGCACCATTACATCATCATTATCAAAAATTAAATTACCACGAAAGTAAAATAGTAACTCGTTTTTGGATTGTTGGAATTTTACTAGCAGTTTTAACCATTGTAACCTTAAAATTAAGATAATATGAAAAGGTTGGTTATTCTTGGCGGTGGAGAAAGTGGTGTTGGAACGGCATTATTGGGAAAGCAAAAAGGTTTTGAGGTTTTTGTTTCTGATAAAGGAACGATTGCTGAAAAATATAAAAAAGTACTTTTAGAAAACGCTATAAATTTCGAAGAAAATAAACATACCGAATCGGCAATTTTTAATGCAGATATTGTTATGAAAAGCCCTGGGATACCTGATAAAATAGCGCTAATACAAGCGTTAATTTTAAAAGGTATAAAAGTGATTTCTGAAATTGAATTTGCCGCAAAATATACCGCAGCTAAAATAATAGGAATCACAGGCTCAAACGGAAAAACTACGACCACATTATTAACAGGTCATTTGCTTAAAAATACGGGTTTAAGTGTTTGTATTGGTGGTAATATTGGCGATAGTTTTGCGCAGTTAGTGGCTGAAAAATCACCTGAAAATTACGTATTAGAATTGAGTAGCTTTCAGCTAGATGGAATTATTGATTTCAGCCCACATATTGCTGTTGTTACAAATATATCGCCAGATCATTTAGATAGATATGATTATAATTTTGGTAATTATATAAATTCAAAATTTCGCATTACAAAAAATCAAACAGCAACCGATTTTTTAATTTATGATGCTGATGATATAGAAATACAAAATTGGCTAAAAAAGAATACTACAAAGGCTCAAAAAATCCCTTTTTCAATTGAAAAAGAATCGGAATATGGTGCTTTTTTAAGGGATGATAAAATAATAATAAAACTAGAAACCGAAGAAGTTTTAATCAAAATTGATGATTTAGCGTTAAAAGGCAAACACAATATTAAAAATGCAATGGCAGCTGCAATAACTGCAAAACTATTACAAATAAATACTAATGTAATTGCTAAAAGTTTGTCAGATTTTCAAGCTGTTGAGCATCGATTAGAATATGTCCAAAAAGTAAATGGCGTACAATTTATTAATGATAGTAAAGCAACCAATGTAAATGCTGTTTTTTATGCACTAGAATGTATAAAAACCCCAATAGTTTGGGTTGTTGGCGGTGTTGATAAAGGAAATGATTATACCGAATTATTACCATTAGTAAAACAAAAAGTAAAAGCGATCGTTTGCTTAGGAGAAAATAATCAAAAAATTATAGAAGCCTTTGCGAACCTTGTTGCTGTTATTGAAACTAATACAGCCGATAAAGCAGTAGCAGCAGCAAGTAAATTAGCAAATTCAGGCGATACTGTTTTGTTATCGCCAGCATGTGCGAGTTTTGATTTATTTAAAAACTATCAAGATAGAGGTACAAAATTTAAAGAAGCAATTTATAATTTATAAAACCAAACTGATTGATTAAAACAATTTTTAAGCAAATAAAAGGAGATAAAACTATTTGGACTATTGTGGCATTGCTAGCAATATTTTCATTTATGCCTATATATAGCGCAAGTACCAACTTGGTTTATGTGGTAGGTAATGGCTCTACGCTAGGGCATTTAATGAAGCATGTTGTATTATTAATAACTGGTTTTGCTGTTATTTATGGTGTTCATAAAATTCCATACAGGTATTTTAGTGGTGCGTCAGTTTTAATGCTTCCTGTAGTTGTTTTATTATTGGTGTTTACCTTGGCACAGGGGAAAATAATAGGTGGAGCAAATGCTAGTAGATGGATTCGAATTCCGTTTGTAGGCATCGGTTTTCAAACCTCTACTTTAGCAGGTTTGGTATTGATGACCTATGTTTCAAGGTATTTAGCAAAGAATAAAGAAAAATTCATCAACTTTAAAGAAAGCTTGTTACAATTGTGGTTACCTGTTTCTATAATTTTATTATTGATACTTCCAGCGAACTTCTCAACAACAGCCA
Source organism: Tenacibaculum dicentrarchi (assembly GCF_964036635.1). Classification (NCBI taxonomy): domain Bacteria; kingdom Pseudomonadati; phylum Bacteroidota; class Flavobacteriia; order Flavobacteriales; family Flavobacteriaceae; genus Tenacibaculum; species Tenacibaculum dicentrarchi. The sequence continues at coordinate 305,516 of NZ_OZ038524.1, forward strand.
TTCTTTTTTTAATGGTTTTATTATTGACATTTATTGGAGGGTATCCGTTAAAATATATTGGTAATGTGATTGGTATAGGACTTCTTTCATTGGTGTTTTTTATTTTGGTAGCAAAAGCATTCCCTGAAGTAATGCCAAACCGTGTAAATACTTGGCAAAGTAGGATTGAAGGGTTTTATAAAGTTGACATAAAAGAAAATTATCAAGTAGAAAAAGCAAAAATAGCCATCGTAACAGGTGGAATGATAGGAAAAGGTCCAGGTAAAAGTGTGCAGAAAAACTTTTTACCACAGTCTTCTTCCGATTTTATATATGCCATTATTATTGAAGAATGGGGACTTGTAGGTGCTGTGGTAATTGTTGTTATTTACCTGGTACTATTATTAAGAATTTTAATTACTGCTAAACAAACAACAACTATTTTTGGTACACTAATGGTGCTTTCCGTAGGAATACCTATCGTATTTCAAGCGATGATTAACATGGCAGTTGCCGTAAATATATTACCTGTAACTGGGCAAACACTTCCGCTAATTAGTAGTGGAGGTACATCTATTTGGATGACTTGTTTTGCCTTAGGAATGATATTGAGTGTAAGTGCTTCTCAAAATGAAACAGAAGAAGCTATTTTAGATGATAACCCTTTAAATATTTTACATGAAACAGGCGATTAGTGTTATTATAAGTGGTGGCGGAACTGGTGGGCATATTTACCCAGCGATTGCCATTGCAAACGAAATAAAAGAACGTTATCCATTAGCAAAAATTTTGTTTGTTGGTGCTTCAGATAAAATGGAAATGCAAAAAGTTCCGGAAGCTGGCTATGAAATTAAAGGATTATGGATTGCAGGAATTCAACGAAAAATAACCTTTAAAAATTTACTTTTTCCGGTAAAATTAGTCCATAGTTTATGGAAAGCACACGTTATTATTAAAAAATTTAAGCCAGATGTTGCCATTGGAACAGGTGGTTTTGCAAGCGGACCCACATTAATGGTTGCAGGTAAAAAAAACATTCCAACTCTGGTACAAGAACAAAACTCTTACCCAGGAATTACCAACAAATTATTAAGTAAAAAAGCGCATAAAATATGTGTTGCTTACGATGGTTTAGAACGTTTTTTTTCGAGGGATAAAATTATCAAAACAGGAAATCCTGTACGACAAGATTTATTGAATATTACCGAGAAAATATCCGAAGGGAAAACTTTTTTTAAATTAGATAAAGCTAAAAAAACAATTTTAATTTTAGGAGGAAGTTTAGGGGCTCGAAAAATAAATGAATTAATTCAAGCAAATTTAGATTTTTTTAAGGCTCAAAACGTGCAGTTAATTTGGCAGTGTGGAAAACTTTATATTGACGATTATAAGCGTTATAATAATTTAGAAAACGTGCAAGTTCATGCCTTTTTAAATAAAATGGATTTAGCGTATGCTGCTGCCGATTTTATAATATCAAGAGCAGGAGCAAGTTCGGTTTCAGAATTATGTATTGTTGGTAAGCCTACCATTTTTATTCCGTCGCCAAATGTAGCGGAAGACCATCAAACTAAAAACGCCAAAGCTATTGTTGATAAAAATGGCGCGATTTTGGTAGTAGAAAAAGAACTAACAGAATTTCCAAAAGTATTGAAAGGATTGTTAAAAGATACCGAAAAACAAGCCGATTTAAGCAAAAATATGAAAAAATTGGCATTGCCAAAGGCAACAAAAGATATTGTTAACGAAATAGAAAAATTAATTAATTAGTGGATTTAAAAGAAATACATAACGTCTATTTTATAGGAATTGGAGGTATTGGTATGAGTGCAATTGCACGTTATTTTTCTGTAAATGGAAAAAACGTATTTGGTTACGATAAAACATCAAGTCCGATTACAAAAAAATTAACAACTATTGGCGTAAAAATTCATTTTGAAGATGGAGTGAAAAATATACCACTTTCTTGTTTAAACACTCAAAAAACACTGGTTGTTTACACACCTGCAATTCCGAGTACACATCAAGAGTTGACTTATTTTAAAAATAATGGCTTTACGATTTTAAAAAGAGCTGAAATTTTAGGTGAAATTACCAAAAACACTCAATGTTTAGCCGTTGCAGGAACACATGGTAAAACAACAACGTCGGCAATTTTAGGGCATATTATGCAGCCCGAAAAAGCAACGTCTTTTTTAGGTGGAATTTCAGAAAATTACAATTCAAATTTAATTTTAGGAGAAGATAAAATATCGGTTGTAGAAGCTGATGAATTTGATAGATCATTTTTAAAATTATCGCCAAATATTGCTTGTATTACTTCTATGGATGCCGATCATTTAGATATTTATGGTGAAAATGAAATGCTACAAGAATCTTTTAAAGATTTTGCAAATAAGGTTTCTGATACTTTAATTGTAGCAAAAGGACTGCCATTAAAAGGGCTAACTTATGCTGTCAATGAAGCTGCCGACTATAGGGCATATAACGTAAAAATAGGAACAGGTGCTTATGTTTTTGATGTAGATACTCCTACAGAAACTATAAAAAATATCACCTTTAATTTACCAGGGAAACACAACATGATGAACGCTTTAGCTGCTTTAGCAATGGCAGATGTTTATGGTGTTACGTTAGAAAATATTAAAAACCAGTTGAAAACTTTTACTGGGGTTCAGCGTAGATTTTCATATAAAATTAAAACGGAAAACTTAGTATTGATAGATGACTATGCACATCATCCAACAGAAATAAACGCTGTAATTACTTCGGTAAAGGAAATGTATCCTAACCAGAAAATATTAGGAGTTTTTCAACCTCATTTGTTTAGTAGAACTAAAGACTTTGTAGCTGACTTTGCTAAGGCTCTTTCGAGGTTTGATGACTTACTTTTGTTAGATATTTATCCTGCAAGAGAATTACCTATAAAAGGGGTAACATCATCTTGGTTATTAGAAAAAGTAAAATTAAAAAATAAAATATTAATTTCTAAAGATAAATTAAGTGACGAAATTTTAAAAAAAGGGTCTAATATTATAGTTATGATTGGTGCGGGGGATATCGGTTTATTGATAGATGGTATAAGAGATGATTTAATCCAAAAACATAAAAATTAACAATGAAAACAATAGCTACATACGTGTCTTTTTTCTTGTTGTTGCTTTTTTTAGGCTTTTTATATGGGTTCACAAGCAATAAAAACGGTTTAAAAGAAGTAAAAAACACAGTAGTTGAATTTGAAGAGGGTGATAATAACTTTTTGACACACAGTATGGTTGATAAAATGTTAATACAAAATAGTGGCTTTGTTAAAAATCAACGAAAAAGAGTAGTAAATTTACACTTTTTAGAAACGAATGTTTTAGGAAACCCTTATGTTGAAAAAGCAACTGTTTATTTGACCATTGATGGTGTATTGAAAACATTGATAAAACAGCGTAAACCAATAGCTCGTATTGTAAATGAACATGCGTCTTATTATATTGATGAATTTGGTGTCGAAATTCCATTATCATCAAATTTTTCGGCAAGAGTACCCTTAATATCAGGAGTAAGGAATAATCCGAAAGATATAAAGGAGCTAATACAGTTGATAAAAAAAATAGAAAACTATAATTTTTTTAGTAAAGAAATTGTAGCAATTCAAAAAAATAGAAAAAAGGAATATATATTTACCGTTCGTAGTGGTAGTTATAAAATAATTTTTGGAAAGCTTGAAAAAGAAGCAATTAAGTTTAAAAAATTAATCGCATTTTATAATAAAGCTTTGATTGATAAAACAATTAAAAAATATAAGACAATAAATGTAAAATACCACAACCAAGTTGTGTGCACAAAACAAAAGCAAGATGAAAAACAATAAAATAGCCGTTGGTTTAGATATTGGTACTACCAAAATTGTAGCAATGATTGGTCGTAAGAATGAATACGACAAATTAGAGGTTTTGGGTATTGGTAAAGCTAAAAGTTTAGGTGTAAAACGTGGTGTTGTAAATAACATTACGCAAACAATTGAATCTATAGAACAAGCAGTTAATGAAGCACAAAGTATTTCAGGGCAGTCTATAGAAAATGTAGTGGTAGGTATTGCAGGACAACATATTAGAAGCTTACATCATAGCGATTATATTACACGTGAAAAATCAGATGTGGTAATTAGTGATACTGATATTGAAAGTCTAGTAGGGCAAGTACATAAATTAGTAATGCTACCTGGTGAAGAAATTATTCATGTTTTACCACAAGAATTTAAAGTAGATAGTCAGTCAGATGTTAAAGAACCTATTGGAATGTATGGCGGACGATTAGAAGCTAATTTTCACGTAGTTGTTGGTCAAATATCTTCTATTAGAAATATCGGCAGATGCGTAAAAAGTGTTGGCTTAAATTTATCAGAAATAACTTTAGAGCCATTAGCATCGGCGGCAGCTGTGTTAAGTCAAGAAGAAAAAGAAGCAGGAGTTGCTTTAATTGATATTGGAGGAGGTACAACTGATTTAGCAATATTTAAAGACGGTGTTATTCGTCATACAGCTGTAGTTCCTTTTGGAGGAAATGTAATTACTGAAGATATAAAAGAAGGTTGCTCAATTATTGAAAAGCAAGCCGAGTTATTAAAAGTGAAATTTGGTTCGGCATGGCCGGGAGAAAATAAAGAAACAGAAATTGTTTCTATACCTGGTTTAAGAGGCAGAGAACCAAAAGAAATTACCCTTAAAAATTTATCGAAAATAATTCATGCAAGAGTACAAGAAATTATTGAGCATGTATATTTAGAAATAAAAAATTATGGGCATGAAACCGAAAAAGGAAAATTAATTGCAGGAATTGTATTAACAGGAGGAGGCTCTCAATTAAAACATTTAAGACAGTTAGTAGAATATATAACAGGAATGGACGTTCGTATAGGATATCCAGATGAACATTTAGCAGATGATTCTGATCAAGCCTTATCTAGCCCTGCATACGCAACAGCTGTAGGATTACTAATGGAAGGACTAAAAAAAGAAGTCAAGGAAATACCCGAAGAATTAGTACCACCTGAAGTTGAAAACGAAATCGATAATGAAACGTTTTTAGAAGAAGAAAGAAAAAAAGAAGAAAAAGAAAGAGAAGAAAAAGAAAGAGAGAAAGAGAAATCTAAATCTTTTTTTGATAAATTTACAGAAAGATTTAAAGATTTCTTAGACAACGCAGAATAAGTTATTATAAAAATAAAACAAAATAAAAAACACCTTTTATCCCCTCAAAATAGAAGTGTAAATAAAAATTATAAACAGGAAAGTTATGAGCACAGAATTCAATAACATTTCGTTCGATATGCCAAAAACACAGTCGAATGCTATTAAAGTGATTGGTGTTGGTGGGGGAGGAAGTAATGCGGTAGATCACATGTTTAGTAAGCAAATTCACGGAGTAGATTTCGTAATTTGTAATACAGATGCACAAGCGTTAGAAAGCAGTCCGATTCCTAATAAAATTCAATTAGGTGCACACTTAACATCAGGGTTAGGTGCAGGTGCAAATCCTGATGTTGGAGCACAAGCAGCTGCCGAAAGTATTCAAGAAATTCAACAAATGCTAAGCACCCATACCAAAATGGTTTTTATTACTGCTGGTATGGGAGGTGGTACTGGTACTGGTGCTGCGCCTATTATTGCGAAAATAGCAAAAGATATGGATATTTTAACGGTAGGAATCGTTACAATGCCATTTCAATTTGAAGGAAGAAGACGTAGTCAACAAGCACAAGATGGAATAGATGAACTTCGTAGTAATGTAGATTCTCTTATTGTTATTAATAACAATAAATTAAGAGAAGTTTACGGAAACTTAGGATTTAAAGCTGGTTTTTCTAAAGCCGATGAGGTTTTAGCTACTGCTGCCAAAGGAATCGCAGAAGTAATTACACACCACTATAAACAAAATATTGATTTACACGATGCTAAAACAGTACTTTCTAATAGTGGAACTGCTATTATGGGATCGGCAAAAGAATCAGGTGAAAATCGCGCTAAAAATGCCATTATAAAAGCCCTAGATTCTCCTTTACTTAATGATAATAAAATTACAGGTGCTAAAAACGTACTGTTGTTAATTATTTCAGGAGTTAATGAAGTAACTTTAGATGAAATAGGGGAAATTAATGAGCATATTCAAGATGAAGCTGGTTATGATGCCAATATTATTATGGGGGTTGGAGAAGATGAAACCCTTGAAGATGGTATATCGGTAACAATTGTTGCTACAGGTTTTACTGCAGACCAACAAGGTACAATTACAAATACTGAAGTACCTAAAATTGTTCATACTTTAGAAGATGAAGACCCTACATCACATACCATTGCAAGCAGAAAAAAAGGCGCATCGGGTGTAAATGAACCACTTTCGGTAAACGAACCGCTTTCTTCCGATAAACCTCGTAGAGTTGTCACTGTTTTAAAGGATGATGATGACGAACAAGAAGTACCAAGGTTTAAATCAAATAGTCCTACGGATAATATAGCTGCTATAAATGTTGTTTATGATGAAATTACACCAGATACAGTTTCTGAAGATGATTTTATTATTACAAATATAGCCAATCAGGCAAGTGAATATAAAGAGGTACCGCAAGAACCTTTTGAGCAAGACTTATTATTTGATTTGCCTACAAATTCGTATGATCAGGTAGCTCCAAAAACCGAAACTCCTATTAACGAACCAAAGGAAAATACAAATTCTAATGCTTCAAAATCAAATCAGCAAGTTGAAAAACGCTATATTTTAGATACTTTTGATGCAGAACCAACAATTAGAAAAAGCTCAAACCCTGTAGCTAGAGAAGAAGTTGAAGAAGCATTGAGGTTTCAGGTAAGAACAAAAAAAGTACAAGACATTAATGAAAATGATGCGACAGCTGAAGAAATATCTCCTTTAAGTATTACCATTTCGGAATTGCAAAAAAGAACGCAAGAACGACGTGATAAAATGAAAGGGTATAATTATAAATTTAATGACCAAGTAGGTAAAAATATTGATGAAATAGAGCGTCAGCCTGCTTATAAAAGATTAGGTGTCGATATTAATACGGATTCATCAATTAGTAAATCAGACACGAAATTAAATACAGAAAACAACAAATTATCACGTTCAAATAATTCATTTTTACACGATAATGTAGATTAATAAAAATGTCTTTTTAAAATATTTAAAAATTCCTGTTTAATCGGGAATTTTTTAACTAAAAAATAAAAAAATGGGATTGCAAAAACAAGTAATAGAACAAATGAAAGTAGCTATGAAAGCAAAAGATACCGTTGCTTTAACGGCGCTTAGAGCTTTAAAATCGGCTTTTATGATTGCAAATACTCAAACATCAGTAGGAGAAATATCAGAAGAAGAAGCACTTAAAATTATTCAAAAACAAGTGAAACAACGTAAAGATAGTGCTGCTGTTTTTACCCAACAAAAAAGAGATGATTTAGCAAAGCCAGAACTTGAAGAAGCAGCAGTTTTAGAGCAGTTCTTACCTGAGGCTTTATCCGAAGAAGAAATTGCAAAAGTAGTAGCTGAGGTTATCGCCAAAACAAAGGCAACAGGAATGAAAGATATGGGGAAAGTTATGGGAATGGCATCAAAAGAATTAGCAGGAAAAGCCGATGGCACAACAATATCAGCAATTGTTAAAAAAACATTAGCTTAAATTTTAAGTTAAAATGGCTGCGTAGTTCAACTGGATAGAATATCAGATTTCGGCTCTGATGGTTGGGAGTTCGAATCTCTTCGCAGTCACAAAAATAAAAAGCAATAATCTTATTTTAAGGTTATTGCTTTATTGTTTCCTGAAAAGAGTTGTGTTGTAAAACTGTTTCCTTGTGAAATTAAAACTCTAAAAACACATTAAAGCTCTAATATTTTTATCTGATTTCTATGTAATTCAATTTTGGATTCTCTTTCTAACGCTTTTAAAAGCCGAGAAATTACAACTCTTGAGCTGTGTAAATCGTTAGCTATTTGTAGGTGAGTAACATTTAAAACATCATTTCCAACAACCATTGCTTTATCTTTTAAGTATTTTAATAAACGGTCGTTCATGTTTAAAAAAGCGATAGAATCGACCGCTTCAATAAATTCATTAAGCCTTGAATGATAGCTTTGTAAAATATATTCTTGCCAGCTTTTATATTTAGTAAACCATTCCGACATTTTAGTTTTTGGAATCATTAGCACCGTAACATCGGTTTCGGTAACGGCTTTAATTTTACTTTTGGTTTCGTTGATACAACAGGAAAGTGTCATGGCGCAGGTGTCGCCTTTTTCAATGTAGTATAACACCAATTCATCGCCGTCTTTGTCTTCTCTTAAAACTTTAATTGCTCCGCTAAGAATTAACGGAATAGAAAAGATAGCGCTATCGGCATCAATGATTACCGTATTTTCTTTAAACTCTTTATATACTGCTACGCTGGCTATCTGTTCAAGTAAAGCATCTTCAAATAAATAGTCGTAATGCTGTTGTAGTTTTTCTATCAATTTTAATGATTTTTAGCCGATAATTTACAAAAAAATAAAAGAATAATAGCTGATTTTAGTTTGCTTTTAAATTGATTTAATTGCTGAAATTTATACTGATAAATAAAATATGATGAATAAAAATACAAAAGTTTCAGAAATAATGACTAAAAATGTACTTACTTTAAGTACTTCGGATGATTTAATGACAGCAGAAAAGTTGTTTAAAAAAGAAAAAATACGGCATATTCCTGTTGTTATTGATTCAAAAATAAAAGGAATGTTAAGTTATACCGATTTATTAAGAATAAGTTTTGCTGATGCTATTTATGATGATGAAAACGAGGTAGATGCTGTGGTTTATAATATGTTTACTATTGAACAAGTGATGGCAAAAAATTTGATTTCTGTAGACTCGTCTACAACGGTAAAAGAGGTGGCTAAAATTTTAGCAAAAAAAGAATTTCACGCTTTGCCTGTTGTTGACAACAATGAATTGGTAGGAATTGTTACGAGTACCGATTTAATTAATTATTTAATCGCACAGTTTTAAGTAGTCGTTTTAATAAAAATTTATCATAAAAAAGGAAGCTGAAAAAGCCTCCTTTTTTTATGTTTTTTGATAAAATTAAACTTTTTAATTAATCAAATTTTTTAAATTTTCAATAGTTTCTGTAGGATTATCACTTTTAAAAACATAGCTACCTGCTACAAGTACATTTGCACCTGCTTCAATAAGTTTGTTAGCATTTTTATCGGTTACACCACCATCAATTTCTATTTTACATTCTGAATTAGAAAATTCAATTAAATGTTTTAACTGACTTACTTTCTTATAGGTGTTTTCAATGAATGATTGCCCTCCAAAACCTGGATTTACACTCATAATACATACCATATCTAAGTCTTGAATAATATCTTCTAAAACAGCAATTGGTGTGTGCGGATTTAATGCTACACCAGCTTTCATTCCTGCTGCTTTAATTGCTTGAATTGTTCTGTGTAAGTGTGTACAAGCTTCATAATGTACAGTTAAAATATCTGCTCCTAAATCGGCAAAAATTTCAATATATTGGTCAGGGTTAACAATCATTAAATGCACGTCGATTGTTTTTGTTGCGTGTTTTGCAATTGCTTTTAAAACAGGCATTCCGAAAGATATGTTTGGTACAAATACACCATCCATAATATCAATATGAAACCAATCGGCATCACTATTATTTACCATTTCGATGTCTCTTTGTAGGTTAGCAAAATCTGCTGCTAATACTGAAGGTGCAATTAAATTACTCATTAATTTATTGTTGTGTTGTTAGTTGGCAAAGATAAATAATTAGTGTTATAAAAAAATAATCAAATGTTTTTTATAATGCAAATGTATAAATAGGAGTTCTAGTTTTTTAGCCCTGATAGAGGCGGCATCCTTTTTTGAAGAATGAAAAAAAGATATAGCCGAAAGCAGGAAATAGCTTCAAATAAAAAAACTCTCAAAAATTAATTTGAGAGTTTTTACTGATAATTTAAATATTTAAAATAATTGATTACCCTAAGTAAGTCATTAAAATTTTACTACGAGAGGTATGTTTTAATCTGCGGATAGCTTTTTCTTTAATTTGACGAACACGCTCACGAGTTAAATCGAAAGTTTCACCAATTTCTTCAAGAGTCATTGGTTGGTGTTCTCCTAAACCAAAATATAATTTAACAACATCAGCCTCACGAGGCGTTAATGTTTCTAAGGCACGGTTAATTTCAATACGTAATGAGTCGTGTAATAAAGTTTTATCTGGGTTTGGAGATTCACCAGAGTTTAATACATCATATAAATTAGAATCTTCACCTTCAATTAAAGGAGCATCCATTGATACGTGACGACCAGAGTTTTTCATAGATTCTTTAACGTCATTCACAGTCATGTCTAACTTTTTAGCAATTTCTTCAGGACTTGGAGGTCTTTCGTTTTCTTGCTCTAAAAAGGCGTACATTTTGTTAATTTTATTGATAGAACCAATTTTATTTAACGGTAAACGTACAATACGAGATTGTTCAGCTAATGCTTGTAAAATTGATTGACGAATCCACCAAACAGCGTATGAAATAAACTTAAAACCACGAGTTTCATCAAAACGTTTAGCTGCTTTAATTAAACCTAAGTTACCTTCGTTAATTAAATCAGGTAACGTTAAACCTTGATTTTGATATTGTTTAGCAACCGAAACAACGAAACGTAAGTTAGCTTTAGTTAATTTTTCTAATGCTCTTTGGTCACCAGCTTTAATTCTTTGTGCTAATTCTACTTCTTCATCAGCAGTAATTAAATCTACTTTTCCTATTTCTTGTAAATATTTATCTAAAGAGGCAGTTTCTCTATTGGTAACCTGCTTGGTAATTTTAAGTTGTCTCATCGTAATTAAGTACTTTTTTAATTCATCATTCGTCCTTACACTATATTATACGTAGTATTGTTTGTAAATGTTACAAAAAAAATAATTATTTTTTAAAAGATACTTAACTACCCTTGGTCTACACAAAATGCTGTTTTATCTCGTTTAAAAATTTAAAGAGTTATTATTTATTTAATTTATAATATAAATCAGACGACTATGAATGCAACAGCTACAAAAATAACAGATGAAGATTTAGTTTACCAAATTGTTCGTACAAATAATACTGCTTTATTTGGTGTATTATATAATCGGTTTTCTAGAATGGTTTTTTATAAATGTTATGGATTTTCTAAAAATAAACAGGAAGCCGAAGATTTAATGCATGATGTTTTTATCAGATTATTTATTAAATTAAAAACGTTTAAAGGAACATCTAAATTTTCAGCATGGTTGTATTCTTTTACGTATAATTTTTGTGTAAATTATGTGCAAAGAAACAGTTATAAAAAGAATGCAAAAATTACTGTTATAACAGACCGAATTAAAGACGAAAATATTAAAGACGAAAAAGAAGGAGCTTTATTTTTAGAATTAAAATCAATTCGATTAGCAAAAGCATTTCGTATGATTGCTGTTTCTGAAAAGAAGATTTTACTAATGAAATATCAGGACGATATGAGTATCAAAGAAATATCAAATACATTAAATATAGGGAATAGTGCTGTAAAAATGCGTTTAAAACGTGCTAAAGATAAAATCTCAGAAATTTATAAGAACTTGTAAATCTTTATTTTAGTGTTTTTTTTAATAATTATTATTTCTTCAATTACTAATTGTTTTTTAGTCTTAAAAATTAATGTGTAATAATTGTTATTTAAAACTAAATATCAATTAAAGAATTATTAAATTAGCTCTTTTATAAAAAATGAAGGTGACCTTTTTAAAAAAAAAGTGTCTCACTAATTGTAAGTCGAACTATAAATTAAGAACCAAACTTAACTATTGAAAAGTATTGATATTACAAAACTAAGCGATGAAGAGCTGGTTAGTAAAATAGTAGAGAAAAATGATTCTCATTTATTTGCTGTTTTATATGACCGTTATGCGGGCGTTGTGTATAATAAATGTTACGGTTTTTCTAAAAATAAACAAGAAGCCCAAGATTTAACACACGATGTGTTTATCCGTTTGTTTGTAAAATTAAGAACTTTTAAAGGGAAATCAAAATTCTCTACCTGGTTATATTCTTTTACTTATAATTTCTGCGTAAATTATGTACAAAGAAATAAAGAGAAAAAAAAAGAAAAAGTTACTGTTGTAACAGATCAAATAAAAGAAGAAAGTAATGAAGATGAAATTGACGATGCCGAATTATTTGAACTAAAGGCGGATAAATTAGCAAAAGTACTTGAAATGATAGCTGCACCTGAAAAAATGATTTTATTAATGAAATATCAAGATGATATGAGCATTAAAGAAATTTCAGAGGCTTTGAGTTTAGGTGATAGTGCCGTAAAAATGCGTTTAAAAAGAGCCAAAGAAAAAGTTATAAAAGTATATAACACACTGTGATAATTATGGAAAATCCATTTAAGAAAATATTACATAATGAAGAATTGCCAGAGGTACTCAAAAGTAAAGTACTTAAAGATGTGGCAATGATAAAGCTATCGATAGATATAGCTGATTTATTTGTGGTGAAATACCCAAGTACAATTGCTGATTTATTGGGAGGCGGTGTGTCTAAAAAAGAAACTAAAAACGAATAATAACTCTAAGAATAAAATTAAATAATAACACCATCATGAATGTATTAAAAATTGATATTTTAGAACCTTTTAAAGATGTTTTTAAAAATATTATTGATTCGTTACCAACTGTACTTGGGTTTATTGGCTTTGTAATTTTAGCTTGGTTAATTATTAAAGTTTTTCTATATATTGTAAGAAAAGGATTGTCTAAAACAAAAATTGATGAATGGTCTAAAAAATTAAGTAAAACAGAAATTTTTGGTAATTCAACTATAAATATTGTATTAACTAATGTAATACTTACTATACTAAGGTGGTTTTTAATACTAATATTTGTTATGGCAGGTTCTAGTATTTTTGGATTAGAAGCTGTATCAGAAGGTATAAAAAGTTTTTTTGCTTATTTACCGAAGTTATTAACAGCAATTGGAATTTTTGTAGCAGGTGTTTATTTAGGAACTGTTCTTAAAAAAGCAACTCAAACAATGTTTAAATCGTTAGAAATTTCTGGAGGTAATTTAGTTGGAAATATTGCTTTTTATTTAATTGTAGTTTTTTTAACGATAACAGCATTAGATCAGGCAGGGGTTGATACATCTGTAATAAAAAGTAATTTAACACTTTTAATAGGTTCTGTTCTTTTAGCATTTACTTTATCTTTTGGTTTAGGAGCTAAAGAAGTTGTAGTTCGATTGCTTTATGGCTATTATTCAAGAAAAAATGTAGGTATTGGAAAAAAAGTAACAATAGGAGATGTTAAAGGTATTGTAACTGCAATTGATAATATTTGTTTAACTGTTACAACAACTCAAGGGAATGTCGTTTTTCCAATTAAAGAGGTGGTAGATAGTAAAATAGTTATTGAAAATGAGTAGGCTAATTGCTTTTTTATCTTATATTTGCTTTCATTTTTATTATAAAAATGAATAAACATGATAGATTTCGGGGGACTTCTATCTTATAGATAAAGACATTGTTCTTTATCATAATGACCATCTTATCGATGGTCATTTTTTTGTTATTATATGTGACTTATAAGTAAAATAAGTGTCTAATAAGTAAGGTAGATTTCGGGGGACTTCTATCTTTACAAAAAAGCCACTGTTAATATTAACAGTGGCTTTTTAATTATTCAAATGATAGGTGTAAAAATACGCCTCGTGTTCCTAAGTAATCAACGGGGTCTGTCCATTGACTAGGTGAATTGTTATCGGGTATGAGTTCATTATTAATAGCGAAAATACCTCTAATAGAAGGTGATAATTTAAAGTAACTTAAATAGAGGTCAATACCAATACCTATTTCGTAAAGCACATTACTAGTGGTAGTTCTAAATTCACCAACGGCATTATCATCACTATTTTTTTCATTACTAGAAAAATTATAATCATACGATATTCCTCCTAATACATAAGGACGTATGTTATTAAGCCTATTAGTACTCATTTTTAGTAGCAAAGGCAAGTGCAAATAGGTAGCACTAACTTCTCTAGTATGTATATTTTCTGTTCCAGGAATATGCTTAAAAAATAATGTTTTTGTATTTGACATTAACCCTGGTTCAAATCGTAAATTAAGATTGTTGTGTAATTTTAAATCGGCAATTAAACCAACGTTAAAGCCTACAGAACTTGACACTTCAACTTCAGCATTTTTAAAAGAGCTAGGTTTATAGCTCACTTTATAGCCATTATTGTTTACCCCTAAGTAAAAACCATAATGAAAAATATGTTTATCAAAACTAGGTAGATTTAATATTTTCTCACGTTGTGCCCGAAGGCATAGGGTAAAAAATCCGAAAAATGCGAAAAGTAAAATTTTTTTTAACATATTATTTAAAAGCGGTGTAAATTGATGCAACTCCAAAAGTTACAGGTAAATTATTTACATTCTTAAACCCATTTTTTTGTAAAATATTGTTAAAAGCTTCACCAAAAGGAAAAGAATTTGCACTTTCTGATAAATAAGAATATGCTACTTTATCTTTTGAAAATAATTTTCCAATAATAGGTAGTAAAATATTAGTGTGAAATTGATATCCTTGTTTAAAGGGAAATTTAGTAGGGTTAGAGGTTTCTAAGACTACAAATTTACCTCCAGGTTTTAAAATACGGTATATTTCAGTTAATCCTTTATTTAGGTTTTCAAAATTTCTAACTCCAAAAGAAACTGTTATTGCATCAAAAGTATTGTTTTCAAAAGGCATTTTTTCGCTATCACCAACAATCATTTCTATTTTATGGGTTAAATTAGCTTTGGCAATTTTTTGCTTACCAACTTCTAACATTCCTGCAGAAATATCTAAACCTACAATTTTATCAGGGTTTAAATCTGCCATCATTAAAGCTAAGTCACCAGTACCAGTAGCGATATCTAAAATTTGTTTAGGATTATTTTCGCCTATTAATTTTACTACTTTTTTTCGCCAGCTAACATCAATCCCTAAAGAGATAACACGGTTTAATCCGTCGTAATCTTCAGAAATATTGTCAAACATTTTAGCTACTTGTTCTTTTTTTCCTAAGTCAGAATCTTTGTATGGTTTGATTGTTTTAGACATCTTTTTTATAAATTATCCGTTAATAGCAACTACTTGATTAATTTTATTAGGTAGCATATCTTTAAGCATAGTTTCAATACCATTTTTTAAAGTTACCGTTGATGAGGGGCAACCGCTACAAGCACCTTGTAATATTACACTAACTATTTTAGTATCTTTATTGTACGATTGAAAGGCAATATTCCCACCATCAGAGGCTACGGCTGGTTTAATATATTCATCTAAAATAGCAACAATTTCAGCTTCTGTAGCTGTTAAATCTTCCTTCGGAATTTCAACATTTTCTTTGGTTTGTTGCTTAGGAAGTTCTTTTATAATTATTTTTCCTTCTTGAATATAAGTTCTAATAAAAGAGCGAATTTCTTGGTGTACTTCATTCCATTCAATCATGTCATATTTTGTAATAGACACGTAATTTTCAGAAATAAAAATTTCTTTTACAAACGGAAATCCGAATAATTCTTGCGCTAAAGGCGATGATTTACTAGCTTCTTCGATATTTTTAAACTCAACATCTGTTTGAGTAAGTGCTTTATTTGAACCAAATTTCATAACCGCAGGGTTAGGAGTAACTTCGGCATATACTTCAACAGCTTCTTTTTTAGTATTTACTTCTTCTACTAATTTGTTACCATCTTGTAAATAGCTTTCAATTTGTTCACGCAATTCTTCTTCTACGTCTTCCCACTGCACAATATCATAACGCTGAACTGCGATGAAATTAGCAGTAATTAGTATTTTTTTTACAAAAGGAAGGTAAAAAAGTTGTTGTGCTAAAGGTGAGTTTTTAGCTTCGTCTATATTATTAAACTCATAACTACCGCCGTTTACTAAAATTGTACTGCTTGTAAATTTTAAAATAGTTTCGTTATTGGTTTCTTGTATACGTATTTTTATCGTGCTCATAAGTTGTGAAATGAAGTGCAAAATTACGGTAAAAAACTGAGATATATGTATATAAAAAATCCTGCAAAAGCAGGATTTGAATATAAGCTGTTATGCTTGTGTTTATAAATTAAAGGTTAGCGTTGCTGAAATTTTAGATGTTTTGTTATCTGTAGTTAAATCGCCAGTGTTATAGATGGTGTAAAATTGCTTTCTTTGCTGTTTAGAGTAGGCTAAATCTATTTTTGTGTTTCCAAAGTTATAACCTAAGCCTGTTGAAAAACCGCTTAAATTATCTTTATTTGTATTGCCACCTAAAATAAGGTTTGGATTTTTTTCATAATGGTAACCACCACGAATACTTATGTTATCAAAACGCCATTCTGTACCAATATTTAAAGCATGTGTATTTCGATAATTATTGTTAAAATTGTCATTTTCTACAGAAAAATTACCATCACTAAATTTGATGTTTTTGTAATTTTTATAGGTATAATCAATACTAATTAATCCTTTTTTACCAAAAACGTACGCGCCACTAGCGGTAATTCTGCTAGGAGTTTTAAAGCGGTAAACATTTTCTTGAAAAGGATTATCGCTTTCTAAACGCTCTCCATTATTAATGTTAGGTGTTTTTAAATCAAAATATCCTTTGTAATTTTGATATACAAAATCATCTTTATCATAAGGTACTAAATTACTATTTTCATAAACTTCATAATACCAGGTAGGTGTTTCAAAAGCCAATCCTAAACGTAAATTTTGATTAAACTTATAAATAAACCCAACATTTAACGAAAAACCATTCGAATCAAAAGAACTATCTTGAACATTAAAGGCATCTAAGGTGTTTCCGTCGGTATCGTTATTAAACTCATTAAGTTTAATAAGTTGGGTGAAATTAATTTTATGAAAATTTAAGGTAGCTCCAACAGATAATTTATTCAGATGAACGGCAGAAAATCCGAAGCTGTAAACGCTACTTTTTCCAGTGGTTTCGTTTTCTATAAACTGTTCTTGAGGATAGTCAAAAATGATAGAAGGATCGGTAAGATGTTCTGTAAAATACGCATCGCTACTATTTCCTTGAGCGTTATAAGCACTGTTAAAATCTTTTTTTATTCGATAATTAACACTTAGCGCAAACCGATTCCAATTAGAATTATAAGCGCTATCAAAAGTTAAAATTGCGCCAGCTTGACTCAGGTTAAATTCAGCGTTTTCGGTATTGGCTTTATTGCCATAATACATAGAAGAGTAGGCGGTATTTCGATTACTTAAAGTTGCCGACACAACACTTTTTCGACTAACAACAGCACCTGCAGGGTTAATCCCTATAGCAGAAATATCACCACCTAATGCACCAAAAGCGCCACTCATTGCTTCAAAACGAGCCGTTCCGTTAGTATCATCTCCTGAAAACAAAGTTCCTAATTCGTTGTAATTTAATGATTGTGAAAAACCAGTATATGTACTAGCGATAAGTATCGCAAAAGTTAAAATTCGTTTCATTTTTTTGTTAATTAGTTGTAAAACTGATTTAGAAAATTAGCGTCTGTTATTAGTTGAACTTCTGCTGTTAGACGACCTATTACTATTTCTTCTTGAATACGTTGAATTACTGCGAGAGTTTCTTGATGTTGTTGGTCTGTTATAATTTTTAGTATTGTTATTACTATTTCTTCTTGAATACGTTGAATTACTGCGAGAGTTTCTTGATGTTGTTGGTCTGTTATAACTTTTAGTATTGTTATTACTGTTCCTTCTTGAATACGTTGAATTACTGCGAGAGTTTTTAGTTGTTCGAGTACTTCTTGTATTGCGGTTTATTTTATTGGCATTTCTAGAAGGTGTGTATTTTCTAGTAGAATTACCACGAGTTGTTCGTGTATTTCTAGTGTTCCGGGTGTTTCTTGTATTGGTCGTATTTCTAGTATTTTTAGAACCTCTTATATTTCTGTATGAACGATTGTTTCTACTAGCATTTGTATTTCTTCTATAGCTTTTTGTATTTCTTCTTGAAGTGGTTGCAATTCTTCTATATTTTGATGCAGCTCTGTAACTTCTGTAAGGATTCGAACCGTTGTGACAGCTGTAATAACGGTTATAGTTACTGTAATAGTTGCGTCTGTAGTATGGGTAATAATAAGGGTTGTTATAATAATTCATTCCATAATAACCACGGTTATAAAACCCGTAATTATAAAAATTTCCGTAGGCATAATGTCTTGAACGCCACCAAGGTCTGTTGTAATTTACTCCGTAATAACCATCCCAATTATTATAATAGCCCCATTGAGGTGCTGTATTTATATGAATTACAACATCGGTATTATTGTTTTTGTTGTAACCCCAAGGTTCATTATTTGTATAGTTATTTTGAGTATCATCATTTCTAATATCCTGATCAGCATTAAAAGGTGCTTCTTCAGAGGCATATTGCTCAATATCAGTAAAAATATCGGTGTCATTTAAAACCCCTAAACGCTCCACTTCCTTGGTGAAATAGTTTTCTTTGGGAGCCTTATATTCTTTAGTTTTCGCAACAATAATAGTACGTTGTGGCTTTTGAATAGGTTTGTCATCGGCATAAATACCATCATCATTATTGGCAACGGTTTGCATTGTTCCGCATGAAACAATTGTAGCTGACATCAATAATAAAAGTAGGTAAAAAGGAAGCTTGGTGTGGCTATATTGGAACTTCATGGCTTAAAATTTAAGGTTATAAAAACTAATTGGGAAACTGGGGTACAAAATACGATTTCTTTGTTGGGCAAGTAGCCTTTTTAATGTAGTTTTGCATAGACAATTTACGCATGAAATATAACAATATTTATGCCAAACTTTTGATTATGAGCAAACATTTAACAAAAAGAGACGAAGATTATTCGAAATGGTATAACGAATTAGTGGTAAAAGCTGATTTAGCTGAAAACTCAGCCGTTAGAGGATGTATGGTTATAAAACCCTACGGATTTGCTATTTGGGAAAACATGCAAGCAGAATTAAATAGAATGTTTAAAGAAACAGGGCATGAAAATGCTTATTTCCCATTACTTGTACCCAAAAGTTTATTTGAAGCAGAAGAGAAAAATGCCGAAGGATTTGCGAAAGAATGTGCCGTTGTAACACATTATCGTTTAGAAAACGACCCAGAGAACAAAGGGAAATTAAGAGTAGATCCGAATGCAAAATTAGAAGAAGAATTAGTAATTCGTCCAACATCCGAAGCAATTATTTGGAACACCTATAAAGGATGGATTCAGTCATACCGTGACTTACCATTATTAATAAACCAATGGGCAAATGTAATGCGTTGGGAAATGCGTACTCGTTTATTTTTGCGTACCGCCGAATTTTTATGGCAAGAAGGGCACACAGCACACGCCACAAAAACCGAAGCAGTAGCTGAAGCAAAACAAATGCAAGAAGTATATGCAACCTTTGCGCAAGACTTTATGGCGATGCCTGTAATAAAAGGAGCAAAATCAGCAAGCGAACGTTTTGCAGGAGCCGAAGATACCTTAACTATTGAAGCATTAATGCAAGACGGTAAAGCTTTACAAGCGGGAACATCTCACTTTTTAGGGCAGAATTTTGCCAAAGCATTTGATGTAAAATACACATCAAAAGAAGGAAAGAAAGAATACGTTTGGGCAACTTCTTGGGGAGTTTCAACACGTTTAATCGGAGGATTAATAATGACACATTCCGATGATGCAGGTTTAGTTTTACCTCCAAAATTAGCACCAATCCAAGTGGTAATCGTCCCTATACATAAAGGAGACGACCAATTAGAAGCAATTTCTGAAAAAGTAAATGTAATTGTAAAAGAATTACGTAAAAAAGGCGTTTCAGTAAAGTTTGATACCAGAGATACTTACAGACCAGGTGCAAAATTTGCCGAATACGAATTAAAAGGAGTTCCTGTGCGAGTAGCAATGGGTAACCGTGATTTACAAAACGGTACTGTTGAAGTTGCTCGTCGTGATACTTTCGAAAAACAAACGGTTGCTATTGATAGCGTTGTAGACGTTATTACCAACTTATTAGAAGATATTCAAGAGAATTTATTTAATAGAGCTTTAGATTATAGAGCAAACCATACTACTGAAGTAACTACTTTTGATGAGTTTAAAGACGCTATTGAAAACAAAGGCGGATTTGTGTCAGCTCACTGGGATGGAACTGAAGAAACTGAAGATAAAATTAAAGAAATTACAAAAGCAACTATTAGATGTATTCCTAACGATGCCAAAGAAGAGGCAGGAACCTGTGTATTTACAGGAAATCCATCTACTAAAAAAGTGCTTTTTGCCAAGGCATATTAATATAAAAATACATTTTATTAAAAAATCCTGCTTCGGTAGGATTTTTTTTTGAAGCAATTTCCCGCTTTCCGCACTCGCTCTTTTTTGAAAAAAATCAAAAAAGGAGCTCAAACAATTGCTACAATCGGGGCTAGGCATTTGTGCTTGTTTTTAAGAACTGTACAAAAAGAATAGAACCTGAACCTTTATAACTTGTTTAAAAATTAAATAAAGACTAAATTCTCGTCATGCTGAATTTATTTCAGCATCGCATTAACAGGAGAACTATGGCAAATCAGGATGCGACTCCTTATTTTTCTGTGATATTTTTTAAAAAATGAAATTTAAATAAGCCTTCATCAATGTTAAGTCAATATAAATTGATAAAAACAGTAAGTTTAGTCAGAAATTTATTAGTCTTTTTAATACTCGGAGTAGGAGAAAATTTAGGGGTAAAGAGCTAAAATTACTTTATGTATTGAAATTGATGAAAAATAATACGTTTTTCTATTTAAATTAAAAATACATGTATCTTCCTGTTTATTAATCTTTTAAGTGTGTTTTTGGTAGCTTTTAAAATAATTCATGTAAATTTTTTTAAATAAAAATAACAAAAAGTTTTGCAGGATTGAAAAACAGTTGTATATTTGCACCCGCAATCAGATGAATTGTTTGTCACGGTCCGTTCGTCTAGGGGTTAGGACGCATGGTTTTCATCCATGTAACACGGGTTCGATTCCCGTACGGACTACAATTTAATTGATGTTTTATAGAATTTATAATTTTAATAAGACAAAAAATTAATAATAAAATTACCGTAAATGTAAAATAATATTTTATATTTGCACTCTCAATCAGAATGATTGTTTTGGTCCGTTCGTCTAGGGGTTAGGACGCATGGTTTTCATCCATGTAACACGGGTTCGATTCCCGTACGGACTACAAAGTTTTTTATAAACCTTTAAGAATTTAGCATAATGGCAAATCATAAGTCAGCAATTAAAAGAATCAGAAGTAACGACGCTAAGCGTTTAAGAAATAAATATCAGCATAAAACAACTCGTAATGCTGTTAGAAGATTAAAAGCATCTGAAGATAAGGCAGAAGCACAAGGAATGCTTTCTACTGTTGTATCTATGTTAGATAAATTAGCAAAGAATAATATTATTCACAAGAATAAAGCATCTAACTTAAAATCAAAATTAGCTAAACACGTAGCTTCTTTATAAGAATTTAAAGTTTACTTAAAATAAAAAAAACGTTTCGATATATCGAAACGTTTTTTTGTTTGTTAAAAAAAGGCTTTTGTTTTCTGTATCTTTGCCGTTAAGATTAAGAATAATTATGTTAGTAGATTTTAATACATTATCAGAAGAGGCAAAGGTTTGGATTTATCCATGTAACAGAAAGTTTTATCCAAAGGAAATTGACGGATTAAACGAGCAATTAAAAACATTTGTTGAGGGGTGGAAGTTAGACGATGAGAATTTTAAAGCATCCTTTGAGGTACGATACAATCGTTTTATCATTTTTTCAGCTGCAGAAGATGCTGTGTTGTTAAATGCCGATATTGATGCACAAGTTGGTTTTATTTTACAGTTACAGACACAATACGAGGTGGAATTGTTAGATAGAATGAATGTGTGTTTTAAACAAGGTGAATACACACAATATAAAGATTTGAAAGACTTTAAGGGCTTGATTAAAAACAAAGCAGTAACCGAAAAAACAATCATTTTTGATAATTTAATTGAAACAAAACAAGAGTTAGAAAATTACTGGGAAGTGCCAATTTCTGAAAGCTGGTATAGCCGATTTTTAAAGAAAAGTAAAACCAAGTCCTAAAGAAACACTGTCTAGGTTTCCATTTTTAAAGTTTGTTATTTTTTTTCGGTGAAAATCTAAATGTAAAACAGTAAGCCATCTGCTTGAATTGCTAATTTGCATGCCTAAACCAAGGGCATAATAATTTCCGTTTTCAAAATTTTTTGAAGGACGCCACATATTACCAAAACTAGCTTGGGTAAAAAAACGATCATCATCATCTCTAGAAATAGTGTAACGAAGTGTTCCGTACATTGGTACGGCGTTTAAACCAAACTTCGGATGGTGGTCGTATCCTAAATTAACAATACCTGCCCAGCGGTTATTAAATTGATATCCAAAACCAGTACGTATAAAAATAGCGGAAAATTTAAACATATTCTCATTATCATCAGGTTCAAATAATACGTAATTTTCGTTAAGTGCAAACGTAAAATTTAAGGAACTTGTGAAAAAAGCATGTTTTTCTTGTGCTTTTAAAGTATAGTTGACTGTAAATATAAAGGCAAAAAGTAGCAGTGTTTTTTTCATAGCGTTAAAATAGTTAACGCTATGTAACAAAAACTATTCCACTTCTAAATTTTTTTCTAATGATTTTATAAATTCATCAATGCTTACGGCATTATCTACATGAAAATCTCCAATTTTGGTTCTTCTTAATTTTGATAAATGAGCACCTGATTTTAAAGCAGCTCCAAAATCAAAAGCTAATGAACGAATGTAGGTTCCTTTGCTACAAACAACTCTAAAATCAAGATTGTTGCCATTTATTTTAGTGATTTCAAAAACAGGAATGGTAATTTCTCTTGTTTTTATTTCGGTAGTTTCTCCTTTTCGGGCAAGTTCATATAAACGAACACCTTCTTTTTTTATCGCCGAAAAAATAGGTGGTTTCTGTTGAATTACGCCCGTAAATTGCTTGGTGGTTTCATGAATTAATTCTTCGGTAATATGATCCGTAGAAAAAATTTCATTTACTTGGGTTTCTAAATCATAACTAGGCGTTGTTCCTCCTAAAGTAATTGTACCAGTATATTCTTTTATTTGTGCCTGATATTGGTCAATAATTTTGGTTTTTTTACCTGTACAAAGTATTAATAAACCTGTTGCCAACGGATCTAAAGTTCCGGCATGCCCAACTTTTATTTTTTTGATGTTAAAGCGTTGTTTTATGTGCCAACGCAATTTATTTACTACCTGAAAAGACGTCCATTCTAGGGGTTTATCAATTAATAAAACTTGTCCGTTTTTATAATCTTCTACTGTTTTCATACTTAAAAATAACTTGAAATGATTTGAAAATAACTTGAATTAAAAGAATAAAGAATATCCAATAGCTATGAATCCTACAATAGCACAGTAAATTGAAAAATAAGATAATTTACTCTTTTTAACTAAAGCAATCATCCAATTACAGGCAACTAATCCTGAAAGGAAAGCTGCTATAAAACCTGCTGATATCGGTATAATTTCTGAAGATTGAAAATTAATATCTCCACCTAAAAAATCTTTAGCTATTTTTCCAAATATAAGAGGAACGACCATTAAAAATGAAAATCGAGCGGCTTTACTACGGTCAATTCCTAATAAAACCGACGTTGAAATAGTAGCTCCTGAACGAGAAATTCCTGGTAACATAGCAATTGCTTGCGAAACTCCAATAATTAAAGCATTTTTAAAAGAAACTTCTTTATTGGTGTTTTTAGCTTTATCAGCAAATAATAATAATACGGCGGTAACTAATAACATTATTCCTACTAATAATATTTTTCCACCGAAAAAAGCTTCTAATTGTTTTTCAAATGCTAAACCAATAATTACCGCTGGTAGCATCGAAATTATAATTTTTACTGAAAATTTCATTGGGTCGTTCCATTTAAATTGGAATAATCCGCTGAAAATTTCGGCAACTTCTTTTCTGAATATCACCAAGGTACTTAATGCGGTTGCAAAATGTAAAACGACGGTAAACGTTAAACTTTCTTCAGGTACCGAAGTATCGCCTAAAATTGCTTTTGCTAATTCTAAATGTCCGCTTGACGATACGGGTAAAAATTCGGTAAGCCCTTGAATAATACCAAGGATAATAGCTTCTAATAAATTCATGCTTATTTTTTTGGATTGGCTAAAATAGCATAAATTTCGATTCCTAAACCGATAATAACAAAGGTTGGTGCTAATCGAATTCTGCGCCAGCTATAAATTTCTTCGTTAAACACAGTTGGGTCATCGCTTCCGCCACCTGACATTAAAATAAAGCCTAGTGAAATAACTGCTAAACCGATTAACATAATGCTATAATTTAGTTTGCCGAATAAAAATTCTGGTTTTGAAATACTGTCTTTTTCCATGAAAATTTTAGTAATATAAATCGTTTGTTTGTAAGTTTAAAAAACGCTGTGTAGCAAAAAATGTGCTGATACAAGTAATTAAAAAAGCCGAAAATAAAACACCTACAGCTAAATAAATTAGTGAAATATAATCGGTTAATAAATTTAAGTTAGGAATGTGTTTGTTTATATAATACACCACAAATGCTAATCCGCATAAAGAAATAAAAGCGCCTAAAAGCCCTAATTTGATGCTTTGGAAAATAAAAGGACGGCGTATAAAACTTTTTGTTGCGCCTACCATTTGCATGGTTTTTATGTTAAATCGTTTCGAATAAATAGATAATCGGATAGAGCTATTGATTAATAAAATAACCATTAATCCAAAGAAACCACTTAAAACTAACAGCCAAAAACTAATTTGTTTAATATTTTCTGTTAGCAGTTTAACCAAGGGTTTATCGTAATTTATTTCTGCAATAAAATCATTTTTACCAAATTGTTTTTTTATAACCTCCATTTTTTCAGGTGTTACAAAATCGGCTTTTAAATAAATATCAATGCCATTTTTAAGTGGATTATCGCCTAAAAAGACTAAAAAATCTTCGCCTAAATCTTCTTTGTATATTTTAGCGGCTTTCTCTTTAGATATATAAACCACCTTTTTGCTGTATTTTTCCTTTTCAAGGGTTGCTATAAATTTTTGACGTTGTGTTTTAGTAACTGCATCTTTTAAAAAGATAGTCATGACTACTTTTTCTTTAAAATGATTGGCTACATTGGTTGATTTAAGCAATAGCAACCCTAAAATTCCCATCATAAAAAGCACCAAAGCAATGCTTACTACTACAGAAATGTAAGAGGTTTGTAGGCGGCGTTTTTGAAAAGAGTCAAAAGAATTAGACATGCTTGAATAGGTGTTTTAGACTTTGCAAGATACAAATATTTACGATGTTTTAAATGAATGTATTATCCGATTTCTTGACATAACTCAATTAAAACTCCATTTGTTGTTTTAGGATGTAAAAAAGCGACTAATTTATTGTCTGCGCCTTTTTTGGGTGTTTCATTTAATAGGGTAAAACCTTCTTTTTTTAGGCGTTTTATTTCTGATTTTATATCGGCAACTGCAAAAGCGATATGATGTATTCCTTCGCCTTTTTTTGCTATAAATTTAGCAATAGGACTTTCGGGGTTTGTAGCTTCAAGGAGTTCAATTTTATTTTTACCTGTTTTAAAAAACGATGTTTTTACGCTTTCACTATCTACTTTTTCGGTTTTATAGGGAGGCTTTCCTAAAAGAGCAGTAAATAATGTATTCGATTCGGCTAAATTTTTTACCGCAATACCAATATGTTCTATTTTATCCATAAGGTAAAAATAATAAAATATAAGAAGTTTTTATCGGCTAAAAAAGAGGTGCTTTTAAAGCTTTTATTATTAGTTGAAAAATAAAATTTACACTCCGTTATTTTATCCTTAAATTTGCAGCATGGAAGAAACGAACAGACAACGAAAAATTGCAGGAGTATTGCAATTAGATTTGGTAGATGTGTTACAGCGTGCGGCACAAAATGGAATGAAAGGAGTAATTATATCGGTATCTAAAGTTTCAGTAACTGCCGATTTAGGAGTCGCTAAAATATATTTAAGCGTTTTTCCTTCTGATAAAAGAGATGAAATTGTACAAGGTGTAATTTCTAACACGCCGTTAATTCGTCATGAATTAGCAAAACGTACTAGAAATCAATTAAGAAGAATGCCAGAATTATTATTTTTTGGTGATGATAGTTTAGATTATATTGAAGAAATTGATAAGTCTTTAAAAGGTGATGATGTAGATCCTATTCAAAACCCAGATGTATTGCCACGTCGTCAAAAACGTTAATAATTTTTTTTACATGGCTAATTAAAATTTATTAAAATTTGAAATTTCCTTTATACATCGCTAAAAGATACCTGTTTTCTAAAACAAGCACCAACGCTATAAATATTATTACATTTATAGCTGTTTTTAGCGTTGTTGTAGGGGCTTTGGCGTTGTTTGTAATTTTATCAGGCTTTTCAGGATTAAGAACTTTTAGTGATTCTTTGTTAAATGCCTCTGATCCTGATATCAAAATAAGTATTGTTAAAGGAAAATCTTTTGAATATTCTGATGATGTTCATCAGAAATTAATAAAAGATACCGAAATAAAGACAATTTCAAAAGTAATAGAAGAACGTGTGTTTTTAAAATATAAAGATAAAACACATATTGCTTATATTAAAGGAGTAGATGCTAGTTATAAGGATATTATTCCTGTAGATTCACTATTAACTGTTGGTACTTGGGTTGATCCTGAGTTTAAAAATACAGCAGTTATTGGCTACGGAATTTCTTATAAATTGTCGTTAGGAGCTTTAAATTTTGGAGCGCCCTTACAAATTATGGTTCCCAAGCCAGGAAAAGGTTTTGTAAATGCAAATAATGCCTATACTTCTGTTGATACGCAAGTAATAGGAGCGTATTCAGGTTCAGAAGAATTTCAAAATAAATATGTTTTTACTGAATTATCTTTAGCGCAAGAGTTGTTAAATTATACTGAAAATCAAATTTCAGGAATCGAACTAAAATTACAACCAACTTCTAATTTAGATGATTTTCAACAGAAATTACAACATCTTTTAGGTGATAATTTTGAAGTAAAAACCAGAGCGCAATTAAATGCCTTGTATTATAAAGTAATTAATACTGAAAATTTTATTTCGTATTTAATTTTTACCTTAATAATAGCCATTGCCTTATTTAATGTAATCGGTTCTATTATAATGATGATTATTGACAAGCGTCAAAACCTAAAAACACTATATAATTTAGGAGCAAGTATTGATGAAATTAAAAAAATATTTGTGTTACAAGGTTTTTTATTGACTCTTGCAGGAATGTTTGTAGGGCTTGTTTTAGGTGTTTTATTGGTGATAATTCAACAGCGTTACGAACTTTTTATGATTACCCAAAATTTAGCCTATCCAGTAGAGTTTAGATGGTTTAATTTATTAGTTGTTATGCTTACTATTTTAATATTAGGCTATATTTCAGCAAAAATTGCGAGTTCGAGAATTTCAAAATCTTTTATTGAAAAGTAAATTTTTGTAAATTTATCAGAAGAAATAAAAAATCCTCACATATTTTTGAAATAGGCGAGGATTGGTAGTTTTTACTTGAAATGTATCAGGTTATTTAATATCAGGAATAATTGCATTTCCAAATTTAGCTTCTACTTCATCAAGCGCTTTAAAAACATCTTCTGGAGCATCCGAAGTAACCATTTTCATTCTATATTCTTTAAAATGTGGGATTCCTTTAAAATAATTGGTATAATGTCTTCGTGTTTCAAAAACCCCTAAAACAGGTCCTTTCCAATCAATTGCCATTTGCAAATGTCTTCGAGCCATTTCCACACGCTGTGCGATGGTTGGTTTTGCTAAATATTCTCCTGTTTTAAAATAATGTTTTATTTCGTTAAAAAACCAAGGATACCCAATAGAAGCTCTACCAATCATACAGCCATCTAAACCATATACATCACGCATTCTCATGGCTTTTTCAGGCGTATCAACATCACCATTTCCAAACACAGGAATATGCATTCTAGGGTTATTTTTTACTTCGGCAATCGGTGCCCAATTTGCTTCACCTTTATACATTTGTGCACGAGTTCGTCCGTGGATAGAAATTGCAGCACAGCCAACATCTTGTAAACGTTCGGCAACTTCTACAATTTTAATAGAGTCTTCATCCCAGCCTAAACGAGTTTTAACCGTTACAGGTAAATTGGTGTGTTTTACCATTGCTTCGGTTAGGGAAACCATCAAATCGATATCTTTTAAAATACCTGCTCCAGCTCCTTTAGAAACTACTTTTTTAACAGGGCAGCCAAAATTAATATCAATAATATCAGGGTTTGATTTTTCAACGATTTCTACAGATCGTAGCATCGATTCTAAATTTGCACCAAATATTTGAATCCCAACAGGACGTTCTTTTTCGTAAATATCTAATTTCATAACGCTTTTTGCTGCATCACGAATTAATCCTTCCGAAGAAATAAATTCAGTATATACCACATCGGCACCATTTTCTTTGCATAAAGCTCTAAAAGGTGGGTCACTCACATCTTCCATCGGCGCTAATAATAGCGGAAAATCAGGAAGTTCTATATTGCCTATTTTTATCAAAATTTTATAGTCGTATTTAATTGTATTTATATGCTATCTAAAAAAATATATTGTATTATTTACCTAATTCTGTTATTTTTTTCTCGTATAAATTTTTACTTTCTGTAACGGCAATATTTAATTCTTGCATAATACCGTCCACTCTTTGTTCAATACTTTTCATCTGCCCGTTGATTGAATCGAACGAATTCAGTGCTGCTGCAACCTCTAAAGCTTTTACAATTTCAACAGCATCAGTATGTAAAAGTCTTAATTTTTGTATTGCTTTTGCGGTATTGGCAAGTGTTTTATTGTATTTTGATTTTGCTTTTCCAATTGCCGATAAAAGGGTGTTTTTAGTCGCCACATCACTTAAACTATTACTTTGAGTTTCCATTGCGGTAAATAAATTGGATGCTTTTTTCTTTAAATCTTCAAATTCTGTATTAAGATTATTTACTTTTCGATTTACTTTTTCCCAATCTCCATATACTTTAGCAAATTCTCTGTCTTCATTTTTTGCATCTTCTAAAGCGGATTTTAAACTTCCTAATGATGTTAAACCTTTGGTTATTTTTTTGTTTGCGGTTTCTTTTTTGCTTTCGAAAGTTGAAACTTGTGATTTAAATTTTTCCTTTAAACGGATTAAATCTTCAGGGCTTCTATCTTTCCAACAAGAAGTTAATAGTAATAATAATCCAGCAAATAGCAGTGTTTTTTTTAACATCGATAAAAAAATTAAAATTTAATTCCTGCAAATATACAATAGAAGAAATAAAAAAATTCGCCATAACAGTTTTTAAGCCGTTACAGCGAATTATTAACAGACATTTCACTTTACCTCACTTCACTTTTATTTATTTTCAACTAAATGACTAAACCTGTCGATGTAATCTTGTAAAAATTTTTTGGTTCTTTGTACGTTTATATTACCTTTTTCATCAAAATAAGTAGGGGAATTTCCTAAAAAGACTTCGGGCTGTTGAACACTTGGCATATCAAAATAAGATAATGCCAATCGCAGGTTTTTTTGTGAACTATAACCGCCCATTTTTCCTACCGAATGGCTTATAATGGCATTTGGTTTATTTTTCCAGGCCACATCATGATTAGGTTTTGAGCAAACATCAACCGCATTTTTTAAGCAGGCAGGAATTGTTCTGTTATTTTCGGGGGTTACAAATAAAATTCCATCTGAAGATTTTACCGTATTTCGAAACTCGGTATATTCTTTGGGGGTTGGAAAATCGGTTTCTATGGGGTCATCATAATCAAAATTATATAACGGTAAGTCTCTAATTTCAACAATGCTTACTTCAAAATTTTCAGGAAACATATTTAATACATTTTTGGCGGTTTTACGAGCGTAAGAGCCTTTGCGTAAACTTCCTACTATAATGCTTATTTTTTTAGTCATTTTTATCTTTTTTAGTGATTTTTTGTTGATTTTTATAGTTTAAGCCTCATTTTTTAATAAGTTTTCTTTTAAAACTAACATTAAGTAATCTTCGTTATTTTCGTATTGAATTTCTTTTGTAAAATTAAAATAGTTTAGGGTTGCTCTTCGTAATTCTGACTGAATTCTAGGTATAGAATTTTGATTGTTTTCTGCTAAATACAATAAATAATACACCGAATTTTTTAATATTTTAATGGCTTGTTTAGGCTTTCCTAATTCTTTATAAGTATTGGCAATATTGTTACACGAAATCATATAAACCTGCACAAAAGGAATACCAACATTATCACAATTTTCTGTGTTTTTTGTTAAAACTTCAGCTCGATACAAAGCATCTGTATAATAGGTTAATGCTTCGTTATAATTTCCTTGATTAAACAATTCATTTGCATTTTTAGTTTTTATTTTCCAATAGTTCTCGATGCGAGTTATACAAGTATTGCTCATTTTAACAGGATATTAAATTATTTTAGGACAAATGTAATTTATTTTTAGATAAGTCTAAAACTTTTTTTAGATAAAGCTAATAAGGTTGTTTTGTTTAATAAATTTTTATTCAATATAATTTTTAATTGTACAACGTTTTTCAATAAAGTATCTTTGTCAGTCATAAGAGGTTAGATATACGAAGTATGAAGAAAATTAGAAATTTTTGCATTATTGCACATATTGATCACGGTAAAAGCACGCTTGCCGATAGATTACTAGATTATACAGGAGCTGTAACGGAGCGAGAAAAGAAATCACAGTTACTAGATAACATGGATTTAGAGCGTGAACGTGGTATTACCATTAAATCGCACGCCATTCAAATGGACTATACTTTTGAGGGTGAAGATTATATTTTAAATTTAATTGATACACCAGGTCACGTAGATTTTTCGTACGAAGTATCTCGTTCAATTGCCGCTTGTGAAGGTGCATTATTAATTGTTGATGCTGCACAAAGTATTCAAGCACAAACAATTTCTAATTTATATTTAGCTTTAGATAATGATTTGGAAATTATTCCTGTTTTAAATAAAGTTGATTTACCATCAGCAAATCCTGAAGAAGTAACTGATGATATTGTTGATTTATTAGGCTGTGAACCAGAAGATGTAATTCATGCTAGTGGAAAAACTGGTTTTGGTGTTGATAATATTTTAGAAGCAATTATAAATAAAGTTCCTGCTCCTGTAGGAAATCCTGATGCGCCTTTAAAAGCCTTAATTTTTGATTCTGTTTACAATTCTTATAGAGGAATTGAAACTTATTTTAGAGTAATTGATGGTTCTATTAAAAAGAATCAGCGTATTAAATTTATGTCAACAGATACCGAATATAAAGCGGATGAAGTTGGTACTTTAAAATTAGAACAAGAGGTAAAACAAGAAGTAAAAACAGGAGATGTAGGATACCTAATTACAGGTATTAAAGTTGCAAAAGAAGTAAAAGTAGGGGATACAATTACTGATTTTGAAAATCCTACTACTGATATTATAGATGGTTTTGAAGATGTAAAACCAATGGTTTTTGCAGGTATTTATCCTGTTGATACAGAGGATTACGAAGAGTTACGTAATTCAATGGAAAAATTACAATTAAATGATGCTTCTTTGGTATTTCAACCAGAAAGTTCAGCGGCTTTAGGTTTTGGTTTTCGATGTGGATTCTTAGGAATGTTACACATGGAAATTATTCAAGAACGTTTAGAACGTGAATTTAATATGACAGTAATTACTACTGTTCCTAACGTTTCTTACCACGCATACACAAAGAAAAATCCGACGGAAATTATTTTATTAAATAATCCGACAGATTTACCAGACCCATCAAGATTAGAAAAAGTTGAAGAACCTTTTATTAAAGCATCAATCATTACAAAATCTGATTTTGTTGGGCAAGTAATGTCGCTTTGTATTGAAAAAAGAGGGGAAATTGTAAATCAAACTTATTTAACGACTGAAAGAGTTGAATTAACTTTTGATATGCCTTTAGCAGAAATTGTATTTGATTTTTATGATAGATTAAAAACAGTTTCAAAAGGATATGCTTCTTTTGATTATGCACCTATAGGAATGAGAAGTTCAAAATTAGTTCGTGTAGATATCTTATTAAATGGTGACCCTGTTGATGCGCTTTCTGCATTATTACATGCAGATAATGCCTATACAATTGGAAAGAAAATAGTTGAAAAACTAAAAACATTAATCCCAAGGCAACAGTTTGATATTCCTATTCAAGCAGCAATTGGTGCGAAAATTATCGCCAGAGAAACAACAAAAGCGTTACGTAAAGATGTAACAGCAAAATGTTATGGTGGTGATATTTCACGTAAGCGTAAGTTATTAGAAAAGCAGAAAAAAGGTAAGAAAAGAATGCGTCAGGTAGGTAATGTTGAAATTCCTCAAGAAGCATTTATGGCTGTTTTAAAATTAAATGATTAAGTTTTTTTAATAATTGTTTAAAATTATTTTAAAACCTTTTTTATCCAAAGACAATAAAAGTAATCCTAAAAAAGCACTCATTAGAATATTAATGAGTGCTTTTTTTATAACAATTAAAAATGACATTTTTTACTTTAATAGGCTGGCTAGGAACGATACTTTATATTATATCGTACCTGTTTTTAAGTTTAGAGAAATTATCTTCCCGAAAAAAAACATATCATTTTTTGAATATTTTAGGTGCTTGCTGTTTGATTGTAAATGCAATGCCAAATAAAGATTATCCTAATATGGTAGTTAATTTTTTCTGGGGATTAATAGCCTTATTTACCATTATAAAAATACATCGCCGTGCTAATTAACCTATTGTTTGTAAATGATAAATGTGTTAATGTGATTCAAGTAAATTTCTACCTGTTTGTTATAGGTTTCAGAATCGTTTGTTTGAGTTCCTAAATAATAATAGCCACCATCAATCATTGCGAAAATAATTTCAGTTAAGGTATCAATATTATCATTGCTAATAATATGGCGTTCTTTTGCTTGTGTTAATTTTTTGTGTAATGCTAGATGTAATATTTTGTTGAAATTATTAAAATTTTCACGCAACTCTTCATCTCTATAAATTAAAGCGTATAAACTATAAAATACGCCATCATCAATATAATCATTCCATTTTCTTGTAAATAAATTTTTGATAAACGCATTTAAATCATCCTTGTGTTTTATAGAAATGTTTTCTTCGGAATTTATAATTAATAAATATTGCTCTAATATATAATTGTTTAATTCTTTAAGTAAGAGGGCTTTATTGTTAAAATAGTGCATTACCAAGCTTTTACTTATTTGTAAATGCTCGGCAAGTTTACCAATAGAAACATTTTCTAAACCAATTTTTTTTGAGAGTTCATAAAAACCAATAATCATTTCTTTTTTACGAATAGCACTCATATTTTTTCTGCCCATAGCTTGTTTTTATATCAAATATAAGAACTAAAAACTAATGATGTTTAGCTAACATTGATAACATTTAAGCTATAATTAAATAATATTCTAGTGTCTTTTTTTTAACTGAACAGATGTTCAGCTTATTTTCATCTACTGTAGTTTTGCATCAGTAATAAATTAAAAAAACATCAATTCTGGTTGTTTTTTAAATGATAAACTCCTGTTTTAAGACTTCTAATTTAATTAAATACATACTAATGAATAAGATTTTAACATTTTTAATTGTCATGATTTCGTCGGTTATACTAGCGCAGACTGAAATTAAAGGAAAAGTTGTAGATGAATTTGATATGCCTATAACGGGTGCAAATATTATCATCAAAAAAAAGGCAAAAGGAACAAGTACTAATTTTGATGGTGTTTTTACATTAAAAGCTGCTATTAATGATGAATTAGTGGTTTCATTTATGGGGTTCAAAACTCGTTTTATTAGGGTGAAATCAACAAAGTTTTTAAAGATAATTTTAAAAGAAGATGCGAATCAATTAGCGGAAGTTATTATTACTTCATTAGGAATAAAAAAAGAGAAAAAAGCCTTAGGATATTCGGCTACAAAACTTAAAGCTGCCGATATAAATATTGAATATCGCTAATATAGATAATTCGAGTATTTTGATACTTTTAGAATAGCATTTTGACTTTCTTCTCATTCTTGCTAAAAAATATCTAAACAAACTACTGTAGCCTTTCCCTGTAAATGTTTCTGCTTTTGATTGCATGTGTTTATCCTTAGGAATTATTACCTTATATGGTTTCCAATAATCACTCGCAATAGTTTTCATTTGATTGTCTTTAATCCCTTCTCAAAACTTTTGGCTGTTTTTGTGCTATATCCAATAATGAAGAGGAGGAATATTTTACTGTATCTATCAACGGCAATCCAAATAAAACAGTAGTTTTTTTATGCCCAATATAGCTGTGCATCTCATCAAATTCTACCATTTCTATATCTTGAGATTCTGGTTGTAAGCTAGAAATTTCGTTTCCAAAGGCTCTAATCCACTTCAAAATACTAACATTACTTACCCCTAAAAGTCTTCCGATAGAACGAAAACCTAACCCTTCTAAATACAGTTGCAAAGCTTTCTTTTTTGTCGATAGTGGATAATCACAAGAGCGCCTTTCTACGGTGTAATTATATCCACAAGATTTATACTTAGTATCGCTGAATACCTTTTATTACGCCATTTTTAATCTTCTTTTCGCTCTTACATTTTGAATAATCCATATTGTTTTATTTTTTTCTAAGATAGGTAAACTATATTAAGTTAGCAATGCCTTTTATTTTAGCTGAAGCAAAAGAAAAAGGACTGATATCAGTAGGTAATGCCGCTGCTTATTATAACAAAGCAGTAAAAGCTAATTTTGATGATTTAAAAGTGCAAATGCCTGCTGATTTTTTAACAAATACAGCGGTCTATAATTCAACTTCAGAAATATTATACGAACAAAAATGGCTGTCATTATATCATGTTGGTTTAGAGGCATGGTTTGATTGGAAACGAAGCAAAAAACCTTCTTTTATAAAAGCAGGTTCAGGAAATTTAAATGGTAATTTAGTGCCTGTTCGTTTATTATACCCGAGTTTAGAAAAATCTGTAAATAAAACAAATTATAAAAAAGCATCAAGTGCCATGGGAGGCGATACCATGAATGCTGCTGCTTGGTGGTGGTAAAATTTAATTTCTTTTTTATCCAAAGAAAATTAATTATTAAATCTTCAAAATAAAAATAAACACATAAAAAAGCACTCCTTATATTAAGGAGTGCTTTTTTTATTATAATAAATGCTAAAAATAGCTGTGATACCTAATCTCTATTTCCTAAAATTCGCATTCCCCAATATAATAACATAGCTAATGATCCTAAAGCGGCAACTAAATAGGTTCTTGCTGCCCATTTTAAGGCATCTCTCGAGCCCGCTAATTCTTCACGAGTTACAATGTGTTTATCTTCTAGCCAAGCCAAAGCTCTATTGCTAGCGTCATATTCAACAGGTAAAGTTACAAAACTAAACAGCGTACCAACTGCCATAAAAATTAACCCTGCAATAGCAATGTAAAAGCCAATTACTGAGTTACCAGAAGCAGCTCCAAAGGTAATTCCACCAATAACCATCCATTGTGAATACTTAGAAGTAATACTTACCATCGGTACTAATTTTGAACGCATTTGTAAATATTCATAAGCTCTAGCATGTTGTACAGCATGCCCAACTTCGTGTGCTGCAACGGCTGCTGATGCGGCATTTCGTTGGTTATAAACACCTTCACTTAAATTAACCGTCTTGTTTTGAGGGTTGTAATGATCTGTTAACATTCCTGGAGTTGAAATTACTTTTACATCATTAATTCCGTGATCGTTTAACATTTTTTGTGCAATTTCAGCGCCACTCATGCCATTTTTTAAATGAACCTGTGAATATTTCTTAAATTTACGTTTAAGCATATTGCTTACTAACCAGCTACATAGCGAAATAATTCCTATCAGCACATAAAAACCTATCATAAATTATGTTGTTTTAAAAGTTTGTATTGTTTTGTTTGATAAATTTACAACATTAATTATTCCATTATTAAATTTTTTATCAAAAAATCAAAAAAATAAAATATCCAAATGTCAAAAAATCAAAAAAAACCTAAAATTTTAATCGTATATACAGGAGGAACTATTGGTATGGTTAAAGATTATAAAACAGGCGCTTTAAAAGCTTTTGATTTTAGCCAAATATCGAGTAAAATACCTGAATTACAGCAATTACATTGTGAAATAACAACTATTTCATTTGATGAAGCAATTGATTCGTCTAATATGAATGTGAGTTATTATACTAATATTGCGCAAATTATTGCCGACAATTATGATAGATTTGATGGTTTTGTAGTACTTACAGGCTCTGATACTATGTCATATACATCATCAGCAATTAGTTTTATGTTTGAAAATTTACAAAAACCAGTAATTTTTACAGGTTCGCAATTGCCAATTGGTGACTTACGTACCGATGCAAAGGAAAACTTAATTACTTCGATACAAATAGCATCAACACATAAAAATGAAAAACCAGTAATACAAGAAGTTGGGCTTTATTTTGAATATAAATTATATCGAGCTAATAGAACCACTAAAATAAATGCCGAACAATTTGAAGCTTTTACATCAATGAATTATCCGCCTTTAGCGGTAAGTGGCGTGCATTTGAATTTTAATTATCCAGTGTTGTTTGAACCCAAAAAAACAGAAAATAAACTTATCTTCAGAAAAAAATTAGATAATAACGTAGCTATTTTAAAATTATTTCCAGGGATAACCGCTGCGGTTGTAAAAAGCTTGATTAATATTCCTGATTTAAAAGGAATTGTTTTAGAAACCTACGGATCGGGAAATGCACCTACCCAAAAATGGTTTATAAATTTACTTGAAAAAGCAATATTTAAAGGAATTCACATTGTAAATGTAACTCAATGTGCTGGTGGAAGTGTTATCTTAGGGCATTATGAAACTAGTTCTGACCTAAAACGCATCGGAATTATTGATGGAAAAGATATAACGACAGAGACTGCTATTGCTAAAATGATGTATTTATTAGGTGAAAAATTATCAAAAGAAGAGTTTAAACATTATTTTGAAACATCGTTGCGTGGAGAAATTCACTAAATGATATTTTTTTAACTAAATTTATGCTTATAACTACCTGAAATAGTTATAGAAACAAAAATGTGTTATAAATAACCTTAATTTTTTTAATGTACCAAGATTTTTTTGTTACTTGGCAGTCTGAAAATTAAAATTTATCAAATAAGAAAATCAATACTTATTTATGAAAATTTGAGTTTTTTCTAGTAAAAATTGTATTTTTAACCCATTAACTATTTAAAATTAATTATAACAAAATGAAGAAAGTAGTAAATTTCCTAACTGTTGCAGGATTTATGTTTTTAGGGGCTATTCAGTCAGCAAGTGCTCAAGAAGCAGAAAAAACTTTTCACCAAGAGTTAAAACAACGTTTTATTGAAGGAGATCCTCAGTTTATGGGTATCGTATTGGTTGCTTTAATTTTAGGATTAGCAATTGCAATTGAAAGAATTATTTATTTAAACATGGCTACAACGAATACTAAAAAATTAGTAGCAAGTGTAGATGATGCTTTAAGTTCTGGTGGTATTGAAGCTGCTAAAGAGGTTTGTAGAAATACAAAAGGACCTGTTGCTTCTATCTTTTATCAAGGATTAGAAAGAGCTGACGAAGGTTTAGAAGCTGCTGAAAAAGCGGTAGTAGGTTACGGTGGTGTACAAATGGGATTATTAGAGAAAAACGTTTCTTGGTTATCTTTATTTATTGCATTAGCACCAATGTTAGGTTTCATGGGTACTGTAATTGGTATGATTGAAGCTTTTGATAAGATCGCAGTAGCAAATGATATTTCTCCAGCCGTAGTAGCAGGTGGTATTAAAATTGCACTTTTAACAACGGTATTTGGTCTTGTAGCAGCAATTATCTTACAAATTTTTTATAATTACATCGTTTCTAAAATTGATAGTATTGTAAATAATATGGAAGATGCTTCAATTTCTTTAATCGACTTATTAGCTAAGTATAAAAAATAATCAATCGTATGAATAATAAAATATTAACATTACTTGTAGCTTTAATATCACTTATTGGTGTTGGGCTATTTGTAAACGTTGTAATAATAGACAAAGAAAACGTAGAAGCGGTTTCTAATGCAGTGTCTCCTTTAGTAAGTTATTCATATTATTTACTAATTGTAATTGTAATTGTTGCTGTAGTAATTTCACTGTTGAGTATGTTTAAAAACCCAGCAGCCTTAAAGAAAACCTTATTAGGTCTTTCTGTTTTAGGTGTAATTTTAGTGGTTTCATATATATTCTCTTCTGATGCTCAAGTATTAGGTCCTGATGCAGGAGTACTAGTTCCAGCAGGAAGTACTTCTAAATGGGTAGGAACAGGGATTACTTTTACCCTAGTTTTAGGCGTTATTGCAGGAGGTTTTTTTGTAGTAGATTTATTAAAAGGAATCGTTAAATCATAAGTAAACATGGCAAGAAGAGAAAATCCAGAAATTAATGCAGGTTCTATGGCAGATATTGCATTCTTGCTACTTATCTTTTTCCTTGTAACAACTACAATGGATGTTGATTCAGGTATCCCTAAAAAGTTAGCTGAAAAATCAGATGTTGTACCACCTATTGTAAAAGAGAAAAACATTTTTCAAGTCGCTATTAATAGAAACAATCAATTATTCGTAGAGGATGAGGGAATGGATTTAAAAGACTTAAAAGATGCGGCTGTTAAATTTATAGATAACGGTGGTGGTGTTGGTAACCCAATGCCAGGACAAGATGCAGGTGCAACTTGTAACTATTGTCAAGGAGCTAAAGATCCACTTTCGTCAGATCATCCAAACAAAGCCATTATTGCTGTTGAAAGTGATAGAGGTACTGAGTTTGGTATGTATGTTGCTGTTCAAAATGAATTATTAAAAGCTTACGCTGAATTACGTAACAAATTATGCCAACAAAAATACGGTATGAGTTTTACAGAATTAGACAAAACTTTTAAAGCAGGTGCAAGAAAAGATGACGCATTAAGGAAAAAAGTAGAAGATATAAAAAATAGTTATCCTCAAATTATATCGGATACCGAGCCAACAAATGTTCAATAGTATTAAAACAATTTAAGTATGTCTAAATTTAAAAATAAGAAAAAAGAGATGCCAGCAGTGAATACTTCTTCACTTCCTGATATTGTTTTTATGTTATTATTCTTTTTCATGGTAACAACAGTAATGAGAGAAAGCGATTTAGCTATTGAAAATCCTCGTTTACCTAGTGCTAGTGAAGTAAAGAAGCTTGAACGTAAAAGTTTAGTGAGCACTATTTATGTTGGTAAGGCAAAAGATGCTAAATATGGAAAGGGCTATAATAGAATTCAGTTAAACGACAAGATTGCTACACCAGAAGATGTACCTTCTTTTATTTTCTTAGAAAGAGGAAATGTATCGGAAGCTGAAGTTCCTTTTATGACTACTTCTATAAAGATGGATAAAGAATCGAGTGTTGGTACTTTAGCTGATATTCGTGAGAAATTAAGAGACGTAAATGCTCTTAAATTAAGTTTATCTACGCATAAATCAGCAGATATTAAAAAGTAATTACTTTTTAAAAGATAAATACCAAAAAGAGCAATCATAAGGATTGCTCTTTTTTTATGTAAAAAAGTGTATTTTTAGCTAATTTTAATTAGCGAAATTTATTGTATGAAAAATAGTCTTATATTCTTTTTTTTATTTTTATCAATGGCCATTTTCTCTCAAAAAGATTCCTTGCAAATAGGCGATCGTTACTGGGAAGATCAGCTTTATTTAAACGTAACTTTTAACACCTTAACAAATCAACCAAATAAAATTGATAAAAATACTTTTTCATTTGGTTTTTCGGCAGGGTATATAAAAGATATTCCGCTTGTAAAAAGTGGTAAAATGGCTATTGGTATTGGGCTTGGCTACGCAATAGATTCATTTAATCTTAATGTAGAAGCCGTAAAAGAATATTCCGATAATTTACATCTAAATTACATGATAACAGCCAATAAGCTAAAAACACATACCCTTGAAATCCCTATTCAGTTTCGGTTAAGAACATCTACCCAAAATAGTTTTTCTTTTTGGAGGCTTTACACAGGTATTAATTTTAGTTATAATTTAAGTAATACCTTTAGTTATACTGATGATACTATTAAAGCTGTCGATGTTTTAAACTCGGCTAGTTATAATAAATTTCAAACAGGATTAACACTTAGTTCGGGGTATAAAACCTTTAATTTTCATGTGTATTACGGATTAACACCTTTGTTAAAAAATGCTTTTTCAAATGGAGGTAGAGTTAGAAGTAATATAGTACGTTTTGGATTGGCTTTTTACTTATTATAATATGTAAAATGCAATAAAAGGACTTAATATACCAATAAAAAAACCCAAATAAACTTCTTTAACGGTATGTGCTTTTAAATGAAGCCTAGCACTAGCTGAAAGCCCTGAGAGTAGTATTAGAACGATAATTAAAGGAAGTATTGTTATGTTATGTATTTTTTGAAAAAGTAAAAAATAGCCAGTAGTAGCTCCTAAAGACAATAAATGTAAACTTGCTTTTATTTTTAATGAAAAAAGGATATAAATAACCCCTAAGCCAAATACTACACCAAAAAACAAGTAGCTTAAATCTTTAATAATTGTTATTTCAGAGAAAAATTTACCCAATAAAAATAGCAAAGACATCATAAAAAATACTGGAATTTTACGTTCTTTAATTCCATAAACTTCATACGATTTTATATATTTTACTGTTTTTAAAAAAACCAATAAAAGTATTGGAATAATATAAGTGGCAACAAATACCACGCCCAATAAGGTATATTGCTGATAACGGCTTAAATAAACAGGCGTTAAAATAAAATATAAAATGATGCCAATTGTTGGAATAACAATCGGATGTAAAATAGTAGATATGAATTTAGACCAACGCATTTTTTATATTTCTTTACGTAATCTTGCTACCGAAATATCTAGTTGCTCACGATATTTAGCAACCGTTCTTCTAGCAATAGGATAGCCTTTTTCTTTTAATATTTTAGATAATTTTTCATCGGTAAGTGGTTTGCGTTTATCTTCTTCTTGAATAACGGTTTCTAATATTTTTTTAATTTCACGAGTAGAAACATCTTCACCTTGGTCATTTTTCATTGATTCAGAGAAAAATACCTTTATCAATTTTGTTCCGTAAGGTGTTGTTACATATTTACTATTTGCAACTCTTGAAACAGTTGAAACATCCATGTGGATTTCATCGGCAATATCTTTTAAAATCATTGGTTTTAGCTTGCGCTCATCACCTGTTAAAAAATAAGCCTGTTGACGTAGCATAATAGCATTCATGGTAATTAAAAGTGTTTGTTGACGTTGTTTTATAGCATCAATAAACCACTTTGCAGCATCCAATTTTTGCTTAATAAACATCACAGCATCTTTTTGACTTTTACTCTTTTTTGTAGCATCACTATACCCTTTTAGCATATTATTATATTCACGAGAAACATGTAATTCAGGAGCATTACGTGAATTTAAAGTCAATTCTAAATTTCCATCAATAATTTGTATTGAAAAATCAGGAACTATTTGTTCTGCTAATTTATTATTACCAGCATATGAACTACCTGGTTTTGGGTTTAATTTTCCAATTTCGGCAATTATCTCTTTTAAATAATCTTCATCAATATTAAACTTTTCGAGTAGTTTTTTATAATGTTTTTTAACAAAGTGATCAAAAGCATTTTCAAGAATATCAATAGCTAAACTTCTTGTTTGCTTTGCTGATTTTGATTTTAATTGAATAATTAAACATTCCTTTAAATCACGAGCACCAACACCTATAGGGTCTAGTTTTTGAACCACATTAATTAAAATATGTTCTACTTTTTCTTCGGATGTAAAAATATTTTGAGTAAAGGCTAAATCATCTACTAAATCGATAATTTCTCTACGGATATAGCCGCTGTCATCAATACTTCCTACTAAAAAATCGGCAATAGCGCGTTCTTCTTCATTAATTCTAAAGGTATTTAATTGATTATTTAACGATTGATGAAAACTCGTTCCTGCTGCATACGGAATTTGTCTATCTTCATCATCCGCCGAATAATTATTTGCTTGTGTCTTATAACTAGGATACTCATCATCACTTAAATACTCATCAATATTGATGTCTTGTGTATCTATTTTTTCAGTTCCTTCGTCATTATTATAATCATCAGAATCAGCATCTGTTAAGGTATCTTCAAAGTTTTCAGGCTCTTCTTTACCAGTATCTAAAGCAGGGTTTTCTTCAATTTCTTGTTTTAAACGCTCTTCAAAAGCTTGGGTAGGCAATTGAATCAACTTCATTAACTGAATTTGTTGTGGCGATAATTTTTGAAGTAATTTATAATGTAAACTTTGTTTTAGCATACTTACAAATATATGAAATTAAGGTCAAAAAAAAATCGTCATTCTGTGAGGAATGACGATTATATGCTATAAATTTTATTGTTTTTTAAAATTCTGCGTTTTGTGGTGTTCTAGGAAACGGAATTACATCACGAATATTGCTCATTCCTGTAGCAAATAAAACTAAACGTTCAAATCCTAAACCAAATCCTGAATGTACTGCTGTACCAAACTTACGAGTATCTAAATACCACCATAATTCTTCTTCATCAATGTTTAAATCGGCCATTTTAGCTTTTAAAACATCTAAACGCTCTTCTCTTTGAGAACCTCCAACCATTTCTCCAATTCCTGGAAATAAAACATCCATTGCACGAACCGTTTTACCATCGTCATTTAAACGCATGTAAAATGCTTTTATCGTTGCAGGGTAATCAAATAAAATTACAGGGCATTTAAAGTGTTTTTCAACTAAATAACGCTCATGTTCCGATTGTAAATCAACACCCCATTCTGTAATAGGAAATTGAAATTTCTTCTTTTTATTTGGCTTACAATTACGTAAAATATCAAAAGCTTCGGTGTAAGAAACACGTTTAAAGTTGTTATTAGCAACAAAGTTTAATTTTTCAATTAAGCCCATTTCGCTACGCTCCGCCTGTGGTTTTGTTTTATCTTCCTGTGTTAAACGATTGTCTAAAAATGCCAAATCGTCTTTACAGTTTTCTAAAACATAGTTTAAAACCGATTTGATAAAATCTTCAGATAAATCCATATTGGCATCTAAATCATTAAATGCAACCTCAGGTTCAATCATCCAAAATTCGGCTAAATGACGTGTTGTATTTGAATTTTCAGCTCTAAAAGTAGGACCAAAAGTATATACTTTTCCTAATGCCATGGCATAGGTTTCAGCTTCTAACTGACCAGAAACGGTTAAATTAGTTTCTTTTCCGAAGAAATCTTGTGTATAATCAATTTCTCCAGCTTCGTTTAAGGGCGCTTTATTTGTTTCAAAATTAGAAACATGAAACATTTCTCCAGCACCTTCGGCATCAGAACCAGTAACAATTGGTGTATTTACGTAGTTAAATCCGTTTTCTTGAAAATACTTATGAACCCCAAAAGATAAAGCAGAACGAACTCTCATTACAGCACTAAAAGTATTTGTTCTAATACGTAAATGCGCGTTTTCTCTTAAAAACTCTAAACTATGTTTTTTAGGTTGAATAGGGTATTCATCAGGATTCGAATCGCCTAAAATTTCTAGTTTAGTAACTTTTATTTCTACCGATTGTCCTTTACCTTGACTTTCAATTAAAGTACCTGTAATACTCACTGCGGCACTTGTGGTAATTCTTTTTAAAAGTTCTTCATCT
Source organism: Tenacibaculum dicentrarchi (assembly GCF_964036635.1). Lineage (NCBI taxonomy): Bacteria > Pseudomonadati > Bacteroidota > Flavobacteriia > Flavobacteriales > Flavobacteriaceae > Tenacibaculum > Tenacibaculum dicentrarchi. Next base: position 349,514 of record NZ_OZ038524.1, read on the forward strand.
GTGTTTTCGAAATCTACAACACATTGAATATTATTAATGGTAGAGCCATCATTTAAAGCAATAAAACGATTGCTTCTAAAGGTTCTAACCCATCCTTTTACGTGTACTTCTTGTAAAAATTTATCCGAATGTAATAATTCGTTAACGCTACTTCTTTTCATCTTTTAAAAATTGAATAGCAAAGATACTTTTTTGAAATAAAACAATCAACGTAGATTCTTATTGTTTTTTATTCATTTTTAGAAGATATTGTTAAAAAAACAGGATTTTTATAATTTGAAGCAATTTCCCGCTTTCCGCACTCGCTCTTTTTTGAAAAAAAATCAAAAAAGGAGCTCAAACAATTGCTACAATCGGGGCTAGGCATTTTAGTAAGCCTACTTTATTTTAAAGAATATGATTAGTATGTGCAAAACTGATTAAATGAGGTAAACTTTTTACATTAAAACGTTTGTAAAGTGGTATTAAACGTTTTTCAACAGCAGACTGACTTACGTTTAATTGGGCTGCAATTTCTTTAAAAGTCATTCCTTTTGATGCCATATAAAGCGCCTGTTTTTCTTTTTTAGAAATTGCCAAGTGCTGAAATAATTCTTTGTTTAAAATTTCTTCAAAATCTGATTTTTCAGGACCATAAACAGCATATTGCATTACATTGCTATGTTTTAATGATTTTATAACCTGCGAAACCGTAATCATTTCTTCTATTTTACCATTAGATGCTTTTAAAATTGCCACTCTTGAAAACAACGGAATAACACTACCGTTTGCATGAATTTTTTCAATTTCTAAAGTGAAGCTATATTTTTCTAAATCAGTTGTTTTTGTTTTAAAAAATTGAAGTGCTTTGTCATTTAATTCGTTTGAAAAATTAAAATGCCTTGGTGAGGTGCAACTTACAATTTTAAGCATGGTAATTTCTTCATCTTTATAGCCTAATAAATCTTCCCATCCGTGAGCATATAACATTCTATTTTCTTTAAAAGAATAAATAGAAATAGCTTCTCCTATAAATTTAGGAATCGTTTTTTTATAAAAGAGATATGCTTTATCATCTTTGGTTAAAGGAGTGTCTGAAACATTTTCTCTAGTATATTGACCAATAGTATGTTGATTTGAGTTCATAAATTATAAAACCTGTGGAAAAACACAGTTGTATAAAAATTAAATTGACTGTACATTTGTGGCATGCTTTGAGGAAAGTAAAAAAATAACTGTAAAAAGAAAAATTTTCGTTATGAAAAAGACGATAAATGTGTATGGAAAAGTTAAAAAAGGGATGGCAAAAGCTGTCCCTTTTTTATTTTAATATATGTTTTATTCGTTTTTAATTTATTTGTTAGTTTCTTCTTTTGGTGGTAGAATTTTAAAATTAGTTTCTTTTAATACTTTTTTATTTGCAATTTTATTTTCAAACGAAAGTAAGAGTGAGGGTAATAATATTAAATTAGATACCATTGCTAATAATAAAGTTACAGAAACTAATCCACCTAAAGCAATTGTTCCTCCAAAACTAGAAATTGTAAAAACTAAAAACCCAAAGAATAATACAATTGAGGTATAAAACATACTTACACCTGTTTCTTGAAGTGCTGCATAAACGGCAGGTTTAATTTTCCAGTTATTGGCTAGTAATTCTTGGCGATATTTCGCTAAAAAATGAATAGTATCATCAACAGAAATACCAAAAGCGATACTAAATACTAAAATAGTAGATGGTTTTATAGGGATGCTAAAAAAGCCCATTAATCCTGCTGTAATTAACAAAGGAAGCATGTTAGGAACTAACGATATGAAAATCATTTTAAATGAACGAAACATCCATGCCATAAAAATTGAAATTAATAAAATAGCAAGCGATAATGAAATGACTAAGTTTTTAATTAAATAATTAGTCCCTTTTAAGAAAACCAAGGCTTTCCCAGTCATAGAAACGGTAAATTTTTCTTTAGGAAACTCTTTTTTGATAACCGCATCTAATCGCCCTTGAATAATATCCATTTTATCAGTACCAACATCTTTCATAAAAGTAGTGATACGTGTATAACGCCCTGTGCTATCTACAAAATTATTTAGCATACCTGTATTGGTATTCGAATTTTTAGAGAAGGCAAAAATATGTGCTTTTTCTTGACTTGTAGGTAATTGATAATATTTTGGGTTTCCTTTGTAGTATGCCTGTTTAGAGTATTTAACTAAATTGGTAATTGAAATGGGCTTTGATAATTCAGGAAACGTTTGAATAGCCTCATTTAATTTTTCCATTTTCTTTAAAGTAGAAAGTTTCATAACACCTTTTTCTCTTTTGGTGTCAATCAATATTTCTAGTGGCATAATTCCGCCAAATTCTGTTTCAAAGAACTTAATATCTTTATAAAACTGTGCTTCTTTGGGCATATCTTCAATTAAACTACCCGAAACACGAATTTGATATAGGCCAATCATACTTAATATGATTACAATAACGGTGGTAATATAAATGGTAATTCGCTGTTCTTTTACCATGCGTTCCATCCAAGAAACGATGTTTTCCATCCACTTTTTTTCTAGGTGATTTAAGTGTTTTTCTTTAGGAAGTGGCATAAAACTATAAAGAATAGGAATAATTAATAAGGCTAAAATAAAAATACTGATAATATTTACAGAGGCTAAAATTCCAAATTCTCGTAACAAACTACTTTTAACAAAAACAAAGGTTGCAAACCCTGAAGCTGTTGTAATATTGGTCATTAAAGTGGCGTTACCAATCTTTGAAATTACACGTTGTAATGACTTTGCTTGGTTTCCATGTTTTTTTATTTCTTGTTGATATTTATTAATCAAGAACACTGCATTTGGTACACCAATTACAATAATTAATGGCGGTATTAAAGCTGATAAAACAGTAATTTCATATCTGAAAAAACCAATAAAACCGAATGCCCAAATAACCCCAATACCAACAACAAGTAGTGTAATAAAAGTAGCTCTAAATGATCGGAAAAAGAAAAAGAATATAAGTGCTGTAATACCTAAAGCACCTAATACGAACAGTTGCATTTCATCAATAATATTTTGAGAATTGATTGTTCTTATATACGGCATTCCTGACATGCGTACATCTATTTGATGGTCTTTTTCAAATTTTTCAACAGTAGGAATTAATCTTTTAGTGATAAAATCTTTACGAGCAGGAGTATTTACAATAGCTTTATCAATATAAATAGCGGTTTGTAAAGTACCTTTGTCGTTGTATAATAAATTATTGTAAAAAGGCAGTTTTTCAAATAATTGCTTCTTAATTTTATCTACTTCTTCATTTGTAGTAGGTTTTTTTTCAAATAGAGGTTCAAGCACAAATTTTCGTTGTTTTCTATCGGCTTTTAATTCTTTAACATCAGCAATAGAAACGCTAAAAGCTACCTCTTTAACACTGTCTAACTCTTTAACAAGCTTGTTCCAAGCATTAAATTTTATAGGGGTAAAAATAGTAGAATCTTTAACACCTAAAATAACTAAGTTACCTTCTTCGCCAAAAATGTCTAAAAATTGATTGTATTGAATATTTGCTTGATGGTCTTCAGGAAGTAAATTTGCTTCGGTGTAGGAAAAGCGCATGTACTTTATTTGAGTAACTAATAGCCCGGTAATAATAGCGATAGCAATTAAAACAAGATATCTGTTTCTCAATATAAATCCAGCAATTTTAGTCCAAAAAGTCATTTGAAAATTTTTTGCAAAGTTATGATAAAAGTAACAATTAAACGAAAAAAAAGAGTGTCATAACAGACACTCTTTAGATAAAATATGAAAGTAATTAAACAGTCATTATTTCTTTTTCTTTTACGGCTACTTTTTCTTCAATAACTTTACTAAAACTATCGGTTAATTTTTGAACACTTTCTTCTGATATTTTTTTAACATCATCAGAAACATCTGTTTTTTTAATATCGTTATTTGCATCTTTACGAGCATTACGAACACCTACTTTAGCGTGTTCAGCTTCGGCTTTACATTGTTTAGCTAATTCTTTACGACGCTCCTCAGTTAAAGCAGGAACGTTAATAATAATAACATCACCGTTGTTCATTGGGTTGAATCCTAAATTAGCATAAGTAATTGCTTTTTCAACTTCATGAAGCATATTTTTTTCCCAAGGCTGAATGGTAATTGTTCTTGCATCAGGAGTACTTACGTTTGCTATTTGACCTAAAGGAGTTGCTGAACCATAATAATCAACCTGTACATTTGCCAACATTGCAGGAGATGCTTTTCCTGCTCTAATAGTACGTAATTCTTTTTCTAAATGTGCAACTGCATTATTCATTGCCTCTTTGGCAGAATCTAAAATAAAATCAATTTCTTCGTTCATTTTGCTCGTATTTATTGCCCTATAAAAAATGTGAGGGATTCTTTTGATTTATTGGTTGTCAACGATTGTTCCTATTTGATCTCCAGAAACTAATTTAAGTAAGTTTCCTTTTTTATTCATGTCAAAAACAATAATAGGAAGTTTATTTTCTTCACTTAAAGTAAAGGCAGTCATGTCCATTACTTTTAATCCTTTTCTGATAACATCTTTAAAGCTGATACTTTCGTATTTTATGGCATTTTTATCCTTTTCAGGATCTACATTATAAATACCATCAACTCTAGTTCCTTTTAAAATGGCATCTGCATTTACTTCAATAGCTCTTAAAACAGCGGCAGTATCAGTAGTAAAATATGGATTTCCAGTACCTCCTCCAAAAATAACGACACGTCCTTTTTCTAAATGACGGTTTGCACGACGTTTAATATAAGGTTCTGCAATTTCTTTAATTTCGATAGCAGTTTGTAAACGAGTATGAATTCCTTCAGCCTCTAAAGCACTTTGCAAAGCTAAACCGTTAATACAGGTCGCTAACATTCCCATGTGGTCACCCTGAACTCTATCCATTCCTTGGCTAGCTCCAGCAACACCTCTAAAAATATTTCCACCACCAATAACAATGGCAATTTCAATGTTTTTAGCTATTACTTGTTTAATTTCTTGGGCGTATTCTTTAAGTCTTTTAGGATCAATACCATATTGAAGGTCGCCCATTAATGATTCACCGCTTAATTTTAAAAGGATTCTTTTATATTGCATAATCTTGTTGAAAGTTTTGCAAAACTACGCAATTTTTTTGAGTTTGAATTTTGATAAAAGAAAAAACCACCCAAAAAATGGATGGTTTTTAAATATTTTGTGATGTTTAAGAATTATCCTAAAGTAACTCTTACGAAGTTTTTAACTTCTACGTCACCAAAAGAAGAAACATATTCTGCAACAGTTTTCTTTTCGTCTTTAATAAACTTCTGATCTAATAAACATTGTTCTTGATCTAAAGTTGTGTTATCTGAAATAAATCTTTCCATTTTTCCTGGTAAAATTTTATCCCAAATTTGTTCTGGTTTCCCTTCTGATTTCAATTGTTCTTTAGCATCTTGCTCAGCTTGTGCTAAGGCAGCATCAGTTAATTGTAATCTAGAAACATATTGAGGAACGTTCTTTAAAGTTTTACCTAAACGCCCTAATTCAATATTATCTTTAGCAATAGCAGCAATTCTTGCTTCAGTTTCAGCCTCTACATAAGCAGCTTCAAAACCTTTGTAAGATAAAGAAATTGCTCCCATTGATGCAGCTTGCATTGCTAAATCTTTTGCTAAAACAGCAGCATTATCTGCAGGAGCAGATAAACCAACCATAGCAGCAATTTTACCAATATGAGTATAAGAACCTACGTATGGCGCTTCTAATCTTTCAAAAGAAGTAATATCGATTTTTTCACCGATAACACCTGTTTGTTCGATTAATTTTTCAGCAACAGTTACCCCACCAAAATCAGCAGCTAAAAATTCTTCTTTAGTATTTACCGTAAAAGCGATATCAACAAATTGCGAAGCTAAATCTTTAAAAGAATCATTTTTCGAAACGAAATCTGTTTCACATGCTAATACAATAGCAACACCGTAAGTATTGTCATCACTAATTTTAGTAATGGCTACACCTTCGGTAGAATCTCTATCGGCTCTTTTAGCAGCGATTTTTTGTCCTTTTTTACGTAAAACTTCAACAGCTTTATCAAAGTTTCCTTCTGCTTCTACTAATGCATTTTTACAATCCATCATACCAGCTCCGGTACTTTCTCTTAATTTTTTTACGTCTGCAGCGCTAATTTTTACTGACATATCTATTGTTATTTTTTAGTTGTTTTATACTTGTAAAAATAGTTAAAGGTTTCAAATTAATGAAACCTTTAACTGAAAATAAATTAAAATTATTTAGTTTCTTCTGTAGCTGGAGCTTCAGGAGTTACTTTTACAGCTTTTGCTTCTTCTTTAGCTGGAGCAGCTACTTTTTCTTTATCAGCTTTTCTTTCTGATAAACCTTCAGCAATAGCATCAGTTACATAAGATAAAACTTTATCGATAGATTTAGAAGCATCGTCATTTGCAGGAATTACAAAATCAACTGGTCTTGGATCAGAGTTTGTATCAACTAATGCAAAAATTGGAATGTTTAATTTTTGAGCTTCAGCAATTGCAATGTGTTCTTTTTTAACATCAATTACAAATACAGCTGCAGGTAAACGAGTCATATCAGAAATAGAACCTAAATTCTTTTCTAATTTAGCTCTCTGACGGTTAATTTGTAACTTTTCTCTTTTAGATAAAGCATCAAAAGAACCATCTTGCTTCATTCTATCAATAGTAGCCATTTTTTTAACAGCTTTACGAATAGTTACGAAGTTTGTTAACATACCACCTGGCCAACGCTCAGTAATAAAAGGCATGTTAATGTTTGTTGCTCTTTCAGCTACAATATCTTTCGCTTGCTTTTTAGTTGCAACGAATAATATTTTACGTCCAGAGTTTGCTATTTTTTGTAAAGCTGCAGCAGCTTCATCAATTTTAGCTGATGTTTTATACAAATCGATGATGTGAACACCGTTACGTTCTGTATAAATATATGGAGCCATGTTTGGGTTCCATTTTCTAGTTAAGTGACCGAAGTGTACGCCGCTTTCTAATAATTCTTGAATATTTGCCATTTTAATAAAATGTGTTTACGTTCTGTTTTCACAATATTTCAGTAGTTATAATTAAGTCTGAAATATTTAGATACTAAACTGTTAAAAATAAATTTATAAATAACAGTCTCTATATTGTAAATAAATAACAATGCCTTTGATAAAAGGCATTGAAAATAAATATTAACGCTTAGAGAACTGGAATTTCTTACGTGCTTTCTTCTGACCGAATTTCTTACGTTCAACCATTCTAGGGTCACGAGTTAATAAACCTTCTGGTTTTAATACTGCTTTGTGCTCTTCGTTAATAGCTACTAATGCTCTAGTAATTGCTAAACGAATTGCTTCTGCTTGACCTGTAATACCACCTCCGTAAACATTAACTTTAATGTCATAAGACTCTAAGTTCTCAGTTAACATTAAAGGTTGTTGGATTTTGTATTGTAAAGTTCCTGTTGTAAAGTAGTTTTTATACTCCTTTTTATTTACAGTAATGTTTCCTTTACCTTCTGAAAGATAAACACGAGCAACAGCTGTTTTTCTTCTACCTATTTTGTGTACAGTTTCCATTATTTAAGATCGTTAAGGTTAATAGCTTTTGGGTTTTGAGCTGTTTGTTGGTGCTCAGTACCTGCATAAGCATACAAGTTTTTGTATAAAGCGCTTCCTAATTTATTTTTAGGTAACATTCCTTTTACTGCTTTTTCGATTAATCTTGTAGGATCTTTTTCGAACATTTCAGTAGCAGTTAATGATCTTTGTCCACCTGGATAACCTGTGTGACGGATATAAGATTTATCAGTCCATTTCTTACCAGTTAAAACAATTTTTTCTGCGTTGATAATAACCACGTTATCTCCACAATCTACGTGAGGAGTATAATTTGGTTTGTACTTACCTCTAATTAGCATTGCTACTTTAGAAGCTAGACGACCCAACGTTTGCCCGTCCGCATCAACTAAAACCCACTCTTTGTTAACAGTGTTTTTGTTTGCTGATACTGTTTTGTAACTTAATGTGTTCATAATTACACGATTAGTTTTTGTTTATTAATATATAATTTTATCCTTAAAAAAGGTGTGCAAATATACGTCTAATTATTTTATTGACAAATAGCAGGTTAGTTTAATTTATTTTAAACAAAAAAAAACGTGCAACTGCACGTTTTTTTAATTTTTTATTAAAAAGAGTTTAAATTACTCTGCTTTTTGTTCTAACAATTCAAAAAATTGATTTAAACGAGGTAAAACAATAATTTTTGTTCTTCTGTTTTTAGCCTTATTTTCAGGGGTGTCATTTGCTACTAAAGGAATATAACTTCCTCTACCAGCAGCGATTAATCGTTCAGGGGCAACGCTGTATTTATTTTGTAGTTCACGGACAATTGATGTTGCACGTAAAACACTTAATCCCCAGTTATCTTTTAGTTTAGAGCCTTTAGAAACAGGTGTATTATCAGTATGTCCTTCAATCATTACATCCATTTCTGGTTGTCCATTTACAACCGTTGCTACTTTGGCTAATACTTTTGATGCTTTCTCAGAAATGGTATAACTTCCGCTTTTAAATAATAATTTATCAGAAATTGAAATAAAAACAACTGTTTTTTCTACGTTAATAGTAATGTCTTCATCGTCAATACCTTGTTGTAATTCTTTTTTTAAGTGAAAAGCAACAGCTAAATTTAAAGAATCTTTTTTAGAATTAGCAGCTCTAATTCTGTTTATATATTTATCTTTTTTACTTAATTGCGTTAAAGTTTCTTTAATATTATCATTAGCTCCTTTGGTTAAAACAGTTAAGTTTTCAACTTGTTTTAATGAGTTTTGCTTGTCTTGTTTTAAATCACCTACTGAAGATTTTAAGGTATTTACCTTGTCTTGACAGCTTTCTTTTTCAACTAAACATTTTGTTAAGTTTGCTTTGACTGCTAATAATTCGTTTTTTGTCTTTTGATGTTTTGTTTTTAAAGCATTTAATTCTTTTGATGAAACACAAGATGCTAATAAAAAAGAAGCGGTCATTATTAAAAATATTCTTTTCATTTTAGGCTGTTTTTAAGTGATGAATTAATTTTTAAGTAAACAAGTGCAAATTTATGAAAATCACTTCATAAAAAAATAGAATTAACAATCTTTTATGAACTGATAATAAATTATTTTTGCCATAAATTTTTAAAATGATTCATAAATTAACTTACATAGTATCTTTTTTTATACTTTTTCTTTCTTGCACACAAAAAAAAGAATCATCAAAAAATAAGTTACAAGGCTTTGTTTTTGGTACAACGTATCATATTACTTATTTTGAAAATGAAAATAAAGCTAATTATCAAAAATCAATAGATAGTTTATTTAGTTTAGTTAATAATTCATTATCTACGTATTTACCAACTTCGGATATTTCAAAGATAAATAAAGGTGATACTACCGTAGTTGTTCATGATATGTTTATTGAAGTTTTTGCAAAAGCGAAAAAAATATATAAAGAAACAGATGGCTATTTTGACCCTACAATTGGTAAATTAATTAATGCTTACGGATTTGGGTCGGGTAAGGAGCGTAAAAATTTATCATCCGAAGAAATTAAAAAATTGATGGTTGGTGTTGGTTTTAATAAAGTGAAACTTAAAAATAACAAAGTTTATCGTGAGTCAAATCAGATTGAATTTAACGTAAATGCTTTTGCAAAAGGATACGGTGTTGATGTTATTGGTCGGTTTTTAGAAACTAAAAACATCCATAATTATTTGATTGAAATAGGTGGAGAAATTAGAGCAAGAGGAAAAAAGAATGATAAATTATGGAAAGTTGCCATAGAAAAACCAAATATTGATGGAACACGCTCACTTCAAAAAATAATTTCTTTAGATAATGAATCAATGGCTACTTCTGGTAATTATCGAAAATTTAAACTAAATGAAAATGGTAAAAAAATTGTACATACTATTAATGCTAAAACAGGTTTAGCTAATGAAAGTAATTTATTAAGTGTTTCAGTGCGATTAAAAGGCGATTGTGCCGATGTAGATGCTTATGCAACAGCTTTTTTAGCTATGGGATTAGAAAAAACTAAAGCATTTTTACAAAAACATCCTGAGTTAAAAGTTGTCCTATTATATAATGACAAAAACAATGAATTGAAAGAATTTGAAAATTAACTCTTAAAACATACAGGTAAAATTTCGCCTTTCATCAATGCAAATCGTGCTAGTTTTTCTGGTGCGATTTTTTTTGTAAAATCAACTTCATCAACTTTAAAACCTATGGAGCGAAGTTTATCAAAATAATCACGACCGTAAACACGTACATGGTCGTATTGTCCGAATATTTTTGTGCGTTCCTTTTCATCGGTAATTGAATCATCTTCAAAAGTTTTTTCTCTTGATAAATCTTGTGGAATCTGAAAAATACCAAATCCGCCAACTTTTAGCACTCTGTATAATTCTTGCATTGCTTTTGTATCATCAGAAATATGTTCTAAAACATGATTACAAAAAACAACATCAAATTCATTGTCTTTAAAAGGTAAATCGCAAATATCGGCTTTTACATCAGCAATTGGCGATTCTAAATCAGAAGTAATATAATCTAAGTTTTTTTGTTTTCTGAAGATATCTAAAAAGCATTGTTCAGGTGCAATATGAAGTACTTTTAATTTTTTATCCGAAGAATTATTTGAAGATAAAAAATTTGTTTCATTTTGTAAATACAACCATAATAAACGATGTCTTTCTAATGATAGGGTAGAAGGCGAAAGTGCATTTTCTCTTTGGATTCCATATCCGTAAGGCAAAAATTTACGGAATGATTTTCCATCAATTGGGTCGGTAAATACATCACCTTTTAACCACCACGCAATTACTGGGCGTACCAAATAACTAGCTTTAATTAATAAAGGTCGTGGAATGGTGTTTAATATGGATTTGAATATTTTCAACTAGTAATAAATTAAAAAAATCAGCCTTTATTTAAAGGCTGATTTATATTTTTTATGCTCTAAATTCGTCTTCTTCGTTAGTTTCAATACCTAAAGCTTCGTGCACATATTTAAAGGTAGAAAGTAATTCTGGTTTACCATTAACAATAGCAACATCATGTTCAAAATGAGCCGAAGGTTTACCATCTAAAGTAGTAATTGTCCAACCATCATCATGTTGTAAAATCTTGTGAGTTCCTAGGTTTGTCATCGGTTCAATGGCAACAACCATACCTTCAACAAACTTTTTACCACGACCTCTTTGACCGTAATTTGGCATTTCTGGGTCTTCGTGCATTACACGACCTAAACCATGACCAACCAATTCACGAACTACTCCGTAACCATGTTTTTCAGTAAAGTTTTGAATAGCAAAACCAACATCGCCAACACGATTTCCTACTTTTAATTCACGAATACCAACATACAAACTTTCTCTAGTTACGTCTAGTAGTTTTTGAGTTTCGGCAGCAATTTCACCAACAGCAAATGTGTAAGCATGATCACCGTAAAAACCATTTTTAATCGAACCACAATCAATCGAAATAATATCACCTTCAATTAAAGGAGTTTTGTTAGGGATTCCGTGTACAACTTGTGAGTTAGGACTCATACAAAGGGTGTTCGGGAAATCATATAATCCTAAAAAACCAGGAATTGCACCTTGCTCGCGAATAAATTCTTCGGCAAGTTTATCTAAATATAAAGTAGAAACACCAGGTTTTACTTCTTTAGCTAACATCCCTAAAGTTTTTGATACGACTAATGCGCTTTCACGCATGATTTCTATTTCTTCTCTAGTTTTTCTTTTGATCATCTTAAAAATATTGAACGGCAAATTTACGCTTATTTATGGTTTTTTTTTGATTTTAAAAGTATAAATACTTAGCTCTTTTAAATCGTTTATAGCAATGAATCTTGTGTCATTTCTTTGGGTTGTGGCACGTTCATTAAGTGTAAAATAGTGGGGGCAATATCGCCTAAAACACCATCTTTTATGGTTTTTAATTCTTTATCAACTAAAACCATTGGTACAGGGTTTGTGGTGTGAGCAGTATGAGGAGAACCGTCAGGATTCATCATTGTTTCACAATTACCGTGGTCGGCAATTACAATAGTTGTATAATCGTTTTCTAAAGCTGTTGTAATTACATCTTTTACACAATTATCAACCGTTTCACAAGCTTTTACTGCTGCTTCAAAAACACCTGTATGACCAACCATATCGCCATTTGCAAAGTTTAAACATACAAAATCAACAGCTCCTTCTTTTAATTCAGGAACAATTGCATCACGAATTTCGTAAGCACTCATTTCTGGTTGTAAATCGTATGTTGCTACTTTTGGCGATGGACACAATAAACGTTTTTCACCTTTAAATTCTTGTTCTCTTCCTCCAGAAAAGAAAAATGTTACGTGTGGATATTTCTCCGTTTCAGCAATTCTAATTTGAGTTTTACCTGCGTTTTCTAAAACTTCGCCTAAGGTATTTTCAATATTATTACTGTTGTAAATTACTTTAATATCTTTAAAAGTTTCATCATAATTTGTCATGGTAACAAAGTATAATGGTAATTTTTTGGTATTAAGTTCAGGAAAATCTTTTTGATTCAGAATTTCGGTTAATTCACGACCTCTATCTGTTCTAAAGTTAAAAAAGATAACAACATCATCTTCTTTAATCGTTGTTTTAGGTTGATTTTTTTCATCAACCATAATAATAGGTTTTACAAATTCATCCGTAATATTTTCATCATAGTTTTCTTGAATACTTTTGGTAGCATCAGTAGAAATTTCTCCTTTTCCGTTAACTAAAGCATCGTAAGCTAATTGCACTCTTTCCCAACGATTATCTCTATCCATAGCAAAGTAACGACCTGTAATTGTTGCCAATTTACCTGTTGTTTTTTGCATATGCTTTTCAATATCATTGATAAAATATTTCCCTGATTTAGGGTCACAATCTCTACCATCAGTAAAAGCGTGTAGAAAAACATCCGATAAACCAAAATCAGCGGCAGCACTAAGTAATCCTTTTGCATGATTTATATGAGAATGAATTCCTCCATTAGAAACCAACCCTAAAAAGTGCACATTTTTATTGTTTTTCTTGGCGTAATCAAAAGCATTTAATAATTCAGTTTCTTGCGCTAACGTACCTTCATCAACAGCTTTGTTGATTTTTGCAAGATTCTGATATACAATTCTACCAGCACCTAAATTCATGTGTCCAACTTCCGAATTTCCCATTTGTCCTTCAGGTAATCCAACATGATTTCCATCGGTACGCAATTCTGCGTGTGGAAATTTATCGTATAACGAATTTATAAATGGAGTTTTGGCATTGTATATGGCAGATACTTTAGGGTCTTGAGTAATTCCCCAGCCATCAAGTATCATTAAAATTACTTTTTTGTTCATTTTTATTGAATTGGACGGTAAAAATAAGAAACATTTTATCGTTTTATAAAAAATAAACAAATGGATTATTTGCTATAAAATTTTTTAGAAGCAATTTCCCGCTTTCCGCACTCGCTTTTTTTTGAAGAAAAATCAAAAAAAGAGCTCAAACAAATGCTTCAATCGGGGCTAGGGTTTTGTACTAAAAAAATGCTTTCAGAAATCATCTAAAAGCATTTTGAGTTATTTTTTAATATTTATTTACGATACTTACGAATAGCACTTTTAATTTTTTCGATTCTATTTTCAGGGTCGGGGTGAGTACTTTGAAATTCTGGAGTTCTGTTAGGTCCTGCAGCAGCTTTTAAAATTTGCATTACACCGATTAAACTTTCAGGGTTATAACCAGCATCAAGCATTAATTTAACGCCAATTTCGTCACTTTCTAATTCGTCACCTCTACCATATTTCATGTTAATAACATTTGCAATTCCTGCCATTCCCTGCGCAGTACTTGGGTCAAAACCAACAGAAGCACCTGAAAGTAAACCTTGAGTTAAATCTTGTTTTGCCATACGAGCTGCCGAATGTCGCCCGATAACGTGTCCAATTTCATGACCTAAAACGCCTGCTAATTGGTCTTTATTTTTTAATTTATTGAATAATGCAAACGTTATAAAAACTTGTCCGCCAGGTAAAGCAAAAGCGTTAATAGTTCTATCATCTCTTAATAAATGAAATTCAAAAGGATATCCAGATTCTCTAGCAATACTATTATCTACTAATTCTTTACCAATTTTATCTACTAATAATTGAGCGTTATTATTCGGATGTAAACCACCGTGTTGTTGTGCCATTTGTGGTGCGCTACTTAAACCGATAGCAATTTCTTGTTTTGGAGAAATAGAAATATGTTGTTTTTTACCTGTATAAGGATTTATTTCTGCACTAGAACAGTATTTAAATAAAGCAAAAAGTGCAATAGCAGCACCAATTAATAGTTTAACTTTTGCACTTCCGCGATTTCTCATAATTTATTTTAATTTTTTTGATTAAAGTAAAGATACAAAATATATAATTTAATAAATATCGATTTTAATCAACTATAAAAAACTTAAATTTACAACGTAAAATATATAATAATATGAATTCTCATTTCGAGTTAAATGAAGTAACTAAAAAGTTACCAAAGCACTTACATAAATTTATTGTAAAACAACCATACAACGAATATACCGCCCAAAATCAAGCGGTTTGGCGATATGTAATGCGTATGAATATTGATTATTTAGGTAAAGTTGCTCATTCATCATATTTAAAAGGATTAGAAAAAACAGGAATATCAATAAATAACATTCCTTATATGGAAGGAATGAATCGTATTTTAAAAGAAATCGGTTGGTCGGCAGTTTCTGTTGATGGATTTATTCCTCCAAATGCTTTTATGGAATTTCAAGCATATAATGTATTGGTAATAGCTTCGGATATTCGTACTATAAATCATATTGAATATACACCAGCACCAGATATTATTCATGAAGCAGCAGGACACGCTCCAATTATTGCAAATCCTGAATATTCAGAATATTTACGACGTTTTGGTGAAATAGGTTCAAAAGCAATTTCATCATCAAAAGATTATGAAATGTATGAAGCAATTCGATTATTATCAATTTTAAAAGAAGATCCTAATGCGACTAAAAAATCAATAGATGAAGCACAAGAAAAGGTAACGTTGTTACAGGATAATATGGGCGAATTATCTGAAATGGCACAAATAAGAAATTTGCATTGGTGGACAGTTGAATATGGTTTAATCGGAACTACTGAAAATCCGAAAATATACGGCGCAGGTTTATTATCATCCATAGGAGAAAGTAAATGGTGTATGAAATCGGAAGTTAAAAAAGTTCTGTATTCAGTTGCCGCAGCTACTCAAAATTTTGATATTACAAAACCACAACCTCAGTTATTTGTTACGCCAAATTTTGCGTATTTAAGTTTAGTTTTAGATGAATTTGCTAATACAATGGCACTTAGAACAGGAGGTTTAAAAGGCGTTGAAAAGTTAATCAATTCTAAAAATTTAGGAACTGTTGAATTAAGTACAGGAATTCAAATATCAGGGATTTTCACCAATGTTATTGAAGATGAAAAAGGTAAAATCGCCTACATACAAACAACAGGAAATACTGCTTTATCAAACAGAGATAAAGAATTAATTGGTCACGGAATTAGTTATCATGCTGAAGGTTTTGGAAGTCCTGTAGGAAAGTTAAAAGGAATTAATTTGCCTATTGAAGATATGAGTCCACGTGATTTAAAAGCCTACGGAATTTATGAAGGCGAAATAATAAATCTAGAATTTGAAAGTGGTGTAGTTGTTGCTGGTAAAATAATTACAGGAACACGCGATTTAAGAGGTAAAATTTTAATAGTGTCTTTAAAAGATTGTACAGTTACTTATAAGGAACAAATTTTATTTGAACCATCATGGGGAATTTACGATATGGCAATAGGAAAAGAATTAGTTTCGGCATATTCAGGATCTGCAGATGTTGTTTCTTTTGATGATATAGGGAAAGTATCTGAAACAAAAACACATAAAATTAAATATTCAGAAGCTGATAATAAATTATATCAAATGTATGCTGATGTTAGAAAATATAGAGAAGAAGATACTATTACTGAAAAACTGATTGAAACTATTTTAAAGATACTAAAAAGTGAATATCCAAAGGATTGGTTATTAGTTTTAGAGTTATACGAATTGGCTTTTAAGAATGATTTTTCGATAAAAATCACCTTAAAAAAATATTTAGAAAGTTTAAAAAGTAACAAGGGTTACAAAGCATTAATAGAAAACGGATTATATTTGTTGTCTGAGAAATAATACAACAAATGGGATTATTTAATTTATTTAGAAAAAAAAACATGGGCGAAAAAATACAAGAATATTTAGGTAACCAAGCAATTATTTTAGATGTAAGAACTTTAGAAGAATGGAATGAAGGTCACTCAGAAGGAGCAAAACACATTGTTTTAACAACAATTTCAGCAAGGTTTGCAGAAATTAAAGAATGGAAAAAACCTGTAATCGCAGTTTGTAGAAGTGGTGCTAGAAGTGGTCAGGCAACTGATTTTTTAGTAGCACAAGGAATTGACGTAATTAACGGAGGTCCTTGGCAAAATGTAGATCAGTATTTAACAAAATAAGTACTGTTTTTAAAATATAATAAAAGGAAATGCTTTTTGAAGTGTTTCCTTTTTTTGTGCTATATTTTTTAAAAACTTCTGATGCGCTTCCGATGTTGGGTTAAAAGAACTATGTGCCAATCCTTTTTGAATTATTTCAACTTCTCTCATCGTTTTTTTGGTGTTTTCAGAAATCCAAACTTCTATGAATTTTTCCCAAATATAATTGATTGCTGTATTATTTGGATGAATCATATCTTCAGCATAAAAACGATAATCACGTAATTCATCCATCATAATTTCATAAGAAGGAAAATAATAAGTGTTATTTTTAGCATCAATAATTTGATGAATTGCGCTTAATAAATGCGCTTTACTTTGTTGATTTTCAATAAAACCATCTTTTATGTGACGCACTGGCGAAACTGTGAAAATAATTGAAATATCAGGATTAACAGATTTTGTTAAAGCAATAATAGCATCTAAACTTTCAGTAACTTCATCAATAGTTAAAATTTCTTTTAAAAAATTTTTCTGCGGAATTTTATGGCAATTCGCTACAATAGCATCCGAAGAAATTTTACGATAAACCCATGAAGTACCAAGTGTAATTATTAGATGACTCACATTTTTTAAATGCTCAAATGTTGCCGTATTTGCAGTGTTTAAATTATTTAAAACTTCTTTTTTATCCGAAGAACTTAAACTAGAATGTGCATCAAAACAATGCCAAGATTCATTGTGTAAAAAAACAGCTTCTTCTGTGTGTTTTTTTTGATTAATAGCATCCGTAATTAATTTTTCAATAGCTTTTGGATGAAATAAAATTCCGAAAGGATTTTGTTCTGATTGAAATTTATAAAATGATAATTTATTTCCGATGTTTTCAGAAAAACAAGAACCTAATAAAAGTAACTTTGAGTTGTAGTTAATTAAATGATGAGGTTGTTTTTTTAAAGGTATTTGTGTTTGAAGTTTCATTTTATAAAAATAATGTGCTTCAAAAATAACTATAAAATGGTCAAATTAGTGAGAGTTTTTATTAAATTGAATGAAAAATGTATCTTTGTTTAATAAAAAAGATAATAAATTGAACAATATTAAAAAATCATTTACAATAAAAGACCTTGAAAATATTTCAGGAATTAAAGCACATACTATTCGTATTTGGGAAAAGCGATATAATTTATTATCGCCAGAAAGAACAGATACTAATATTAGATATTACTCTTCAGAAAATTTATTGAAATTGTTAAATGTTGTTTTGTTAAATAAAAACAATTACAAAATATCTAAAATTTCACAAATGTCTGATAAAGATATTTTGCTAGTAGCAAGAGAATTAGCTTTTAAAAATGCCATAAATGATGAAGCTATAAACTCTTTAAAAATGGCAATGTTTCAGTTTGATAAAGTTTTATTTAATAATACTTATAATCAATTATTGAATAAAAAAACATTTAGAGGAATTTTTAAAGATGTTTTTGTGCCTTTTTTAAATCATATCGGTTTATTGTGGCAAACAGATACATTGCTACATGCACACGAACATTTTATATCGAATTTAATAGCTCAAAAAATTCAAATTAGCACTGAAAAATTGGAATATTCAATAATAGATTCAGATGTTATTTATGTGTTGTTTTTACCCGAAAATGAAGTTCATGAATTAGGATTGATGTATTTAAATTATGAACTAGTTTTAAGAGGAAATAAAACCATATATTTAGGACAGAGTTTACCTTTAAGTAACTTGAATTATTTTTTTGAAAGTGATACCGAAGTTCGATTTATTACATCATTAACCGTTCAGCCTTATGATGATAAAATAATGGATTACTTTCAAGAAATAGAGATAGCTTTAAAAGGTAAAAAACATCAATTTATTGCTGTAGGTAATAAAACATCAAAAGTAAAAGAAGTTAATTTTGAAGCAAATATTTCTCTTTATAATTCTGTTATAGAACTTTTAAAAGTGTTGTAAATTTTTTTGATGTATTTTATTTTGTTTAATTATATCTTGTTTTTGTTAAACAAAAATTGTAGATTTGATCAGCTTCAATTATTTTATCTGTTAAGTATCTTAAAATAAGAGAATTATTAATTTTTATAAAATAGACATACCATTGAAAAAAACAATACATATAATAGGGTCAGGTTTTTCATCATTATCAGCTTCTTGTTATTTAGCGAAAGCAGGATACGATGTTGTAATTTTAGAAAAAAATGAAACAGTAGGAGGTAGAGCTCGTCAATTAATAAAAGATGGATTTACTTTTGATATTGGTCCAACATGGTATTGGATGCCCGATGTTTTTGAAAAATTTTTTGCAGATTTCGGTAAAAAACCTTCCGATTATTATGAATTAGAAAAGTTAGACCCAGCATATCAAGTTTATTTTGATACCGCAGATTCTATAACAATACCAGGTAGCGTTCAAGAGATTTATGAAATTTTTGAAGCAGAAGAAAAAGGTAGTTCTGTTCATTTAAAAGCGTTTTTAAAATCGGCAGCCTATAATTATGATGTTTCTATAAACGATTTAGTATATAACCCAGGGGTTTCGCCTTTAGAATTGATAACGCCTGTTACCATTGGAAAAATAACACAGTTTTTTTCATCAATAAGAAAAGAAGTCCGCAGAAAAATAAAAAGTAAAAAGTTAATTCAAATTTTAGAATTTCCTGTTTTATTTTTAGGTGCAAAACCAAGTAATACTCCCGCTTTTTATAATTTTATGAATTATGCCGATTTTGTTTTAGGAACTTGGCATCCGAAAGGAGGAATGTATAAAGTTATTGAAGCAATGATAACGTTGGCTAAAGATTTAGGAGTAACTTTTAAAACTGAAGCAAATGTTGAAGAAATTAAACTTAATCAATTAGGTGAAGCTACTGGTTTAGTTGTGAATGGTGATTTTATTACTTCGGATATTATTTTAAGCGGTGCTGATTATCATCACACAGAAACATTATTACCTCAAAAATACAGACAGTATTCTGAAAAATATTGGGATAAAAAAGTTTTTGCACCTTCATCATTATTATTTTATGTTGGTTTTGATAAAAAATTAAAAAATGTGTGTCATCATACCTTATTTTTTGATACCGATTTTGATACGCATGCAAAAACTATTTACGATACCCCAAGTTGGCCAAAAGACCCGATGTTTTACGCAAGTTTCCCTTCAATAACAGAAGGTTCTTTTGCGCCAATTAATAAAGAAGCTGCTACTTTTTTAATTCCCATAGCACCCGGTATTGAAGATACTCCAGAGCTTAGAGAAAAGTATTTTAATTTAATTATTAGTAGATTAGAGAAATTAACACAGCAATCTGTAAAAGAAAGTGTTATATTTAAAGAAAGTTTTTGTGTAAAGGATTTTGTGAAAGATTACAACTCGTATAAAGGTAATGCCTACGGATTAGCAAATATTTTAACACAAACAGCTTTTTTAAGACCAAAAATAAAAAGTAAAAAAGTAAAGAATTTATTTTTTACAGGACAATTAACGGTTCCAGGACCGGGGGTACCACCGTCATTAATTTCGGGTAAAATAGCTTCAGATTTAATTTTAAAACACCATTAAAAATGAAACAATTATTTGATGAGGTTTCTTACGATTGTAGTAAGTTAGTTACTCAAAAATACAGCACTTCTTTTTCTTTAGCCACTAGAATGTTATCACCTAGCATACGTGCCGAAATTTATAATATTTATGGTTTTGTCCGTTTTGCAGATGAAATTGTAGATTCTTTTCATCAATATAATAAAGAAGATTTATTAATCAGGTTTGAAAATGAGTATTATTTGTCAAAAAAAGCAGGTATTAGTTTAAACCCTATTTTAAATTCATTTGTACAAACTGTTGAAAAATATAAAATTACTGATGATTTAATTCAAGCTTTTTTAAAAAGCATGAAAGCCGATTTACATCAAACTGAATATACAACAGAACAGCAGTATAAACAATATATTTATGGCTCTGCCGATGTGGTAGGCTTAATGTGTTTACGAGTTTTTGTAAATGGAGATGAACAGAAATATCATCAATTAAAAGAACCCGCAATGCGTTTAGGGTCAGCTTTTCAAAAGGTTAATTTTTTAAGAGATTTAAAAGATGATTTTGAACTTTTGAATCGTTCTTATTTTCCGAATATCAATCTTAAAGAATTAAATCAAACATCTAAAGAAATTATTATTAAAGATATTGAAGCTGATTTTGAGTATGCTTATCAAAATGGAATATTAAAATTACCTGTAGAAGCTAAATTTGGCGTTTATATGGCATATCGATATTATAAAAAATTATTAAAAAAGTTAAAAGCAACGCCATCATCAAAAATTATGGATACAAGAATTCGAGTTTCTGATGTTATGAAAATTAATTTATTAGCAAGAAGTTACGTAAAATACAAACTAAATCTTATTTAAAAATGCTATTTATACTTATAACATTACTCACTTTTGTAACTATGGAAGCTGTTACTTGGTGTACCCATAAATATATAATGCACGGTTTTGGATGGTATTTACATGAAGACCATCATCAACCTGGTTACCCGCACGTATTTGAAAAAAATGATGCTTTTTTTGTGGTTTTTGCTATACCGAGTATGTTGCTTTTTTACTTCGGATTTCATCCAGAATTAAATTATTTATTCTTTATAGGATTAGGAATTTTATGCTACGGATTAGCCTATTTTTTAATTCACGATGTTTTAATTCACAGACGCTTCAATTGGTTTAAAAACACGAATAATCAATATTTAAAAGGATTACGAAAGGCACATAAAATACATCACAAACATTTAGGAAAACCAGATGGTGAGTGTTTCGGAATGCTGTTTGTTCCGTTTAAATATTTCAAGAAAAGACAATAAAAATAATTAAAACAATTGAAATAATGAGTGAGTACTTGTATCTGATATTAAATTTAGGAAGTTTAAGTATTCCTTTAGGTTATAGTATTTTTGAGAAGAAATTTCATTTTATACAGTACCTTAAAATTGCTCTAATCAGTATTTTGTTAGTAGCTTTTCCTTTTGTCATTTGGGATGTGTTTTTTACAAAAATGGGCATTTGGGGTTTTAATTCCGATTATTATTTAGGAATAAAATTACTTGAAATGCCTATTGAAGAATGGCTATTTTTCTTTTGTATTCCTTATGCTTGTTTGTTTACGCATGAGGTTTTAAAATATTTATATCCTCAATTTAAGTTATCTAAATCGATAACTGTTTTATTTAGTTTTTTATTGATTTTGATAGCATTTATACTATTGATTTTCAATTTTGGAAAATGGTACACAACTGTAAATTTCAGTGCTTTTTTAGTATTAATGTTCTTCGGATTAAAAAATAACTTAAAAGCTTTACAGGAATATTATCCGAGTTTTTTGGTTGTTTTAGTTCCTTTTTTAGTAGTAAACGGAATTTTAACAGGAAGTTTTATTGATGCTCCTGTGGTTTGGTATAACAATGCAGAAAATTTGAATTTTAGAATTTTTACAATTCCTTTTGAAGATGTTTTTTATGCTTTTACGTTATTGTTTTCAGTACAATTGATATTTAATTACTTTAAAAAAATATATAAAATTTAAAAATGAAACAAAATAAATACATACGATTTTTACTGTTTTTAGTAGTTAATTTTTTAGCATTAGCAATTGGTGTTGTATTGATGGAAGATGGTCCAAAAACAGATTGGTATTTATCATTAAATAAAGCACCTTGGACACCTGCAGGATGGGTTTTTGGAACAGCTTGGACTACAATTATGTTGTTATTTGCTTTTTATATGACAAAATTGAGTTTTAATTTTCCTTTTTTAGATAAAAAACTGACAATACTTTTTAGTGTTCAGTGGATTTTAAACGTAGGTTGGAATTACTTTTTTTTCAATCAACATTTAACTCTTATCGGATTAGTAATTATTACTTTATTATGGTTGTTAATCGGTTATTTTACTTTTAAAAATTTAAAAGAATTAAAAGGGATTACATTATTTATACTTCCATATTTAATATGGATGACTATTGCAACAAGTTTAAACGCCTACATCGTATTTTATAATTAAAATTATGGGAAATCAAGAAATTATTACAGAAGATAAAATTATAGAATTGTACATGGACACGGTTTTAATTTCAGGAAAACCAGCCTCTATTTACGCTTTTGCTCAAAAAAATGAGTTTGAAGAGTCTGAATTTTACAAATATTTTTCAAGTTTTGAAAATTTAGAAAAATCAATATTTGGAGTTTTTGCAAAAGAAACAATTCATTTGTTACATAAAACAGAAGCGTATAAAGATTATACATCAAAAGATAAATTATTAAGTTTTTATTTTACTTTTTTTGAATTATTAACAGCAAACAGGTCGTATGTTTTATTACAATTTCAGCATATAAAATCAGATTTTTCAAAACTATCAGTTTTAAAAGAATTACGTTCAGAATTTCTAAAGTATGTTAGTAACATTGAATTAGAAAAAATTGATTTTAAGAATGAAAAAATCAATAAAATTCAAGATAAAACAATAACAGAAACCTATTGGGTACAGTTATTAATGATTCTGAAATTTTGGATTGATGATGAATCTTCAAACTTCGAAAAAACCGATGTTTTTATTGAGAAATCAATCAAAGCTGCTTTTGATATTCAGCAAATAACTCCCGTAAAAAGCGTTATTGATTTAGCGAAATTTTTATGGAAAGAAAAAGGAACTTCAGTATGAAAAGATTAGATAAAATACCGACATCAAAAATAGAAAGAACAACTAAATTAGTAACAACAGGACTAAAATTAGGTGTAAACTATGCAAAGTATTACGGAAATAAAATCACAAAATCGGAAGAAGAAGCAAGAGAGCAATTAAATGAAGACAATGCAACCGATATTTATGACGGTTTAAAAGAATTAAAAGGTTCGGCATTAAAAGTAGCCCAAATGCTAAGCATGGAAAAAAATTTACTGCCAAATGCTTATGTTGAAAAATTCTCGTTATCACAATTTTCTGTTCCGCCACTTTCAGGACCTTTAGTCGTTAAAACTTTTAAAAAATATTTCAACAAAACACCTGAAGATGTTTTTGATACGTTTACAGCAGAATCTGTAAATGCAGCAAGTATCGGGCAGGTTCACAGAGCTACGATAGGCGAAAAAGTATTGGCTGTTAAAATTCAATATCCAGGTGTTGCTAATAGTATTTCTACGGATTTAGCATTGGTAAAACCGATTGCGATGAAAATGTTCAACATAAGAGGCGAAGGTTCTGATGAATATTTTAAAGAAGTTGAAAATAAATTATTAGAAGAAACAAATTACGTTTTGGAATTAGCACAGAGTAACGAAATAGCGAATGCTTGTGCACATATTCCAAATTTAAAATTCCCGAAATATTATGAAGAATATTCTACGGATAGAATTTTAACAATGGACTGGATGGATGGAATTCATTTGTCGCAATTTACATCAAAAGGATATGATGAACAAACGGCAAATAAATTAGGACAAGCTTTATGGGATTTTTATATGTATCAAATGCATACTATAAAAAAAGTTCATGCCGACCCGCATCCAGGTAATTTTTTAGTATCCAAAGAAAACGATTTAATTGTTATCGATTTTGGATGTATGAAAGAAGTGCCAATGGCTTTTTATACGCCATATTTCGAGTTAGCTAAACGAGAAAATATTGAAAATCCTGCTTTTTTTGAAAGTAAATTATATGAATTAGAAATTTTAAGAAAAGATGATTCCGAAGAAGAAAAAGTCTTTTTTAAAGAATTGTTTTATGAAATGTTGTATTTATTTACATCACCTTTTCAGCAAGAATCTTTTGATTTTTCTGATGGTGTTTTCTTTGGTAAAATAGCCGATTTAGGACAAAAATATGCAAAAAGTACTGAGCTTAAAAAAATGAACGGTAACAGAGGTTCAAAACATTTTATTTATATCAATAGAACATTTTTTGGTTTGTATAATTTAATGCATGATTTAAAATCGACTCATATAAAAATTAATAATTATAAGAATTTATAAATGCATTTATCAAGAAAAGCTATAGATGATATGAATCATCTGTATAAAATAAATTTAATGAACAGTATTTCTGGTTATAAACCAGCAAATTTAATTGCTACAAAATCGGAAGATGGGATTAGTAATGTAGCTGTTTTTAGTTCAGTAGTTCATTATGGTTCTAGTCCTGCAATTTTAGGATTCGTTTTGCGTCCTACAACCGTAGCTAGAAATACCTATGATAACATTAAAAAAACTGGTTTTTATACTATAAATGCTATTAATGAAGTAATTATTGAAGATGCTCATCATACATCAGCAAAGTATCCGTCAGGAGTTTCGGAGTTTGATAAAACCGATTTAACTGAAATTTATAAAGATGATTTTTTTGCACCTTATGTAGCACAATCACCTATAAAAATAGGAATGAAATTTTTAGAAGAACATCATATAAAAGCAAACGGAACTATTTTAATTTTAGGTGAAGTAACCGATTTATATTTTAAAGAATCAATGCTTTCTGAGGATGGTTTTTTAAATTTATCCGAAGAAAAAATTGCATCAATTAATGGTTTAGATACGTATATGGTTGCAAAAGAATATAAAAGATTATCATATCAAAGACCAAAGTAACACAATGTAAAATAATGTAAAACATCAATAAAATGAAGATTTTAATCACAGGAACAACAGGGTATATAGCAAAAAGATTGGTATTGAAATTATTAGATGCTGGTCATGAATTAATATGTTGTGTACGTGATTTAAAACGAATTCCTGATGAAATAGAATACAAAGACAATATTTCATTTATAAAAGTTGATTTTTTACAAACCGAACAAATTATTTTTCCTTCGGATATTGATGTTGCGTATTATTTAATTCATTCAATGGCTACGGATGACAATAATTTTGAAGATTTAGAGCAAACTTGTGCTAAGAATTTTAAAAATATTGTTGAAAAAACAAACTGTAAGCAAGTCATTTATTTAAGTGGTATTGTAAACGATAGTTCTTTGTCTAAACATTTAGCTTCTCGTTTTCAGGTAGAGCAAAATTTACAGTCTTTAAAATATAATGTAACAACTTTTAGAGCAGGAATTATTGTTGGTAGTGGTAGTGCATCCTTTGAAATTATTAGAGATATTGTTGAAAAGTTACCTGTAATGGTTACGCCAAAATGGTTGAATACAAAATCGCAACCAATTGCAATTAGAGATGTATTAACTTTTTTAGAACGTGCCGTTGGAAATGAAAAATTGTATAATAAATCGTTTGATATTTGTGGTACAGAAGTACTTACTTATAAAGAAATGCTTTTACAATTTGGAGAGGTAAGAGGCTTTAAGCGTTACATTTTAACATTACCACTTTTAACGCCAAAATTATCATCGTATTGGTTATACTTTGTAACTTCTACGTCTTTTAATTTAGCACAAGCTTTGGTCGATAGTATGAAAGTTGAGGTAATTGCCAAGCCAAGTAATATCAATCAACTTTTAAATATATCGCCTATTTGTTATAAAGATGCAGTAAACTTAGCTTTTCAAAGAATAGAACAAAACGCTGTAATATCAAGTTGGAAAGATGCGATTAGTAGCGGTGTTTTTCAAGCGCAATTATCGGATTATATTCAAATACCACAATACGGTTGTTTTGTAGATAAACGTACTATAAAAGTTTCTGATGATGCTTTTACACTTGATAAAATCTGGTCGATTGGAGGAAAAAATGGTTGGTATAGTTTTAATTGGTTATGGAAAATAAGAGGTTATGCTGATAAAATTTTTGGAGGAGTTGGTTTGCGTAGAGGAAGAACACACGATACATCATTAGAAGCTGGTGACCCGCTAGATTTTTGGCGTGTTTTATTAGCTGATAAAAAAGAAAAAAGACTTTTGTTATTTGCAGAAATGAAATTACCTGGCGAAGCTTGGTTAGAATTCAAAATAGTAAATGACACTTTACATCAAAAAGCAGTTTTCAGACCTAAAGGAGTTTTAGGGCGTCTGTATTGGTATTCCGTTTTACCATTTCATGCTTTTGTATTTAAAGGAATGATAAACGCTTTGGTAAAAAATAATCAAAAATTATGAATCACAGAGATATAGATAGAATAATAGAAATGGCTTGGGAAGATAGAACCACATTTGATGCTATACAGTTTCAGTTTGGTTTAAAAGAACAACAAGTAATTGAATTAATGCGCAAAGAATTAAAACTGTCTAGTTTTAAATTATGGAGAGCAAGAGTTCAAGGTCGTTCAACCAAACATCAAGCAAAACGAATTTTCGAAAAAGGACGATTTAAATGTTCAAGACAAAAAAGCATTAGTAATAATAAAGTTTCTAAGAGATAAAAAAGAAAGTAATTGCTAATCATAAATATATAAAATATGAAAACAATTGTAATAGTAGGAGGTAGCTCGGGTATCGGAAAAGCTATCGTAAATAAATTAAAAGATACACATGAAATTATCAATATAAGTAGAACAGCACCTGAAGAGCATGAAAATGTAACGCATTATTCATGCGATGTTTTAAATGATGAACTACCAGTTTTAGAAGATATTAATGGATTGGTTTACTGCCCAGGAAGTATCAATTTAAAATCATTTACGCGACTTAAAGTTGCCGATTTTAAAACTGATTTTGAAATTAATGTTGTAGGCGCAATCAATACTTTAAAAGCATACGAAACTAGTTTGGCAAAAAACAACGGAAGTGTTGTATTATTTAGTACAGTTGCTTCTACTTTAGGAATGCCATTTCATGCAAGTATTGCAACAAGTAAATCGGCAGTTGAAGGTTTAACAAAATCGTTAGCGGCAGAGTATGCAACTAAAATTCGTTTTAATGCCATTGCTCCAACTGTAACAGATACGCCACTTGCAAAACGTTTGTTAAGAAATGAAAAACAGCAAGAGAGTATGCAAGACAGGCATCCGCTAAAAAAATATTTAACGCCACAAGAAGTAGCAGGTTTGGCTAGTTATTTATTATCAGAGGATGCAAGTTCAATAACAGGACAAATTATTCCTATGGATGCAGGAATTGTAAGTGTAAAATTATAATTGTACTCGAATGAAATGGCTAATTTTATTCACTATTTTTTTATGTATGAATGATGAGGTAATAATTTTTGATAAAAATACAACACCCCAAAATTGGATTATCACAAATGATGATGTTATGGGAGGTGTATCAACATCTTCTATGAAATTGAATACAGATAAACAACTTGTTTTTTCGGGACAAGTTTCTTTAGATAATAATGGCGGTTTTGCAATGGCTCGTTTACCTATCGCTATTAATTTTGATGATAAAAAAACAAATCTAGTTATAAAGTTAAAAGGCGATGATAAAAAGTATCAGTTTAGAATAAAAGCAAAAGAAAATCAGCGTTTTTGGTACGTTCAACCGTTTAAAACGACCAATAAATCAGAAGAAATTATTTTGCCTTTACATAAATTTTATGCTTCGTCTAGAGGTAATTTAGTTGATGTGCCAAATTATTCAGCAACTACCATTTCAGAAATTGCAATTCTGATAGGTAACAAAAAGAACGAAAATTTTAATATATCCATAGAAAAAATAACACTTCAATAAATGAAAACACTTAAAATAACTTTACTTATAACTTTATCAATACTAGTAATTATGGCATTATTTAGTTTTTTATCAAATTCAGAAACAGTATCTCCTAATCAATCTTTATATGACATAGAAATTAAAGGAATTGATGGAGAAAAATTAGATTTAAATCAATATAAAGGTAAAAAAATATTATTTGTAAATGTTGCCTCTAAATGCGGGTTTACCAAGCAATATGATGGATTACAAGAATTATATTCAAAATATAATGATAAATTAGTAATCATCGGTTTACCGTGTAATCAATTTGGAGAACAAGAACCTGGTGAAGCATCAGAAATAAAATCGTTTTGTAAGTTAAATTTTGGAGTCGATTTTCCATTAACCGAAAAAATAGCCGTTAAAGGAGCTGATAAACATCCATTATATCAATGGTTAACTGAAAAAGAAAAAAATGCTAAAATGGATTCATCAGTAAAATGGAATTTTCAAAAATATTTAGTTGATGAAGAAGGAAGGTTAATTGATGTTTTCTATTCAATTACAAAACCAATGAGTTCTAAAATAACAAGTCTTTTGTAAATGATGAATTTTAAAAAACACTCAGGAATTTATACGCTAGAAACAGCACAGGAATTAAAAATGCCGTTAGCAAAAGCGTGGGATTATTTTTCATCACCAGAAAATTTGGCTAATATTACTCCAAAATCAATGGGTTTTAATATAACCTCAAAAGTTGATAAAAAAGCATATCCTGGGCAAATAATAACGTATAAAGTATCGCCTGTTCCGTTTGTGAAAACAAATTGGGTAACAGAAATAACGCAAGTAAAAGAACAAGCTTTTTTTATTGATGAGCAACGTTTTGGACCTTATGCAATGTGGCATCACGAACATTTTTTTGAAGCTTTGCCAAACGGAAATACCTTAATGAAAGATAAAATATCGTATAAAATACCGTTAGGTTTTTTAGGACATATAGCACAAGCTCTTTTTATCAAAAAACAATTAAAAAGTATTTTCGAATATCGATTTGTAACTTTAAAAAAAATGTTTAATGACAAATAAATTAGCGATATTTTGGTTTCGTAGAGATTTGCGCTTAGAAGATAACGTAGCATTATTTAACGCTTTAAATTCATCAAATAAAGTAGTTCCTTTATTTATTTTTGATGAAGATATTTTAGATAAATTGCCAGAAAATGATGCCCGAGTTTCATTTATTTATCAAACATTACAGCAATTAGATACTGATTTAAAAAATGCAGGTTCATCTTTATTGATAAAAAAAGGAAATCCGCTAGAAGTTTGGAAAACAATAATTTCAGAATTTGATATTTCGGCAGTTTATACCAATAAAGATTACGAACCGTATGCTTTACAAAGAGATGCAGAAATTCATGATTTTTTAAAATCAAAAAGTATTGATTTTTTAAGCTATAAAGACCAAGTTATTTTTGAAAAAGCTGAGGTTACTAAAAATGACGGATTGCCATATACGGTTTACACGCCCTATAAAAATAAGTGGTTACAGAAATTTAATGCCGAAGAAGATTTAAAAAATTATGAAATAAATTTTAATAATTTTCATCAATTTACATCAAAAACACCTCCTTTAAAATCCATAGGATTTAATGAAAGTAGTATAAAAGTAACCCCTTATAATTTATCAAATTTAGCGAATTACGATGAAGTTCGAGATTTCCCTTTTGCTGATAAAACATCTTATTTGTCGCCTTATTTTCGATTTGGCTTGGTAAGTGTTCGTAAAATGGTGCAATTTGCTTTAAAAACCAATGCGACTTTTTTAAATGAACTAATTTGGCGAGAATTTTTTATGCAAGTATTATTTCATTTTCCGAAAGTGGTTACAAATAATTTTAAGCAAAAATACGATGCTGTTCCGTGGAGAAATAACGAAGCCGAATTTGAAAAATGGTGTAAAGGTGAAACTGGGTATCCGATGGTTGATGCAGGTATGCGACAGTTAAATAAAACGGGCTATATGCACAACAGAGTACGTATGATTACGGCAGGTTTTTTATGCAAACATTTGTTAATTGATTGGCGTTGGGGCGAAGCTTATTTTGCCGAAAAACTATTAGATTATGAATTATCAGCAAATAATGGAAATTGGCAATGGTCAGCAGGAACGGGTTGTGATGCTGCGCCATATTTTAGAGTTTTTAATCCTGAAGCACAATTAAAAAAGTTCGATAAAGATTTACAATATATTAGAAAATGGATTGAAAATTTTGATGAATTAACCTATCCACAGCCAATGGTTGAACATAAGTTTGCCCGAGAAAGAGCAATTTCGACTTATAAAGAAGCGTTAAATTAATTGCAAAATAAAAAGGTTCAAAGAATTAAATCTTTGAACCTTTTTGAAGTTATTTTTTATAATTATTTGAAGCAATTTCCCGCTTTCCGCACTCGCTTTTTTTTGAAGAAAAATCAAAAAAAGAGCTCAAACAAATGCTTCAATCGGGGCTAGAAATTTCTGCTATCTTTTTTAATATTGTTATTAAACGATATATTCTTTCGCTTTTTCTAAAGCTTTAGGGATTCCGCCAGGATTTTTACCTCCAGCAGTTGCAAAGAAATTCTGTCCACCACCACCTCCGTGGATTAGTTTTCCTAATTCCCTAACAACTTTACCAGCATCATAACCACGTTCAGCAGCTAATTCTTTCGAAATATAACAAGTTAACA
Source organism: Tenacibaculum dicentrarchi (assembly GCF_964036635.1). Classification (NCBI taxonomy): domain Bacteria; kingdom Pseudomonadati; phylum Bacteroidota; class Flavobacteriia; order Flavobacteriales; family Flavobacteriaceae; genus Tenacibaculum; species Tenacibaculum dicentrarchi. The sequence goes on from NZ_OZ038524.1 coordinate 380,452, forward strand.
TTGCTTTATCTGCTTTTTCAGAAGAAGCAAAAAATAAGAATAAATTTTTAAAATCTTTTCCTAAAGCAAATGCTAAGTTCTTGATTCCGTTGGCATCTAAAGAAACTTTAGTTGCTAAAAATTGAACACCATTTATTTCCTGTAATTGATTTCTCAATTCACCCGATAAATTTTCGGCCTTTTCTTTAAGTAACTGTTCTACTTGTTTTTTTAAAGTAGCGTTTTCATCTTGTAAATTAGTTACAGATTTTACAACATCTTTAGGGTTTTTAAATAGTTGTTTTATATCAGTAAAGTTACGTTCAATATCTTCAAAATAATCACCAACAGCTACATTTGTAATTGCTTCAATTCTTCTAATTCCTGAAGCAACAGCTCCTTCCGATTTTATTTTAAAATACCAAATATCACCAGTTTGTGGAACGTGAGTTCCTCCACATAATTCCATTGATTGACCAAATTTAATGGCTCTTACGGCATCGCCATATTTTTCGCCAAATAAAGCAATTGCACCTTCATCAATAGCTTGTTGCATCGGAATATTTCTTCTTTCAATTAAAGAAAGATTTTCACGAATACGAGCATTTACAAAATCCTCAATTTCTTGTAATTCATCCGAAGTTACTTTAGAGAAATGAGAAAAATCGAAACGTAAATGTTTAGGACTCACTAACGAACCTTTTTGTTCAACATGAGTTCCTAAAATTGTACGTAATGCTTGATGTAATAAATGCGTAGCAGTATGATTACTTGCAGATAAATCTCTACTATTTTTATTTACTACGGCTTTAAATTTTTCTGATAAATCTGCAGGTAAACTTTTGGCGTAGTGAATAATTAAATTGTTTTCTTTTTTAGTGTTTACCACGTAAATTAAATCTCCGTTAGAAGTTTCAATATGCCCAACATCACCAACTTGTCCACCGCCTTCAGGGTAAAAAGGAGTCATATTAAAAACTAATTGATATTGTTCACCATCTTTTTTTGTGGTTACTTTTCTGTATCGAGTTAATTTAACATCAGCAGTTAAAGTATCATACCCGATAAATTCCTCTTCGTCATCTTCAATTAAAACATTCCAATCATCAGTTTCAATAGCTGTTGCAGCTCTTCCTCGGTTTTGTTGTTGTTTTAAAGCTTCTTTATATTCTTCTTTATTATAGTCTAATCCTTTTTCAGATAAAACTAATGCCGTTAAATCTTCAGGAAAACCGTAAGTATCTTTTAATTCAAATACTTTTTTTCCTGAAATTGTTTTTTCAGTAGCGTTTGCAGTTATGGTATCTAGCAATAATAACCCTTGCTCTAATGTTTTTAAGAAAGATTGTTCTTCTTCTTTAATAACATTTTTAGCTAATTGTTCTTGTGCTTTTATTTCAGGAAAAGCATCACCCATTTGGTCGCTTAAAGTGGCAACTAATTTATAGATAAAAGGTTCTTTCTGATTTAAGAACGTAAATCCGTAACGAATAGCTCTTCTTAAAATTCTTCGGATAACATAACCAGCACCTGTATTACTTGGTAATTGACCATCAGCAATAGAAAATGCTACGGCACGAACGTGGTCGGCAATAACACGAATTGCGATGTCTGTTTCATCACCAGCAATTTCAGAATTTTCGTATTTTACGTTTGTAATAGTTTCTATTTCTCTGATAATCGGAGTAAAAACATCAGTATCATAATTAGATTGTACACCTTGTAAAGCCATACATAAACGTTCAAATCCCATACCAGTATCGATATGTGTTTTAGGTAAATTCTCTAAACTTCCATCAGCTTTACGGTTGAATTGCATGAAAACTAAATTCCAAACTTCTACCACATGCGGATGGTCTAAATTTACTAACGATGCACCAGAAACTTTTGCTTTTTCTTCGGCAGAACGAATATCAATATGAATTTCAGAACAAGGTCCACAAGGTCCTTGTGCGCCCATTTCCCAGAAATTATCTTTTTTATTTCCTAATAAAATACGGTCTTCAGCAATGTATTGTTTCCAAATATCATAAGCTTCTGTATCTTTTGCTAAACCTTCTTTTTCATCACCTTCAAAAATAGTAACATATAAAATGTCTTTATCTATTTTATAAACTTCAGTAAGTAATTCCCAAGCCCAAGCAATCGCTTCTTTTTTGAAATAATCGCCAAAAGACCAGTTACCAAGCATTTCAAATAATGTATGATGATAAGTGTCTTTTCCAACTTCTTCTAAATCGTTATGTTTTCCAGAAACACGCAAACATTTTTGAGAATCGGCAACTCTAGCATCAACTATTTTTTTTTGTCCTAAAAAATATTCTTTAAAAGGAACCATTCCCGCATTTACAAACATTAAAGTAGGGTCATTCTTTAACACCATTGGTGAAGATGGAACGATAGCATGGTTTTTAGATTTATAGAATTCTAAAAATTTTGATCTTATTTCTTGAGATTTCATATGTTTTGAGCTCGAAAATTTTGTTAAATAATCATTAAAAAACAGCTAATTAGATGCAGTTTTAAAATAGTTATTATATTAGTTGCTAAGTATTGTATTTTTATTACTTACTTGAAAAAGACAAAAATAAGATATTTAGTAGTATGAAAGCAAAATGTTTTTTTAATCAGCTTGAATAAAAATAAGATGAATTAAATTTTATTTAAGTGTATTTAAAAAGAACATATTAAGTGGTTTTTTAGCATAAAAAAAATTGATGAAATTAAAAGAAAAGGTAGATTTTTCAGCGTTGTTTGATACACATTATGAAAAATTATATAACTATACTATTAAAATAGTAAAGGATGAGAGTATATCGAATGATTTATTACAAGATACTTTCATAAAGTTATGGGAAAATATCGATTCGATGAAAATAAATCATCGCTCTATAGAATCTTTTTTAATTATAACATTAAAAAATAAAATTATAGATTATTTCAGAAAAGAAAGCGTAAAAAAGAAGCACTTAAATTTATATGTTTTAAATAAAGATATTGAAGAAGAAATAAATAATGAATGGGATTTACAAAAAAAAATAGAAGAAGTATATACCTTACTTCCTCAAAAAACAACCGATATTTTTAAGCTTTCAAGAGATAAAGGACACACTTATTCCGAAATAGCATCCATCAAAAATATATCAATAAAAACTGTAGAAGCTCATATTTCAAAAGCTTTGCAAGTTTTTAAAAAAGAATTAGTAAATTTTTTATAAAAAAATATAGGGTACTTGTTGTTGAGAAACGTTTTATAATAAATCTCATTTATGAAACGAGACAAAATAAAAGAAACAGATCTTTGGGCTTATATATCAAATACGGCAAGTGTTACTATTAAAGCTAAGGTTGAGCGATGGAAAAATTCAACAGAATATGATGAGCAATTATTTGAGAAAATAAATAAAATCAATCAAATTACTAAAGGAAATAGTAGCGTACCTAAAGCTGATATAGCAATTAATAAAGCTGTCTTTTTCAAAAAAATAGAAAGTAGAAAAAAGAAAAATAACTTAAAAAAGCTTTTCTTTAAATATGCTGCGGCAGCAATAATAATATTAAGCACTTCTTTTTTCGCTTATTTTATAACACAACCTCAAAAAATATATATAGCAACAACTTACGGAGAACAAAAGGAAGTAACACTTTCAGATGGCTCAGTTGTTTGGTTAAATGCTTCGAGTAAAATTTCATATAAAGAGGGTTCTCCACGAACTATTCGTTTAGAAGGTGAAGCTTTTTTTGAAGTTGCAAAAGATAAAAAACATCCGTTTACGGTAGAAACTTCAGATAATGTTATCGTTAAAGCTTTAGGAACTAGTTTTAATATTAAATCTTATAATGAAAATGATTATTATGAAACCGTTTTATTTACAGGTAAAGTAGCAGTTAATATTGCAGATTCTGAAAAAGATAATATAATAATGTCACCTAATGATAAAATAAGAATCTTAAAAGAAAATAAACAAGTTTTAAAATCTGTTATCAAAAATAAAATGAATACTATTTCTTGGAGAGAAGGTAAAATTCAATTTAAGAATAAAACATTTAAAGAAATAGCAACTGATTTTAAAAATCAATATAATTTGAAGTTTCATTTTGAAAATGAAAAAGTATCAAATATAAAATTTACAGGAACTTTTAAAAAAATAATGCCTATAAGAGAAATTTTAGAAATATTAACAATAACAACACCTTTTGAGTATCATTTTAATACTCAAAAAAATACTTGGATTATCAAATAAAAAATAGGAGAACGGCAATTCTCCTATTTAAAAATGCTGATAAATTTAATTCTAATTCAACAAAATCATTTAACAACATTCAAATCTATGAAAAACAAACAATTTATAACCTCATTGGGGTTAAAAAATGTATCAAAAAAACATTCGTTTTTAATGAAACTCACCTTATCAATTTTTTTATTTTGTTGCTTACAAGTAGTAGCAACGAATACTTTTTCTCAAAATAATGTAACACTAAATCATAAAAATAAAAGTTTAGAACTTATTTTAAATCAAATAGAAAAACAAACTAATTATAACTTTGTTTTTAATAATGATGAGGTTAATGTTCAACAAAAATTTACTATTAATATTGTTAATGAAAATGTTAATAAAGCCGTAGAAATATTATTTAAAAATACATTAGTAAAACATCAGATAAAAAATAAATTAATTATTTTATCTAAAGATAAAGACATTTCTCAAAAGAATATTTTAAAAAAACAACAACTAAAATATACCATTAGTGGAACGGTAAAAGACGCTACAACTGGTGAAACGTTATTAGGAGCAAATGTTGTAATAAAAGATGCTTTAAAAGGAACTATAACCAATGAATATGGTTTCTATTCGATGACACTTTTAAAAGGTATTTATGTTTTAGAAATTTCTTATGTAGGATATAAAAGCAAAGAAATTAAGATAAACTTAAATAGTAATATTAAGAGAAATTTTGAATTAACCTTAACCGAAAATGCATTAGAAGAAGTTGTTGTAAATTCTACAAACAAAAGTCAAAGTCAAGTTAAAACAATTTTGACAGGAGTATCAAGCATAAAAACAGCTGAGATTAAAAAACTTCCAGCATTTTTTGGTGAGCCAGATATAACGAGAGTTATTTTAACACAACCAGGAGTTAGCTCGGTAGGAGAAGGCGCTAGTGGATTTAATGTTAGAGGAGGTAATATTGATCAGAATTTATTGCTTTTAGATGAAGCTCCATTGTATAATTCGTCTCATTTATGGGGGCTTTTTTCAGCAATTAATGCTGATGCTTTAAAAGATTTAAAGTTTTATAAAGGAGGTATTCCTGCACGTTTTGGTGGTAGAGCTTCTTCTGTTTTAGATATGAGACAGAAAGAAGGAAGTTCTAAAATTTTTAAAGGAGAAGGAGGTTTAGGTTTATTATTTTCAAGATTAACCTTAGAAGGACCTATCAAAAAAGATAAACTTAGTTTCTTAGTATCGGGACGTAGAACTTATTTTGACATATTTTTTCCGTTAGCAGGAGATGATTTAAAAAATCAAAAAATGTACTTTTATGATTTAAATACAAAACTATCTTGGAATATAAATGATAATAATAAATTATACTTATCAGGGTATTTTGGTAAAGATGTAATGAGATTTAAAGGAGAAGAAGAAGTAGTATATGATGAAGAAACAAAAACAGAGAAAAAAGAACCAGCAGGTAAAATAGATTTTTCATGGAATAATGCTACTACAAGTTTACGTTGGAATCATGTGTTTTCTAATAAATTATTTATGAATTTATCAACCATTTATAGTTCATATAAATATTCGTTAGCAGCTGAAAATGATGGCCCTTCGCAAACAGATTCAGGTAGTTCATTTGAATGGACATCATCTGTAGAAAACTATATTTTTAAACCAGATTTTACGTATTATTTGAATTTAGATACAAAGATGAGATTTGGAATTCATGGAACTTATTATAGGTTTACGCCAGCAAAATTAACTAATAATGAACAAGGAATTAAAAATATAGATTTATCAGTAGAAAAAGGCTTAGAGATAGCTCCATATTATGAAATAGAAAAAAAATGGGATAAATTATCTGTAAATATAGGTGCTCGTTATTCTTTTTTCAGAAATATAGGACCTTATGAAGTAGCATCTTACGAATCAGGTTTACCTAAAACACCAAGTACAATAACAGGACAGGTTAAATATAAAAGCGGAGAAACAATAGCAAAATATGGTGGTTTTGAACCTCGTTTATCTTTGAAATATGATGTTGATGACCGAAAATCTTTAAAAATAGGATATAATAAAATGTATCAGTATATACACTTAATGAGTAATAGTAGTGCTGCATTACCTTTTGATGTTTGGAAACTTTCGGGAAAATATGTTAAGCCATTAGAGGTAAATCAATATTCTTTTGGGTTTGCTTTTGATAGTAAAAATAGAAATTATAATTTTTCGGTAGAAGGATATTATAAAGATTTTAAAAACTTAGTAGAATATGTAAATAATGCCGATTTATTTATCAATAAAAATATTGAAACACAATTACTTCCTGCAAAAGGATATGCTTACGGAACAGAATTTTCTGTACATAAAACTAAAGGGAAATTAACGGGTAACTTAAATTATACATATTCGGTTTCTAAAAGAAAAACTGTCAGTGAATTTTCATCAGAAAATATAAATGATGGTGAATATTTTTCATCAAATTATGATAAGCCTCACATATTTAATGCAACGGCTAATTACAAGTTTAGTGATAAATGGACTATGGGAACTTTTTTTACTTTCCAATCAGGAAGACCAACTACATTAATAACAGGAAGAGGTGTTTATGGTGAAAATGAAGATAAATCTGTTTTTACATATTCTGATAGAAATGCATACCGAATGAAAAATACACATCGATTAGATGTTTCATTAACATATACTCCAGAAGCTAGTTTGTATTCAAAATGGCAAGGAAGTTGGAGTTTTGGTATCTATAATATTTATGGAAGAAAAAATGCTTTTTCTAATTATTATACTTTCTCTAATAATAATCAAAATATAGGAATATCTAAAACATTAAACAAGAAACAGTTTTCGTTGTTTGGAGCTCCAATACCATTTATTACGTATAATTTTAAATTTTAAAAAATGAAATCATCATATATACTAGTCATAATTTTAATAAGTATAATTACTTTTTTTAGTTGCTCTGAAACTATTCCGTTAGATAATATATACGAACCTCATGTAATAATAAGAGGAGGAATAACAAGAGATAATTTTATTTATGTAGATATACAACAAACTGTACCTGTAGATGTAATAACGAAAAAACCAATTAATACAGCAAAAATATCTTTGTATACTAAAGCAGAAAATAATTTAGATACAAAAATAGCCGATTTATTAGTCTTAGATGAAAAAGAGGGAAGATATGTTATCGAAAATCAGTATAATCCGGTAGTAAATAATTATTATTGGATAAAAATAACTTTAGAAGATGGTACTATTTTAGAGTCGGTTCCTGAATTATTTAAACCTAAGGTTGTAATAGATAAAATTACAAAAGAAGAAGAAAATACCCGCATAACTTTTGAAGATTTTTCAGGAGATAAAAAAGATTTTTATTTGGTTACTTATAGCTTTTATACTAAACAAGGTGATTTGATTTTTACTGATTTCTTAATTGAAAATGATGTGTTTTTTGAAGAAGGCGAAGATGCTTTTTTTGAAATAGAAGATATATCAGAAAGTGTAGAAGTTGAAATATCAAGTATAAGCTTTAACACCTATAATTTTCTGGAAAGTTATTTAACTCAAATAGAAACACAAGATATTGATGATGGAGATTTTTTTTCGCAATTATTTTCTGGTCCGCCAGCTAATTTAGAGGGTAATATTATAAATAAAAAGACTGGAAGAAAGGAATTAGGTTTTTTTGAATTATTTAACCCTACAGTTAAAAAACAAGATTTTTAAATAATGAATAATTTTTGTAATTGTAGTAAAATAGAAAAGGAACGTTTTTTAACGTTCCTTTTTTAATCCATTTTTTGTTAAATTATCATTAAAAAACAACTAATTAAAAGGAGTTTTAAAACATTTTGTAAATTTGTGTGTTTATAAGCAATACTTTTTTAAGAAAAATATTGTTTGAATAAGTAGAAAATAGAACAAATTAGCATTATGGCGAAAGTAAAATATTATTATGACTCTGAAACTTTATCATATAGAAAAATAGAGTCTAAAAAAAGCGAAACTTATAAGAAATCGTTCATAGGAGTTATAGGGGCTTTATTAATTGCATTTTTTGGTTTTATAGGATTTAGTCAGTTTTTAATGTCGCCAAATGAAAGATCTCAGAAAAGAGAACTAGAAAATTTTAAACTGCATACAGAATTGATGTCTAAAGAATTAAAAATGTTATCGGAGCGTTTATCAGAATTACAAGAAAGAGACGATAATATTTATAGAACTTATTTTGAGGCAAGTCCAATACCTAAAGAGCAACGTAATGCAGGTTTTGGTGGGGTAAATAGGTATAAGCACTTAGAAGGATTTAAAAATACCGCGATGATTACCAATGTAACCAAAGAGATAGAAATGTTATCTAAACGAATGGTGGTACAGTCAAAATCGTTAGATGAAATTGTAGCTTTGGCTAAAGAAAAAGAAAAAATGTTAGCATCAATACCTGCTATTCAGCCTGTAAAAAATCAAGATTTAAAACGAATGGCATCTGGTTATGGTATGCGATTACACCCTATTTTAAAATCATGGAAAATGCACAACGGAATGGACTTTACCTCACCAAAAGGAACGCCTATTTTTGCTTCAGGAAACGGAAAAATAAAAAAAGCACATAGAAGTACTACGTTTGGGAATGTAGTTTATATAGATCATGGTTATGGTTATCAAACTATTTACGCTCACATGAGTAAAATAAAAGCTAAAAAAGGACAGAAAGTAAAAAGAGGTGATGTAATTGGTTATGTAGGAAACACAGGGCGTTCAGCAGCAGCTCACTTGCATTATGAAGTACATAAAAATGGAAGACCTGTAAACCCTATTTATTATTATTATGGAGATTTAACTCCCGAAGAATTTGTTGCAATGCAAAAAGCATCGCAACAAAAAGGACAATCATATGATTAGTATTTAACTAAAATAGCTAAATAAAACGCCAAGTAAATGTATGTAGAATTACCTGAAAAGAGATATTATAAAATAGGCGAAGTAGCAAAAGCTTTTGATGTTAATGTATCATTAATTCGATTTTGGGAACAAGAATTTGACATCATTAAACCTAAAAAAAATCCCAAAGGAAATCGATTATTTACTAGAGAAGACATTGAAAATTTCAAATTAATTTTCAACCTCGTAAAAGAAAGAGGTTTTACCCTAGAAGGCGCTAAAAAGAAGCTAAAGAGAAACCCTATAGATGTTATAAATAATCACGAAATTATTAGTAGATTAGAGGCTGTTAAGGCAACTTTACAAAAGATAAAAAATCAGTTATAAAAATAAAAAAAAGATGAAAAAATTCATACCAATTATTATAGTAGCTATAGTAGCATTTTCAGTTTTTAAATGGGCTGTAAATTTTCAAAATACTGCTGTAGAATATCAAGAAAATGCAAAAACAACTTGGTCTAATGTAGAGAGTTCGTATCAACGTAGAAATGATTTAATCGGTAACTTAGTAAAAACTGTACAAGGCGCTGCCGATTTTGAAAAAAACACGTTAATTGGCGTTATTAATGCAAGAGCTAAAGCAACTTCGGTAAATATAAATGCGGGCGATTTAACCCCTGAAAATATGGCGCAATTTCAAAAAGCACAAGCAGGTTTAAGTGGTGCTTTATCTAAATTATTAGTATCGGTTGAGCGTTATCCTGATATTAAAGCAAATAAGAATTTTTTAGAATTACAAAGCCAACTAGAAGGAACAGAAAACAGAATTAACGTAGCACGCGACCGTTTTAACGAAAGCGTAAATATTTACAATAAATTAATCAAAAAATTTCCAGGATCTTTCTTAGCAGGGCTTTTTGATTTTGATGAAATGAACCGTTACAAAGCAGATAGAGGTTCTGAAAATGCACCAAATATCGATTTTAACTTTAAATAAAAATAAATGCTTCAAGTAGAAAGTTTTCTTACTATTCAAGAAGAACAAGAAATTATTTCTGCTATTCAAATTGCAGAGAAAAACACTTCTGGTGAAATTAGAGTTCACATAGAAGCATCGACTAATATAGTGGTTTCTCAGCGTGCGCTAGAAGTGTTTCATCTGCTAAAAATGGACGCTACCAAATTGCAAAATTCGGTATTAATTTATGTAGCAGTACATGATAAAAAATTTGTTATTTATGGCGATAAAGGTATTGATAAAGTAGTGCCTGAAAACTTTTGGAATACTACAAAAAACACCATGCAAGCTCATTTTATAACAGGGAAATTTAAAGAAGCTATTGTTGCAGGGGTTTTAAAAACAGGACAAGAATTAAAAGCTCATTTTCCTTGGAAACCAGATGATAAAGATGAATTGTCTAATAAAATATCAAGAGGATGATTCAAAAAAAAATAAGGAATAAAATAGTGTTTTTTAGCGTTGCTTTTTTACTTTTAAGTATTCAAACTATTTTTTCGCAAGGCTTTAAAATTCCTGAAAAACCAGCTTTTCAAACTAGTGTTTATGATTATGTTGGGTTGCTTTCTCGTTCACAAAAATCACGTTTAGAAAGTAAATTAATTAAATATTCAGATACTACTTCTACTCAAATAGTGGTGGCAATTATTAATTCGACCGAAGGTGAAAATATTAACTATTTAGCGGCTAACTGGGGCGAAAAATGGGGCTTTGGGCAAGCAAAAGAAGACAATGGTGTTTTTGTTTTATTAGCACATAAAGACCGTAGAATATCCATTCAAGCAGGTAAAGGAACGGAACATTTATTAACCGATTTTATCTCTAAAAGAATTATCGAAAGAAATATTATTTCAGCTTTTAAACAAGGTGATTATTACACGGGTTTAAATAACGGAGCCGATGCTATTTTCAAAACCTTAAATGGCGAATATACAGGTAGCAGGAAAGAAAAAGACGAATTTGACCCTAGTATTATCATTTTTATAATTATTATAGTCGTATTTTTTATTATTATTTCAAGAGGTGATAAAAATAACCGTGGAGGTGGAAAACGATATCGAAAAACAAGCAGTACTGGTAGTATTTTCGAAACCATAATTTTAACTAATTCAGGACGCGGTAGTTTTGGAGGCGGAAGTTTTGGAGGCGGAAGTTTTGGTGGTTCATCAAGCGGTGGCGGTGGCTTTGGTGGCGGTTTTGGCGGTGGTAGTTTTGGTGGTGGTGGTGCTTCTGGAAGTTGGTAGAACGAGTGTGTAGTATAAACTTAAATTAACCTTAAGGAAAACTAGCTTAACTACTTTTGCTGAAAATTAATTAGCAAAACAACAAGATGACAACAAACATTAAAAGGAGAAATTTTTTAAAAAATACTCTTTTAGCAAGTGGTGGAATACTTTTCGCAGCAAATTTTATTAGCTGTACTACTGATGATCCAATAACAAACCCAATTCCTACTAATTTATCCCAAGAAAACTTTAATGAAGGCGTAGCAAGTTTTGACCCTACAAATTCACAGGTAATTATTTGGACACGTTACACAACCTCTAAGCCTTCGGTAGCAATTACCTGGCAATTGTCAACAGATGAAAATTTTGAAAATATTGTACGTCAATCAGAGGTAATTACCGATGCTTCTCGTGATTATACCCTGGCTGTTGAGGTGAAAGAATTAGCTGAAAACCAAAAATTATATTACCGTTTTATCAATATTGAAGAAAAAACAACCTCAGTAGTTGGTAAAACATTAACCTTTGGAGCTAAAACTGCCGATGTAAAATTAGCCGTCACTTCTTGTGCAAATTATGCCTACGGATATTTTAATGTATATGAGGCAATTAATAATTCTCAGGCTGATGTGGTGGTTCATTTAGGCGATTATATTTATGAATATGGCGAAAATACGTATGGCTCATTTAGAACGCCAAATCCGAAAGGCGAAATAATTTCTTTAGATGATTACAGAACCCGTTACCGTCAATATCGTTCAGATAGCAAGCTAAAAGAATTGCATCAAAACAAACCCTTTATTTGTATTTGGGATGACCATGAAGTTGCAAACGATTCGTATAAAGATGGGGCTGAAAATCATCAAGAAAACGAAGGAAGTTATACTGCTAGAAAAAATAGCGCCTTACAAGCTTACAGCGAATATTTACCAAACACGACTAATATTGCTGATAATGAAATTATCTACAGAAATTTAAAAATAGGAAATTTAGCCGATTTAATTTTATTAGACACCCGAATAATAGGACGTGACAAACAATTAGAATACGCTGACTTTTACACTTCAAAAGGCGAGTTTGATGTTGCTTCTTTTCAAAAAGAATGGTTAAATCCTAACAGAACCATGCTAGGAACTACCCAAAAAACATGGTTTACAAATCAAATAGCAGCATCAAATGCGAGTTGGCAAATTATCGGGCAACAAGTTTTAATGGGTAAAATGCTAATGCCTGCCGAATTATTACCAATTTTAGCCCGTGTTTCGGCAGAAGCAGCAGCAATTGGTGGCGCATCGGAAGCAACTTTTGGCGCATTTCAAAAAGCGATTACCGAATTGGTAACGATTAAAACAAGGTTTTTACAAAAAGATCCAAGTTTAACACCTCAAGAAATAACAAGAATAAAAACTGTTTTACCATATAATTTAGATGCTTGGGATGGGTATTTTATGGAAAGAGAAGCACTTTTAGCTAGCTTCAAAAATAAAAAAGTAGTTGTTTTAGCAGGCGATACTCACAATGCTTGGCAAAGTGATTTAACCAATACAAGCGGTGAAAAAGTAGGGGTCGAATTGGCAACAAGCTCGGTATCATCACCAGGATTAGAAAAATATTTAGGCGCAGGAGCATTGCAATTAGAACAGGCATTAAAACTGTTAGTCGATGACTTAAATTATAGCGATTTTTCACGAAGAGGTTTCATGGAATTGCAAATAAATCAAGCATCGGTTGTTTCAAATTGGAAGTTTGTAAACACGGTAACTAGCGAAAGTTACACTACAAAAACAGGGCATAGCCTAACGGTTTAAAATTAGCCGATTAAATTAAAAAATTAGATAAAAGAGTTCCTTGAAATTTATTTTGAGGAGCTTTTTTTATTTAAGTGTTTTTTGAAGCAATTTCCCGCTTTCCGCACTCGCTCTTTTTTTGAAAAAAATCAAAAAAAGGAGCTCAAACAAAGCTTCAATCGGGGCTAGGGGTATTTGCAAATTATTAAAATTAAGCAAACAAATAAAGTTACTTCTCTAAAAAATAAAATCGTATTATTGCGCTTAATAACCGTGTTTTTTATGAAAATAATAATGATATGTTTTGCTTTTATTTTATTAATTAGTTGTCAAAACTTTGGCGAATTAAAACTGAAATGTAATTTGCCAAAACAACTAGAAGAAGTTTCAGGAATCGAAAAAATAAAGAATAACGAATTACTTTGGATGCTGAATGATAGCGGAAATAAATCCATTATTTATGGTGTTGATATTACGGGTGAAATTATCCGTGAAGTTGCTGTAAATGCTAAAAATAATGATTGGGAAGATATAGCATCAGATGAAAAAGGAAACTTATATATCGCTGATTTTGGAAATAACGATAATAAACGTAAAAATTTAAAAATTCTTAAAATAAATCATCAAGACTTATTAGAAAAAGATATTGTTGATGTTGAAAAAATTAAATTTTCGTATGCTTCACAAAATAATTTTCCTCCTAAAAAGAAAAAGCGTTTTTTTGATGCCGAAAGTCTACTATATAAAAACGGATTTTTATATATTTTTACTAAAAGTAGGGTTAAAAATAAGTACGGAATAACAACATTATATAAAATTCCTGCTAAAAAAGGAAATCATGTAGCAAAGCGTATTTCAACTTTTGAAACTTGTAATGATTTACCTTGTTGGATTACCGCAGCAGCAATATCTTCTGATGGAAAAAAAGTAGCCTTATTAAATGGTCAATCCGTTTTTATTCTTACAGATTTTATCGGCGATGATTTTTTATCAGGACAAATTAAAGAATATCCGCTAGGGCATGTATCTCAAAAAGAAAGTATCACTTTTAAAGATAACAATACCCTTTATATTGCTGATGAAAAAGCTCATGGAAAAGGTGGGAAGTTATATGAATTTTCGATTAAATAAACGCAATCAATAACATAATCCACCCAATAACTAATAACAAACCGCCGATTGGCGTAATTGGTCCTAAAAACGACATTTTTTTTCCTTTGGCATCAGATAAAACTAATCCGTAAATACTAAAAGAAAAAAGGAGTGTTCCTATTATAAAAGACAAACTCATTAATGGGTCGGGAGTTGAAAAAGAGCTTCCAATAAACAACAAAACAATGGCGTGATACATTTGATATTTTACGCCTGTTTCAAATGAATTTAATTGTTCTTCAGATAAAATTTTCTTTAAAGCGTGTGCACCAAAAGCACCAAAAATCACCGATAATCCTCCAAATAAAGCTCCTGATATTAATACTATTTGTTGTGTAATCATATATTGTTCTTTTAAAATAAAAATTAAAAATTAAAACCTAAAGAAAAAGCTACTTGTGTACCGTCATTACTATTGAATGCAGAAACTTTAGCTGTCATCATATTTGTAGCATTAAAAAATATACCTCCACCAATAGAGGTGTTCCATGTATCGGAATTCATATTTTTCATCCAGACTTTACCATAATCAAAACCTCCGTAAATTCCAATGTACAAAGGTAATAAACTTGTTTTTAAAGTAGTTAAATTTAAACGAATATCGGTACTATGATAAAAGGCATTTTTACCTGTAAAACGCTCATTTCTATATCCACGTAAACCATTGTTTGCACCTAAATTAGCTCCTTGATAAAATTCAAAATTATTACCAAAAGTAAGATGTCCTTTAAATTTTGTAGCCAGTACTATTCGTCCGCTAGGAATTAATTTGTAATCAAAAGAAATAGACGGAATTGTATAGGCAAAACTATTTTTATTTTCTAAATTATAAGTATAACCAATTTGCAGTGCTGTTTTCATTCCTGTTGTTGTAAATGCAATATTATCGGTATTTTCAAAATGATAACTAGCCTCTGTATTTAAGAAGTTTTGACGATTAAAATTTACTTCTTGTGAGGTAATAAATCTACCAGAAGTTTTATCAATTTTAAATGATTGATAATTAATTTCTAATTTTATTCTTGCATCCAAATCACTTTTCCAATGAATAGAAGAACCTGTAATTAATTTACTTATTTTAACTCTATTATAATCTTTGTTTTTAAGATTTTTAGCTTCTAAATTTATGGTGTTATTTCCAAATCCGAAGAAATTTTTTGAATAATTAGGACTTGTGTATAGTGCGTTAAATCCTAAATTCCAATTACCGATAATATTTGCAAATTCATTCGAATAATTTAATTCAAAACCATTTGTAGCAAAATAATAGGCACCAGAAATTTTATGTTGTGATGTAAATGGATTTCTTTCAAAACCATAAGTTGTATAAGTATTAGAAACGCCAATTTTAAAACCATCATCAGGATTTGCACCAATAATTGGCACTAAAACATTGGTGTTATTTTTTAATTTTTTATAATTGTATGTATTTATTTCGTAGTCGTCTGTTAATTTTTTGCGTCCTTTATTGGTAATAAAAGTATTTTTCTTTGATTTGTAATCGTAAATTTTTACTTTTTTACCATTTCGAATATCATAATTATCATTGTTTTGTCCGCCAATAATTCGAAGTTTAATCAGATTATCTCCGTTTCCTTTTACCACAAAAACATCATCATCATCTAAACCATATATCCATATTTCTTTAGTTTCAGAATGATTATAAGTTCTTTGATGAAAAACAGCCCCTTTTTCTCCTTTTTTAATTCGATATGCAGTAACCTTTGTTTGTCCATTTGGCAATCGATTAATTTCAAACCAATCATCTTTATTCGTTCCTTTAATTACTTGAAATTTATTAATATGATTAAAGTAAATATCAGATATTTTTTGCAGATTTTTTCTTCTTCCTTGTAATTTTTTCTTGATGATTTGAATTGTTTCGCCTTGTACTTCTTCAGGAAAATGATTGAAAGCTTCCGTTATAATTTCATCTGTAATTGTAGCGGTAATTTGTTTTACTTGAGCATCCCAAACCTTTTTATCTGACTGATTAATTAAAGACATATCTAAAGGATACGGCTCTAAATTAAACCATTTTGGACTTTTTAAATCTTCTTTATAGGCTTTCATTAGGCGTAAAGCAGGGATTATTCTAGTAGCGATATTTAATAAAAAACCATCACCCATAATAGAAAAAGCTTGGTCTCTATCTCTAGGAACAGGGCGATAAATTGTATGCCCATTTTCTTTAAAAACAGCCCAACGCCATTGGTCTTCGTGTCTGTCCCAATCGCCGATTAGCATATCAAATAAACGAGCTTTTATGTACGCTGATTCGTCTAAAATATGTTTTTCATTTTTAGCTAATTTTTTTAATAAATCATCAGTACTAATTATTTTATCAGAAAAACCAAAATTAGCTTTATCGCCATGACCAGAACTAGCACGTTCTTCAATCATATATAATTCATCGCCAAATTCAGCGTTAAAAGAACCTAAAGCATTTTGTTTTGGAATATAATATAAAATAGGTTTTGTGTGATAAATTCCAACAGCGTTTGCTAACGTAGCAATAGTAAAAGGTGCATACGGATGCGAGCCTGTAAATGCGTCTAATAATAAGTTTTCGGTATATGTTTTATTTAATTGACCATTTAAATATTGTTCTTTAAAGGCAACTGCTTGTAAATATTGAACCGCATTTTTTCGCAAGGCACGCATTACATATTCACGTCCTTTTTTATCTTTTAATCGTAATGATTTAGATTGATTTCCACCACCTTTTCTAACGGGTCTTAAGCCACCTAAAAGGGTATCTAAATTTACGGTTGGCACTGTTACTTTTGTTCCGAAATATTTTCGATAACGTTTACCCCAAAAGTATTCGAATGTTTTTGTTTTTTTTACTTCTTTATCTGTGTAAATACTAGCTGATTTTTCTGTGATATTTCGATAAGGATACGTAATGAAATTTTTGTTTTTATCCGCAGGGAAAACAGTAGCTTCATAAACCATTTTATTTTCGTTTACC
This sequence comes from Tenacibaculum dicentrarchi, assembly GCF_964036635.1. NCBI lineage: Bacteria > Pseudomonadati > Bacteroidota > Flavobacteriia > Flavobacteriales > Flavobacteriaceae > Tenacibaculum > Tenacibaculum dicentrarchi. The sequence goes on from NZ_OZ038524.1 coordinate 397,707, forward strand.
GAATAAAAACGAACCTTAGAACTTCCATTTTTATAAATATCTAATTGAGCAAAACCTTGGCTTCCGTAAGTGAATTTTGCACCGCCTGTTAATTTAGTTGCACTACTTTTAGAACCAGAACCACTAATAATTTGAGGTAAATTATTTTCAATAATATATTGCAAACTATGTTCGTGACCAGAAACAAAAATGGTTTTATCGTTTTCTTGTGCTAAAGTTGTAATGTGTTTTTTAAGTTCGTTGTATTTTTTATTTTGCAAATCAACATTGGCAATACCAGTGGTTTTTCTTAGGATATTTTTTAGCGTTCCTAAAACAGGAAGTGGGCTTAAATGACTTTTAAAAGAATAATAACCACCGTGAGAACCATTTGTAAACATTGGATGATGCAAGGCAATAATGGTTGTTTTTCCTCTTGATTTTTTTAGTAATCCTTTAAATTCATCAAAGAATTTTTTTCTTGTTTTTATTTCGCATTTGTCGTTTATTTTTGGGTGATTATCCCAATTAGTAACATACCAATGCGTATCGACAATAATTAATACGACATCTTTAGAAATAGTTACTTTTTTTAATGGACAGCCATTTTCAGGTAAAAATGAGTTTTTTCCTACTGCTTTTTCAACTAATTTTTCTTGTCTTTTTAAGCCATCTAAACCGTTGTACCAATCATGATTTCCTGGGATAAAAATTGAGTTACCAGCAAATTTTTTAGCGATATCTGTTTGTACTTTAATTCGATGTTTTGCTAACGGATATTTTTTTGATTTTTGAGATGGAATGCCTGTTTCATAAACGTTGTCACCTAAAAAAAGTAAGGTTGAATTTTTTGGTGCTGTATCAATATGTTTATTTAAATATTTTAATGCAGGCGATATTTTTCCTAAATCAGAATTTCCAGCATCACCAATTAAATAAAAAGTATGAGCGATTTTTTTATCAGAATTTAGCTTGTTTTTTTCTTTTTCAATATTTTTCACAACGTTTTTATCTGCATATTGAGCTTTAAAAGTTGCACAATTATTTAATAATATAACCGTGAAAAAAAGTGCTAAATATTTAATTTTTTTGATAAAATTCATACTTATTTAATTAGAGGATAAATAAAAAATAACTTTAAGAACTACAACTTAAAGCAGAACAGCCAACTTTATTACGAGCCCATTCTGGTCGTTTTGCAAACCATTTTTGATGTTTTGGTTGCTCTGAATATGGCTTTTTCAACAATTCATATAATTCATCAATTAAAGAATAATCGCCTTTATTGGCATCATCAATAGCTAATTGTGCCATATAATTTCGCAATACATATTTCGGATTTATAGCATTCATTTTTTCTCTTCTTGCTGAATCAGAAAAAGTTTCTTGTTGTAATCTTTTTAAATAACGATGAAACCAATCTTGCCAATGATTTTTTATTTCATCTTTAACTTCGATAATCGTATAAAATGCAATTTTTATTTTATCAAAAGCAGTTTCAAAAGTATCATCTGAAGAAATTAAGGCTAAATTCCTAAAGAAAAGCGTCATGTCAGTTTCTGTTAATTGTAGCGTTTCTTCTAAGCGTCCAATTAATTCATAATCGTTAGCATCTTCAGAAAATAAACCGATTTTAGATGTCATCATTTCTAAATATTTCTTTTGAAAAATATCAGCATATTCATCTAAAATTTCTTGTAAAGGCGGCGCTTCTTCAATAAGCGGAAACAAGGCATTTGCCAATTGAAATAGATTCCAAACACCAATTTGTGATTGATTTCCGTAACGATATCGCTTGTGCTGATTATCGGTTGTATTTGGTGTCCAGCCAGTATCGTAGCCTTCTAACCATCCGTAAGGACCGTAATCGATGGTTAATCCGAGGATAGACATATTGTCGGTATTCATAACGCCATGAACAAAACCAACACGTTGCCAATCGACAATCATTTCGATAGTTCGGTTTCTTATTTGGGTTAAAAAATCGAGGTACTTTTGTTTTCCTTCGGATGTAATTTCAGGGTAAAAATGCTTGATTGTATAATCTGCTAATGTTTTTAAAGCAGGATAATTTTTTCTAGAGGATAAAATTTCAAAACTTCCAAAACGAATAAAACTAGGTGCTAAACGGCTTACAATTGCGCCTTTTTCGTAGGCTTGATTTCCGTTGTATAACATATCTCTTAAAACGTCATCACCCGATAAACTTAACGATAAAGCACGTGTTGTTGGAACGCCCAAATGAAACATTGCTTCGCTACATAAATATTCTCTTACCGATGAGCGTAAAACCGCCAAACCATCTGCAGTTCTTGAATATGGAGTTTCTCCAGCACCTTTTAATTGTAGTGTCCAACGTTTATTATTGTGTACAATTTCGGTTAAATTGATGGCTCTACCATCGCCTAATTGCCCTGCCCAATTTCCAAATTGATGTCCGCCATAACACATCGCAAAAGGATGCGTATTTTCTAAGATTTTATTTCCTGTAAAAACTTTTAAAAATTCATCTGATTTAGCATCTTTTTCAGTTAATCCAATTGCAGTTAACATTTCTTTTGAAACATGAAGTAACTTCGGATTTGCTGTTTTTTTAGGTTCAACAAACGAAAAACAAGCATCTAAAACTTGTCTTCGGTTATTTTCTAAAATTTTATCGGCAGGTAATTCTTTTGTAAAAGTATCTTGAATATTAAGCTTCATTATTTTTTGGATAAATAGATTGACAAAATTAAGGTAAATTACTTTAATTTATGAGCATGTAATTTTCGAAGTGTTGCTAATTTAGGCGAAATAACAAAACTACAATATCCTTGTTTTTGGTTTTGTCTGTAATAATTTTGATGTGCTTTTTCTGCCTCATAAAAAATAGTATAAGGACTTACTTCTGTAACAATTTTATCTTCGTAAAAAGGAGCAACTTCAGTTAAAACAATTTCTGAAATTTCTTTTTGAGCTTCATTATGATAAAAAATTACAGAACGATATTCTGTTCCTTTATCCGCTCCTTGCTGATTTAAGGTTGTCGGATTGTGAGTGGTCATAAAAATGATTAAAATATCTTGATATGAAATAATATCAGCATCAAAAGTAAGTTGAATTACTTCGGCATGTCCTGTTAATCCGCTACAAACTTCTCTATATGTTGGGTGTCCTGGAACATTTCCGCCAGCATAACCAGAAACCACTTTTTCAATACCTTTTACTTCCTGAAAAACAGCTTCTGTACACCAAAAACAGCCACCGCCTAAGGTGGCTGTTTGTAAATTTTGATTAGTCATTAAATTGAATTATTTTAATTTTTATTTAAAATCATTGATTCTGAATTAATGCAATATCTTAAACCACTAGGTTCAGGTCCATCAGGAAAAACGTGTCCTAAATGTGCATCACAACTATTGCATAAAACTTCTACTCGTACCATTCCAAAAGTTGTATCTCTATGATATTTAATAGCATTTTCGGTAATTGGTTGGGTAAAACTCGGCCATCCAGAGTTTGAATCAAATTTAATAGTAGCATCAAATAAAGGGGTATCACAACAAGTACAATTGTATTTTCCTTCATCATAAGTGCTACATAATTCACCAGAAAAAGGACGTTCAGTTCCTTTTAAACGGGTAATTCTGAATTGTTCATCAGTTAATAATTCTTTCCATTGTTTTTCAGATTTTTCAACTCTTTTTATTGGCGTCGGATTTCCATTTACGGCAAAGTGAATAATATTTTTCCAAGTAAGCATATTAAAATATTTTGATGATTAATTGTAGTTTTTATAAAATAATAGTCGTTTTAATCTTGTCAAAATTACAATTAATAAGAGTAGAATAATATCCTTAATTTAGCAAAAAATATTTTTGATGGAAAATTTATTAATTGAAGCTGAAAATTTTGTTATTACGCTATTAAATGAAAAATTAGATACTTCATTTATATATCATAATGTATTTCATACGCAACGAGTAGTTGCAAAAACGAAAGAATTAATAAAAGAAGCAAAATTAACAACCGAATTATCAAATATATTATTGTTAACAGCATGGTTTCATGATACAGGTTATACAAAATCAATAAAAAATCATGAAGAAGAAAGCGTTAAAATAGCAACAGATTTTTTAAAAAAACATGATGTTTCTGAAGCTGTTATTTTACAAGTTTCAGAGTTAATTTTAGCTACTAAAATTTGCGTTAAACCAATAAATGAGTTACAAAAAATAATTAAAGATGCTGATTGTGCGCATTTAGGAAGTAAAAATTTTAGCGATTATACATTATTATTAAGAAAAGAGTGGGAGCTGACTAAAGTAGTTGTTTTTTCTGATGAAAACTGGCTAGAAGAAAATATTAAATTTTTAACAAAACACCGTTTTTATACAGATTTTGCAGTTAAAAATTGGAGTAAAATAGCAAGTAAAAATTTAGCTGAATTATTAAAAAATCAACATAAAATACAGCAAGAAAGTAAGAAATTACAATATAAAAAAGACGAGTTAGCTTTTAAAAAAAATAAAGTAGAGTTACCTGAACGAGGTATTGAAACGATGTTTCGTGTTGCTTTAAGAAATCATATTACTTTAAGTGATATTGCAGATACGAAAGCAAATATTTTGTTATCAGTAAATGCTATTATTATTTCGATGAGTTTATCGACTTTAATTCCAAAATTAGATAATCCGACGAATCATTATTTAATTATTCCGTCGTTAATTTTTATATTGTTTACAGTTGCTTCTATTATTTTATCGATAATAGCCACCCGACCAAATGTAACGGAAGGCAAGTTTACCAAAGAAGATGTTGCAAATAAAAAAGTGAATTTATTATTCTTCGGAAATTTTCATCAAATGAATTTACCTAATTTTGAATGGGCAATGCACGAAATGATGAAAGACCGTGATTATTTATACGGTTCATTAACTAAAGATTTATATTTTTTAGGATTAGTTTTAAACCGAAAATATAAATTACTAAGAACAACTTACACTGTTTTTATGATTGGAATTATTGTAAGTGTAATTGCTTTTGCAGTGGCGTTTCAAATACAAGAAAATTCAAATATTTTATAAATAATTTAGGTTAAGTTAATTTTTAAATTCTTCGATTAAAGTATCAATTGTTATTGTTTTTTTAGTGTCAAAATCAGATTGATAAAGAACCGTTACTCGAAGTGCTTTTAAACCAGAAACTCCTTGTAAATCTTCCAAGTTTAAAGTTTCAATTTCGCCTAATAAATTTTTAGCTTGTAGGTATTTAATATATTTTAAATATTCTTTAGCATCTTTACTTTGTGAATAAACAATGGCAATTTTTCCAGGAACGGTAAGTCGTTTTTTGGTGTTTTTTATATGAATTTTGTCAATTCTTTTTTTGATGATTTCATAACGAATATTATAAGCTCCATCAACATCAAATTGTTTTTCATCCATTCTAAATTTAATAGATAAAGGCGTGCTGTGAACTAAAATTAACGATGCAACTTGCAAATCATGCTCCATAGATTTACGTGCAGTATTCGCTACATTTTCCATTTCGCACATGAGTTGTAATTGCCATAAACGAAGGTTATAAAGGTATAATTCATCGAATTTTTTCTTTTTAGTTAAAGATTGCCCGATGTACATATTATATTCTACGCCATCAGTTTTATAGCGTTCAAAATAATGCGGAAACATTGCTTGTGCATCTTCTTGTTTACAATCTATAAATTTAGCTAATTTATCATTTAATAAAGTAACGCTTTGTTCGTATGCTTTTCGTTTTTCATAAACAACATGTAAATTGCTATCTAAACGATTCATATAAGTATTTACAATTGCTGTTAAATGATTATTAAGTGTTTTTATGTGTTTAAAAACAGGATAAATTTCACGTTTTAAAAAGTCTAAAATTCCAATTTCATCTCCAGCTTTTAAACCTGTATTTACATCTTTTAAATAGTCATTTACCCGAAACATTAATTCGTTATAAATAGGCAGTTTTTCAGATATACATGCTTTTTTTAATACCGAAATAGCTAAGGTAAGTTGAGTAATTAAATCTTCTTTAATAGCCTCATTTCTAGCAAAAGATGAGCCTTTTATATCTGATTGACCATATAAAGGATACACATCATTAAATACTATTTGTTCAATTTTCACATTTTCTTTTTCGGCATAAATATCAGCTTGATATTGTTCGGCAGCTTCATAAAATTTCCATTTTACAGTTTCGTGTAAAGAGGTGTAATGTTCTTGTATAGTAGCTTCTAAAATGTTTGAATACTCTTCTGATGAGCGATTAACAGCCACTTTAAAAACAGGAATAATATCTTTTAATTTTTGCTGATTTACAGAGTTTAATTCATAAGGTCTTGGAGCGGTTATTTCTAGTAGGGCTAAATTATTATTAGCATTTGTTTTAATAGGAATCAGTAATATACTTCCAATATTTTGTTTTTTTAAACGTTGAGAGAATTCATTATTTTTTGAAGCACTTCCATAGCGTTGCGTATTAGAAATAGCTACAATTTTATGCTGTTTAAAAACCTTTGTAATTATATGGTTGCAAAAAAAAGTAGTACAGGCTATTTTTTTTTCATCCTTAAGTAAAATAAGACTTTTAGGTCGTTTAATATGTGTAGATTGCAAGGATAAATCAGTATTATTAAATACTGAAAAACCAACATTTAAGCCTTTTATATTAAATAATTCACTTAAATCTTTGCGAAGTTTTTGAATAATATTTCCATCATCTTTTTGCAACAATGTTGTTCTAATTGACGATATATTTTCATCGGCAGTAACATCGAATAAATTCATGATACCGAAGCCTTTAAAAATGTAGCTATTTGGCGGGAATTTTTTTTTCCAAATATCAATATTATCGTAGCTATTTAAAAGTATTTTAATATCTTCTTCGGTAATTTTTGGAGCATTTTTAGAGGGGGTAATTTCCATAAAATCGGCATTAAAAGCCACTCTGTAATGTTTTATTACGTCTAAATTTTTATCAGGAATATCAAAATAAAAAGGACGTTTTAAATCAATTGGATAGTTGTAAACCATGTTTAAAATAAAAGTACATGCCATAATGTACATTTTATTATTTTCAAAATCTCGCACTTTTAAAACATAATTTTCTCCAGCATTTTCAAGAATATTTTCGAGGCGTTTTGTAAATTTAAATGACGTAAAAGAAAACGGAATTGTGGCGGCTTTAATTTCATTTAATGTTAACATTTCAGGAAACAACGCATCTAATAAAATATCGATAATATCTTCATGTTTTTTTAGCAATGAAATATCAGAAAAACCGTTAATTAGTTCAGGATATGTATCTACTTTTTGAACAAGGATATTTGCCGAGGCATGATAAGGATGTTCCTTTGCGTTATTATTAGCGTATTGTTTGAGCATATTGTATATTTTCTCAAAACTAATATTTAGTTGTAAGGGTAATTCAATATCTTTAAAGGCGTCTAATTTTCTAATTTCCATGAAATCATTTTCTTAAATCTATTACAAATTTACGAAATGCTAAGTAATTATTTATTTGAAGCAATTTCCCGCTTTCCGCACTCGCTTTTTTTTGAAGAAAAATCAAAAAAAGAGCTCAAACAAATGCTTCAATCGGGGCTAGGCATTGTTACTAATTTATTGAATTTAGAGCTTACTTGTTTATTTATCGCCTGTTTAAATTTCATTTGAAAAAAAATTATCACAGAAAAATAAAAAATCGAATCCGTCAACCTGAATTTATTTCAGGTTCGCATCCTGATTTGCGGTAGTTATTCTCTTTATGCAATGCTGAAATAAATTCAGCATGACGTTTATCTGTTTTAAAAAGAAAATAATTTTAAAATGAGTACAAAAAAAAGTAGTTTTTTCAAGTTTTTCACAAATTGATTTATTTGGAAAGAAAATGAAAAAACTACTTTAATTTATTTTTAGACAATAATTATTTTTGTCTGAAATATACAATAATAGGAACTCCGTTAAAGTTATAATGCTGACGCAATTGATTTTCTAAATAACGTCTGTACGGGTCTCTAATATACTGCGGTAAATTTGCGAAAAATGCAAATTGTGGTGTATAAGTAGGTAACTGCATACAGTATTTAATTTTGATGTATTTTCCTTTAATTGCAGGTGGCGGATTTTGTTCTAAAATCTCTAACATCGTTTCGTTTAACTTACTTGTTTGAATACGACGTTTTCTGTTTTCAAAAACTTCAACAGCCGTTTCAATAGCTTTAAAAATACGTTGTTTTGTTACGGTAGAAGTAAATACAATAGGAACATCAGTAAAAGGGGCAATTTTTTTTCGGATATGTGCTTCAAAATCACGCATAGTATTCGTTTCCTTTTCAACTAAATCCCACTTGTTAACAAGTATTACAACTCCTTTTTTATTCTTTTCTGCTAGCCAAAATATTTTTTCATCTTGTCCTTCAAAATCACGAGTTGCATCTACTACTAATACGGCAACATCACAATGTTCAATTGCACGAACAGCACGCATTACAGAGTAAAACTCTAAATCTTCTTTTACTTTTGATTTTTTACGAATACCAGCAGTATCTACTAAGTTAAATTCAAAACCGTAACGATTATATTTTGTATCAATAGAATCACGGGTTGTACCAGCAATATTGGTTACAATATTTCTATCTTCACCGATTAACGCATTAATAAATGATGATTTACCAGCATTCGGACGTCCTACAATGGCAAAACGAGGAAGTTCATTTTCAGCTTCTATTTCTTCTTCTTCAGGAATTTCGTTGGCAACAGCGTCTAATAATTCACCAGTTCCACTACCATTTATTGAAGAAATTGTATGATATTCACCTAAACCAAGGTTATAAAATTCAACAGCATCCGCATCACGCATTGCATTATCAACCTTGTTAACTGCCATAATAATAGGCTTTTTAACTTGGCGTAAAATTTTTGCAACTTCGTTGTCCATAGGGGTAATTCCTTGTTCAACATCAACAACAAAAACAATGATATCAGCTTCATCAATAGCTAACTGAACTTGTTTACGTATTTCTCCTTCAAAAATATCATCAGACCCGACAATATATCCACCAGTATCAATTACAGAAAATTCCTTTCCGTTCCATTCCGATTTTCCGTAATGTCTATCTCTAGTTACTCCACTTACAGAATCAACAATCGCTTCACGACGTTGTACTAAACGATTAAATAAAGTGGATTTACCTACATTAGGTCTTCCAACAATGGCTACAATACTACTCATTATACTAAAATTTTTGCAAAGATACAACTTACACAACTAAGTTACAGTGGAATTTTAAAGAGTATCGTATTTTTAGTACATTGTGACACAATAACTTTTAAATGTTGTCATAATATGGATGATAAATTATACAATCAAATTTTTTTAAAGCCACGATTTCAAATTGATTTCGAAATGAATTCAGCAGTGTTAATCGATGAAATTAAACAGCATTTATCTGACGATCCTGCTTATAAAATGAGGATAATAGACCAGCATGTAATCATTGATATACCATTAAAAGAGGCTCATTTTTGGTCACCTCAATTGCAGTTAGAGGTAGAAGAATTAACATCAACAACATCAAAAATAAAAGGATTATTCGGTCCAAAACCACAAGTTTGGACCTTTTTTATGTTCCTACATTTTATGGTAGCGTTCCTTTTTTTAATTTTCGGAATTATCGCCTATAGTAATTGGTCATTAAAAAGAATAGCAGTACTACCCATAGTAATGTTGGTGGTTTTACCAATTATATGGGTAGCGCTTTATTTTGTAGGAAGACTAGGAAAGGCAACAGGTAAAAAACAAATGGATAAATTGAAAAAATTCACCAAAGTTTTATTGAAAAAAATAAATTAGTCTTTATAACCAAAGCGTTTTAATTGTCTATCGTTAGAACGCCAGTTTTTATTTACTTTTACATATAGCTCTAAAAATACTTTTTTATCAAAAAAGATTTCTAAATCTTTACGAGACTCGGTACCTACACGTTTAAGCGCAGTACCTTTATGTCCTATAATAATTCCTTTTTGAGTATCACGTTCTACCATAATTACTGAACGAATTTTAATGATGTTTTCTTCTTCAGAAAATTCTTCAGTTTCTACTTCAATAGCATACGGAATTTCTTTTTTATAGTGTGTTAATATTTTTTCACGTATTTTTTCATTTACAAAAAAACGTTCTGGTTTATCTGTTAGTTGATCCTTCGGATAAAAAGCAGGACCTTCTGGGAGTAGTTCTATAATTTTAGAAAAAACAGTGTCAATATTAAATTTTTCTAGAGCCGAAATTACATATACAAAAGCATTTGGTACTTTGTTTTTCCAATACTCTATTTTTTCTTCGACTTCTTCTTGCGATGATTTATCTATCTTATTTAATAATAAAATAATAGGAATTTCACTGTGGATAATTCTCTTAAAGAAGGCTTCATTTTTAAGTTCTTTTTCACCAACTTCTACCATATAAATTAATACATCGGCATCATCAAACGCTGCTTTTACAAAATCCATCATTGAATTTTGTAGTTCATAAGCAGGTTTTAGAATCCCTGGAGTATCAGAAAAAACAACTTGATGATTTTCATCATTTACAATTCCTAAAATACGATGCCTAGTGGTTTGTGCTTTGGGCGTAATTATTGATAATTTCTCACCAACTAATGCGTTCATTAAAGTTGATTTCCCAACATTTGGGTTTCCGATGATGTTTACAAATCCTGATTTATGTGTCATGAGGCAAAGATAAGCTGTTTGATTTAAAATTTCTTTTTTTTATAGTGTTGTTATTGTAGTAGTTATGTTTTTTTTGATTTAAAAGTTAATTTTATTAGGATAGATAGGATAAAAGAACGTATCTTTGCACTCGAAATCGCGGGATAGAGCAGTAGGTAGCTCGTCGGGCTCATAACCCGAAGGTCACTGGTTCGAGTCCAGTTCCCGCTACTAAGCTCAAAGCTTCACAGAAATGTGAAGCTTTTTTTGTGCTTAAAAATAAAATAAATAAAAAACACATTTTATTTGGTGGGTATGCTAAAAGGTTGTAGTTTTGCACTCACAAATCGCGGGATAGAGCAGTAGGTAGCTCGTCGGGCTCATAACCCGAAGGTCACTGGTTCGAGTCCAGTTCCCGCTACTAAGCTCAAAGCTTCACAGAAATGTGAAGCTTTTTTTATGCTTAAAATTTAAAAATAAATAAAAAACAATTTTTATTAGGTGGGGTATGTAAAAGTGTGTATCTTTGCATTCGAAATCGCGGGATAGAGCAGTAGGTAGCTCGTCGGGCTCATAACCCGAAGGTCACTGGTTCGAGTCCAGTTCCCGCTACTATTAAAAAGAGTAATCACTTATGATTACTCTTTTTTTTTGTTAAATTTTCAAAATTAGAACATTTTTTTTTTGATGTAATCGTATTTTATGTAGAAAGATGTTATTTTTACGAAAAATATAAAACTATTAATCATATAATAATGAGTAAATTACTAACAATTTTAAGCTTTCTATTAAGTTTTGTTTCTTATGGGCAATTGGATAACCCTATAAAATGGACTACGAGTGTAGAAAAAATATCAGAAAAAGAAAGTGAATTAATAGTGACAGCAACTTTAGATGAAGAGTGGCATATTTATTCTCAAAAAATAGCTAATGGTGGACCAATACCTACTTTATTTTCTTTTACAGGAGATCAGCGTTATTTAAAACAAGGAGTGACAAAAGAAGGCGCAGGACAAGTTATTGATGATGAAATATTTGAAATGCGTATTAAATATTTTGATAATACGGCAGTATTTACACAGCGAATTCGATTAAAAACAAATGAGAAATTTGTTATAAAAGGAACTGTTGAGTACATGGTTTGTTCAAATGAAACTTGTTTTCCTCCAGAAGAAGTAGATTTATCTTTTAAAATTAATTAAACCCCCAAATAAATTTCGATGAAAAAAAACTGCATACTACTATTTATTTTATTGATAACCATATCAGTAAAAGGTCAAATATTTAATCCTATTGAGTGGAAGACTAAAGTCGAAAAAACATCCGATTCTAATTATAAATTAATAACTCAAGCGACCATCAAAGAGGGCTGGAGTTTGTACTCGCAAGATGTACCTAAATCAGGACCAATTCCGACCACTTTTTTTTATCAAGAAAAAGAAAATAAGATTAAATTAATCGGAAAAACCAAAGAGCCTAAAGGTAAAACTAAATTTACAAAATTGTTTAATGAGCAAGGAATGACTATTAAATCGTTTGCTCATAAAGCTATTTTTGAACAACAAATTGAGTTAATCGACTCAAAAACAACTAAAATTAATGCTTTTGTTGAATTTATTGCCTGTACAGATGAGCAGTGTTTACCTCCAAAAGAACTTGATTTAGTTTTTGATATCAGTAAGGCTGTTTCTGTAAAATCAGTTGATAAAGATAAAACGAAGAAAGATAAAAAAGGAATGATAGCCATCTTTTTTATCGCTTTTTTATCAGGGTTTGCAGCCTTGTTAACTCCCTGTGTTTTTCCAATGATTCCGATGACGGTAAGCTTTTTTACCAAACAAAGTAAAAGCAAGGCACAAGGAATTAAAAATGCCATTATTTATGGAGTATCAATAATTGGAATATACGTATTATTAGGAACCGTAGTAACGGGTATTTTTGGGGCAGATGCTTTAAATGCGCTTTCTACCAATGTTTGGTTTAACGTTGTTTTCTTTTTAATATTAGTAGTTTTTGCTACATCATTTTTAGGCGCTTTTGAAATTACCTTACCAAGTTCTTGGGCTACAAAAGTAGATTCTCAAGCCGATAGAGGTGGTTTAATAGGAATCTTTTTTATGGCTTTGGCATTAGCAATTGTGTCATTTTCATGCACCGGACCAATTGTAGGAACGTTATTAGTTGAGTCAGCATCAAAAGGAGGAATCGCACCGATTGTAGGGATGTTAGGTTTTTCATCAGCGATTGCTTTGCCATTTGCACTGTTTGCAGCATTCCCAGGTTGGTTAAATTCGTTACCAAAATCGGGAGGTTGGTTAAATACGGTAAAAGTAGTTCTAGGATTTTTAGAACTAGCTTTGGCGTTTAAATTTTTATCAAATGCCGATTTAGTATTGCAATTACATATTTTTGAAAGAGAAGTTTTTATTGCTATTTGGATTGCAATATTCGGAGCTTTATCGCTTTATTTATTAGGGAAAATTCAATTACCACACGACAGCCCACAAAATCATATATCGGTAGGAAGATTGTTTTTAGGACTAATCGTAGGAGCTTTTACCGTATATATGTTGCCAGGTTTATGGGGAGCACCTTTAAATTTAATCAGCGCTTTTCCACCACCACAACATTATAGTGAATCGCCATATGGAGTAGGGTTTACCAAGAAAAGTACCGCATTAGTTTCAATGGGAAAGGTTGAAAAAACACCTACAGGTTTACCAGAAGGAGCACATATAATGCCTCCACACGATATTATTTCTTTTCACGATTACGACAAAGGATTGGCTTATGCTAAAAAAGTAGGAAAGCCCGTAATGATAGATTTTACAGGACATGCCTGCGTAAATTGCCGTAAAATGGAACAGAATGTTTGGGTAAAACCGAATGTTTTAGATGTCTTAAAAAATAAGGTAGTTTTAATTTCTTTATATGTTGATGATAAAAGAAAGTTGAAAGAGGATGAAATTATAGATTCGAGGTTAAACCCTGGTAAAAAATTAAAATATATTGGGCAAAAATGGAGCGAATTACAAACCATAAAATACAAAGCAAATACGCAACCTTTTTATGTATTAATGGGGCATGATGAAGCTAATTTAATCGATCCAGCTTCTTATACACCCGATGCTACTGAGTATTACAATTGGTTACAAAAAGGGATTTCAAACTTTAAAAAATAGTAAAACCCGTAGTTTATAATTTTAAAAATAGTATAAAATCAAAAAACACTTTAGAAATATCTAAAGTGTTTTTTTTGTGATAATTTTATTTATCAATATGAAAATAAAAGCCTGTTTAAATTTCATCTAAAAAAGTTTTGTAACATAAAAATAAGAAATCGAATTCGTCAAACTGAATTTAGTTCAGTTTCGCATCTTGATTTACCGTAGTTATTCCCTTTTTTTTTGATGATTCTTGTCAATTCGAGTGATTTTAATGACTAAAAGGAATTAAAATTGTATCGAGAATTTGAATTATTTTATGTTGATGAATTTTATACAAAAAAGTTCTCGATACAATTTTTTTGAAGGAAAAAAATCACTCGAACTGACAGTTTATTTAATTTTTAAACAGGCTCTAAGCTTATTTTATTATTTCAAAGGATATAATTTAACATCCTTTCCTAACCAAGCTTGTAATTTTGCGTAAATTTTTTGTTGATCTTTATCAGAAAAACTTTTAATTCTCGTTAAGTGTGAACCTCCTTCTAAAACCATTTTCAAAGCATCAACGCCTTCTTTTGGTGTTGGTCCACAAGCCGCCCAAGGGTCGTAAGCTCCCTGAATATATAAAATATTATTTCCTTTAGTTTCTACATAATTACGTACTTCTTTAATATATGTAGGGTTGTAAGTTAAATCTACATTTTTAGGTGCAAACCTACTATTTGTACTGCTTTTAACTACTTTTAATAAATCTTTTACAGGCGCTAAATCAAAACCGTAATAGCCTAATTCTCTCATATGTTGATAAAAAGAAGGTAAGTAATTTTTAAATCCTGCATCGTTGTAAACATGAACACCAGAAATTTTAATTAAATACTTAAATAATTCTTCTGATGATGCCTCTTTTGTAGGTACATCGGCACATTTTCCGCTGCCCCATTGCCAGAAAGAAAAAGGAAATTCTAACACGGCATATTCTAAGGTTTCTTCTAAAGGAACTTGGGTAAAACTCATCTTGTTTTTAGCCGCATAAGTCGCTAATATTTTTAAGATATCCGCTCTGTTTTCTAAAACAGTTCTTTGAAAAGTTTTAATACTCGCTCTACAAGCATCACTACCAACCGAGTTGATTAAATCATTGGTTCTAGGGTCTTCTAAGGTATTTATTAATGGAGCAACATAAGGCACAGCAACATCAATATCTTTCGGATATTTAGCCTTGTAAATTAAGGTAGTTTCTCCTCCTTTACTAATTCCTGATGACAACCATTTACCACTATAAACATTTTTTAATTTGGTAACAATAGTATGATAATCTTCAATAGCGTTATCGTTTGTTAAATGTTTCCAAGGAATAGAATCGGGTCTTGATTTTCCGTACATTCTGTATTCTACAATTACCTGATTCGATTTGAATACTTTACTTAATTCCGTGGTTCTATTTCTAGAAGAATATCCATCGGTAATTAAAACTGTTGGGCTGTTGTAATTGGCATGTGAAACATACATATAATGATCAAAAGTTCCTTCGGATGGATTTTTAGGATCTAAATTTTGCTTTAAAACCACTTTGTAAGCCTCAGTGAAATGATCTTTGGCTTCAATAGAATCTATCTGGGCTTTAGGAAAAGTAGCTTGTAATTTTTCTTTAAATGATACGATTTTGTTCTCTTTAGTTGTTTTACACGATGCAAAAACGGCTAAAGATACAAGAATAAATAACTGTAAATTTTTCACTTTATATATGTTTTTTGCTAAAAATACAGGCTTTATGGTATTTGTTGTGGTATTATTTTAACAAGTTTACGGCTTATATTAGTCTGTATATAGATAAAATATGTAAAAGTTTTTATAAATAGTTATTTTAGAGCATGGAAAAAATTATTCAAATAGATAGCGATTATATAGAAAATAACACTAATTTTTCAGCACTTATTACTGAATTAAAAGCTGCTTTTTCTTCGCAAGAAACCCTTGTTCCGATGCGTCATCATCACGATTTTGCAAACCCAGCAGTTAATGCAGATTCTACCTTATTATTGATGCCAGCATGGAATCCTAGTAAAAATGCGGGAGTAAAAATAGTAACAGTAAGCCCCGAGAATCAGCAATTCGATTTGCCTTCAATCAACGGAACGTATATTTATTTAGATGCTGTTAAAGGAACAATTAAAGCCATTTTAGAAGCCAAAAGTTTAACGGTAAAACGTACGGCATCGGCATCGGCATTGGCATCTACTTTTTTATCCAAAGAAAATTCGTCGTCATTATTAATGATAGGAACAGGCGCTTTATCGGTTAATTTAATCAAAGCACACGCCTCGGTTCGTCCGATTAAAAACGTATTTATTTGGGGGCGTAATTTTTCTAAAGCACAAGCAATTTGCAAAACATTAAAAGAAGAAGATTTTACAATTACAGCCGTTCAAACTATCGAAGAAAAAATATCGGAAGTCGATATTATTTCGTGTGCAACGCTGTCAAAAACGCCGTTAGTTTTAGGGAAATATTTAAAAGCAGGACAACATGTCGATTTAGTTGGAGCGTATAAAAAAGATATGCGTGAAGCGGATAATGAAGTTATCAAAAAAGGGGCAGTTTATATTGATACTTATCAAGGTGGATTAAAAGAAAGTGGCGATATTTTAATACCGTTACAAACAGGTATTTTAAAACAAGAAGATATTAACGCTGATTTATTTGAATTGTGTTCATCTAAAGAAATAGCAGAAGAAAAAGGACGTAAAAATGATGATGAAATTACTGTTTTTAAATCGGTAGGACACGCTTTAGAAGATTTAGCCGCCGCTAATTATTTCTATCATAAATATATAAATCAGTAAAAAAATGAGTAAAACATATCAAAATATACTTTCAAAAACTGATTTTAAACCAAATGAAAATTGGTTGCAAATTAAAACAATCGACATGCACACAGGCGGAGAACCTTTGCGTGTAATTGTTGATGGATTTCCTGAATTAAAAGGAAATTCAGTTTTAGAATATCGACGTTATTGCAAAGAAAATTTCGATAATTTACGAACCGCTTTAATGTTTGAACCTCGTGGACATCCTGATATGTACGGCTGTATTTTATTGCCTCCAAATCCTAAAGAAAACAATCAAAATAACGAAGAAATAGGCGATTTTGGTATTATATTTCTTCATAATGAAGGATATTCGACCATGTGTGGTCATGCGATTATTGCTATTTCTACATTGGCTGTCGAAATGAATTGGATTGATGTTAAAGAAGGTGAAAATATTTTAAAAATTGATGCTCCTTGCGGACGAATTACCTCGTTTGCGAATGTGAAAAATGGTAAAGTAACAGGCGTTCGTTTTCATTGTGTGCCGAGTTTTGTGGTTGGTTTAGACAGAACTGTGGAGGTCGAAAATTTAGGAACTGTAACCTACGATTTGGCTTACGGAGGTGCTTTTTACGCTTATGTCGATATGGCAAAAAATAATTTTAATTTTGATTTAAGCAGTAATTCGTATCGTGATTTAATTGCCAACGGAATGAAAATAAAACATGCCGTAATGCAAAATGATTCTGAAATTATTCATCCTTTAGAAGCCGATTTGAGCTTTTTATACGGAACTATTTTTGTTGATAATAACAAACAACCTTCAGGAAACGATAGCAGAAATGTCTGTATTTTTGCCGAAGGAGAAGTCGATAGATGCCCAACAGGTTCGGGTGTTTCTGGAAGAATGGCAATTCATAAAAAAAGAAATGAAATTGATTTTAATCAAACCATGAGCATTGAAAGTATTACCGATTCGGTATTTATTGGTGCTGTTATCTCTGAAGAAAAATATGGTCAATTTAATGCCGTAATTCCGCAGGTATCAGGAACGGCGTATATTACAGGAATGAATACCTTTGTAATCGACCCAAATGACCCGATGAAAGATGGATTTATTCTTCGGTAATTCTTAGGTAATTTTAAATGATTTTGGCTGATTTCGGCTAATCTTTAAAAATAAAATATTTTTTCTTCGGATAAAAAAACAGCATTTCTCATTATAGTTTTATAAAAAATAAGATGGACTACAATCAAATAAAAATAGCAAATCAACAAGCGGAAGAAATTCTTTTAAAAACCTATAATATTAAAGGAACTGCAACTGAATTACCTGGCGAATTAGATTTTAATTTCCGAATAAAAACACTCAGTTCAGAAGGGTATATTTTAAAAATTTCTCGTCCGAAGGAAGACGAAAATTATTTAGATTTTCAACAAAAATTATTGCAATATGTTGCTAAAAATAATGCTGAAATTATTGCTCCGAAAGTTATAAAAGATACTGAAGGAAATGTAATTTCTACTATAATTGACGCTTTTGGAAATGTTCGAAAAGTACGATTATTAACGTGGATTTCTGGGCGTGTTTGGTCGTCTGTAAATCCGCAATTAGATAGTTTGCGTTTTAGTTTGGGCGAGCAATGCGGACTTTTAACCAAGGCGTTACAAGGTTTTAATCATGAAGAGGCAAAAAGAGAATTTGTTTGGGACGTAGCACAATCTCTTTGGACAAAAAAACATATCAATTTATTTGAAAATGAGCAAAAAGAAATTATAACTTATTATCAAACACAATTTGAAAATAATAAAATAAACTATGATTCTTTAAGAAAATCAGTAGTTCATAATGATGCCAATGATAATAATGTTATTGTATCGAAAGAGCTTGTAAACCCAACAGTAAAAGCAGCGATTGATTACGGTGATGCCATTTATACGCAAGTAATTAATGATGTGGCAATTGCCTGTGCTTATGCAATTATGAATCATAATGAGCCGTTGGAATCGGCGTTACATATTGTAAAAGGCTATCATCAGAATTTTCCTTTACAAGAAAAAGAATTGGCACATTTATACGATGCTATTGCTATGCGATTGGTTATTTCCGTAACAAAATCGGCAATTAATAAAATTGAAGAACCGAACAATAAATATTTACTGATAAGCGAAAAACCAGCTTGGGAAGTACTTAAAAAATGGCGTGAAATTCACCCTGATTTTGCGGAATATAATTTTAGAATTGCTTGTGGTTTTTCGGCACATCCGAATGAAAAAAAGTTTGAAAATTGGAGTTTAAAACATACTTTTTCTTTAGAAAATCTATTTCCAACAGTTCAAAAAAATAGTATTTTTCCTATTGATTTAAGTATTTCAAGCAAATGGATTGGGCATGAAAAAGAAGCAAATAATTTAGCACTTTTTCAATTTAAAATTGATGAATTACAAAAAGAAAATCCTACAAAAATTATTGGTGGCGGTTATTTAGAACCTCGTGTTTTTTATACTGCTGATGCGTATCAAAAAATAGGAAATAACGGAAAAGAAAACCGAACAATTCATTTAGGAACCGATTTCTGGTTGCCAAAAAACACGTCTGTTCACGCTATTTTAGATGGGGAAGTTGTTATTTCTTCGGATAATCAAGGCGATAAAAATTACGGTGGATTATTAGTATTAAAACATCAAGCCGATAATTTTGAATTTTATACTTTATACGGACATAATACGCCCGAAAGTGTACAAAAACATCAAGTAGGCGACCGAATTTTAAAAGGTGAAAAAATTGCAGAACTTGGCGATATTTCAGAAAACGGAAATTGGGTTCCTCATTTACATTTTCAAGTTTTATTATCATTATTTGATTTGAAAACAGATTTTCCAGGCGTAGCATATTTAAACGAAATGGAGGTTTGGAAAAGTGTTTGCCCAAACCCGAATTTACTTTTTAAATCGAAAGAATTAAACCAAAATAACAGCATTTCAAACAACGATTTAATCAAGTATCGAAAACAACATTTAGGGAAAAGTTTAAGTTTGCAATACAAAACGCCCATAAAAATGGTGCGTGGTTCAGGCGTTTATTTAATCGACCAATTTGGAAATAAATATTTAGATACCGTAAATAATGTTGCACACGTTGGGCATGAAAATTACAATGTTGTAAAAGCAGGACAGCAACAAATGAGTTTAATTAACACAAACTCACGCTATTTACACGAAAATATCAATGAATTAGCCAAAGAACTCATTGAAACTTTACCGCCAGAATTAAATGTGTTACATTTTGTAAACTCTGGAAGTGAGGCAAATGAATTGGCAATTCGAATGGCAAAAGCCGTTACAGGCGAAAAAGATATTATCGCAAGTGAAATCGGTTATCACGGAAATGCGAATATGTGTATTGATATTTCTTCGTATAAATTTGATGGAAAAGGAGGAAATGGCGCACCAGAACACACGCAAATATTTCCGTTAGTCGATAGTTTTAGAGGGAAATATAGAGGTGAAAATACCGCAAAAAAATACGCTGATGAAGTTCAAAAATGTATCGATACCATTCAAAATAAAGGACGAAATGTAGGTGCATTTATTATAGAACCAATTATTAGTTGTGGCGGTCAGGTAGAATTACCAACAGGTTTTTTATCCGAAGCATATCAAAAAATTAGAAAAGTTGGTGGCGTTTGTATTTCTGATGAAGTACAAACTGGTTGCGGACGAATGGGAAAAACTTTTTGGGGTTTTCAATTGCACGATGTTGTTCCTGATATCATAACTATTGGAAAACCTTTAGGAAATGGGCATCCAATTGCGGCGGTTGCCTGTACTCAAAAAGTTGCCGAGGCATTTGCAAACGGTATGGAATATTTTAACACTTTTGGCGGAAATCCTGTTTCCTGTGCCATTGCAACCGAAGTAATTCGAACTGTAAAAAGAGATAAATTGCAAGAAAATGCGTTAGAAGTTGGGAATTATTTAAAATCATCATTAAAAGAACTTTCTAAAGAATTTCCAATTATTGGCGATGTAAGAGGGCAGGGGCTTTTCTTAGGAATTGAGTTCGTTGATTCTCAATTAAATCCACTCGCTTCTCATGCCGATTATATCGCAAACAGAATGAAAAATTACGGAATTTTAATGAGTACCGATGGAGCAGACCATAATGTGTTAAAAATAAAACCACCAATTGTTTTCACCAAAGAAAATGCCGAAGAAGTACTTTTTTATCTAAAGAAAATATTAAAAGAGGATTTTATGAAGGTTGTTTAATGTTATAAAAATAAGAATCATTTGAAGCAATTTCCCGCTTTCCGCACTCGCTTTTTTTTGAAGAAAAATCAAAAAAAGAGCTCAAACAAATGCTACAATCGGGGCTAGGTATTTTAGTTTGTTTTTTACTTATTTTTTTATAATAATATTTTTTTTAATAAACTATAAAAAAGAAAAAACGCAACTCTTAAAAGATAAAGAGTTGCGTTTTTTTATGAATTTACTGTAATTTTTTAAAATTTATTTTGAAATTCCAAAAGGGTCTTCAATGCTATACATTGGTTCCGTAAACCATTTCGGGCCATTTTCGGTCATATAAATATGGTCTTCATGACGGATTCCAAATTTATTAGGAACACAAATCATTGGCTCATTACTGAAAGTCATTTTTTCGACTAAAACAGTATTGTCATTTTTAACAATATATGGCCATTCATGAATATTTAAACCAATTCCATGCCCTGTTCTGTGTGGTAAACCAGGTAAATCATATTTTGGTCCAAGCTGATGACTTTCTAATGTTTTTCTAGCGGCAGCATCAATATCGGCACAAACATTGCCTAATTGAGCGGCATCAAAAGCGGCTTGTTGGGTTTCTTTTTCAATATTCCAAATTGACCTTTGTAAATCATCCGCTTCACCAAAAACATAGGTTCTTGTAATATCAGAAATATAATCGTGTAAAACACAACCTGTATCTATTAAAACAACTTCGTTTAATGCTAAATTTTTAGGTTTTTTTACACCGTGTGGAAATGATGAATCGACCCCAAAGAGTACGATACAAAAATAAGAACCAGCAGTTGCACCATAACGAATATGTGCTTCGTGGATAAAATCTTCGACTTCTTTAGCTGAAATTCCAACCCTTAAAATACGAGCTGCGGCTTTTTGAACCTCTAAAGTGATGTTCATTGCGTGTTGCATAATGGCAATTTCAGCATCCGATTTTATCATTCTACAACCTGCGGTAATTGGCGTTGCACTTTCTAGGGTAAATATTTCGTTACATTTATTAATCCCATCGACAATGAAAAAAGGTGTTGCTTCATCCATCAAAATAACGCCTTTATTTACCTTGTTTTTTGTCAAGATTTTGGTAAATAATTTATAAGGACTTTTGTGTTCTTCCCAACAATTAACTTCGCCTTTTATTAGCATGAAATCTAAAATTGTTCCTTTTTCAAATTTTGGTGCGATAAAATGCAAATCACCATTTTGAAATAAAATTGCACCGACCATTCGTTCGCTCGAACTCCATTTCATTCCTGTAAAATAGAATAAATTTGTTCCAGCGTGTAGATACATTGCCTGTTTATTTTGATTTTTCATCAATTGGCAAGCTTTGTTTATTCTTTGTTGAAACTCTTCTTTTTGAATCGGTTCAACTAAGTGAGCCGTTGGAGTTATGGCATTTAATTCTGCTTCTATGGTAGAACCTCCGATTCCAAATGTATTCATTCTAATTTTTTTTTAATTTTTTTTAATGCTTTTAACTGTTCATTAATGCTTCAATATCCTTAATTTCGATAGGCATTTTGGCAGTTAAATTGATATTTCCATTTTCTGTAATTAGATAATCATCTTCTAAACGACAACCAATTCCTTCTTCGGCGATATAAATTCCAGGTTCACAAGTAAGTATCATTCCCGCTTCAAAAGGACGAGAATATAAACCAACATCATGCACATCTAACCCTAAATAATGGGCAGTTCCGTGCATAAAATATTTTTTATATAAAGGCTTTTCAGGGTCTTGATTAGCCACTTCATCGGCATCTAATAAGTTTAATTTTATCAGTTCAGCTTCGACTAAACTTGCCATATTTTTTTCATAATCAGCAGGTAAAATTCCTGCTTTTAAAAGTTTACTACCTTCTTTCAAACAATGTAAAACCGAGGTATAAACAGCAGCTTGTCTTTCAGAAAATTTCCCATTTACAGGAAAACAACGAGTAGTATCGCTATTGTAATTTGCATAGCAAACGCCGAAATCAAGTAAAATCATTTCACCGTCTTTACAAACCGAATCGTTAGTATTATAATGCAAAGCACAAGCGTTTTGTCCTGAAGCAACAATCGGTTGAAAAGCGTGATGTGAAGCTCCAGATTTGACTAAATTATAGGTTAATTCTGCCTCTAATTCGTATTCATTTTTGCCAGGTTTACATGCCTTTAAAATACGAGAAAAAGATTCTACGCTAATATCGGTTGCTTTTTGTGTTAATTCGTGTTCAATTGTTAATTTTACAGGACGTAAATCACGGGTGATTTTTGCCGCACGATAATATTGATGTAACGGATATTTTTGTTTACACCATTTTATCATTCTATCTTGTTGGGTTTCTTGATTATTGGTAGCACGTTTATAGTGTTCGTTATGCCCTAAATAAAAACTATCAGCTTCAAAAGCCATTGCTTGTAAAACGCTTTCAAAATCTTTGTTCCAAATTACTCTTGAAATCCCTGAAATTTCAGTAGCTTTTTCTTGGGTTAATTTTTCACCGTCCCAAATTTTGATGAGTTCACTAGTTTCTTTTATGAATAAAATCGCGCGATTTTCTTTTTTATAAGCATCAGGATACAGCACTAAAATAGTTTCTTCTTGGTCAATTCCCGAAAGGTAAAAAAGGTCATTATTTTGTGTAAATCCCATTACATCATCGGCATTGTTGTGTTTCACATCGTTTGATGTTAAAATAGCGATGCTGTTGGGTTGCATTTTGGCTGTAAAACGCTTTCTATTTTCTATAAATAACGAGTTATTAATTTGTTCGTAACGCATAGTATTATTGATTCAGGTGCTGTTAATTTATTGTGTAGCGTATTTTACGCGTATCTTTCTGTATGAAACGGGCTTAAATCGAGGCTTGTTTTTTTATCAGAAATTACTTCGGATATTAATTTTCCTGTTGCGGGTCCTAAACTCCATCCCATCATGGCGTGTCCTGTTGCTACGGTTACGTTTTTCACTTTTGATAAACGTCCGATATATGGCAATCCATCAGGCGAACAGGGTCTTAATCCAGAGGCTACATCGTCAATTTCTTTCTGGCTAATTTTTAAATTTTGATAAAAGCGTTCACTTGCTTTTGCGATGGCATTTACACGTACTTTATTGATATTGGTATTAATTTTATCAACTTCCATAGTTCCTGCAAAACGAGTAAAACCGTTCATTGGCGTTACAGCAACTTTTGCTTCCATTAAAATGGCAGGAATGGTAATTCCTGTTTCTTGAGATACATTAATTCGGTATCCTTTTCCAGCTTGAATAGGAATTGTAGTATTCAATTTTTTCATTAGAATTTGCGACCAAGAGCCAGTTGCCACGACTATTTCATCAGGAGTAAATTCTTGTTTGTTTGTTTTCAGAGAAGTTACTTTATTGCCAGTTACGTTAATGTCAAGCACTTCTTCATTGGCTAAAATTGTAACGCCATTTTTTTCTAAATATCGTTTTAATTGTGGCATAAATTCACTTGGAGTCATGTGTGAATCGGTGTGATAATAAATGGCACCTTTAATATTTAAACCTGCATTTGGTTCTAATTTCAGTACTTGTTCTTTTGATAAATTCTCAACATTTAAGCCTTCTTGAATGGCACGTTTTCCTGTATTCCATTCTTCTTCAC
The DNA here is from genome assembly GCF_964036635.1 of Tenacibaculum dicentrarchi. Classification (NCBI taxonomy): domain Bacteria; kingdom Pseudomonadati; phylum Bacteroidota; class Flavobacteriia; order Flavobacteriales; family Flavobacteriaceae; genus Tenacibaculum; species Tenacibaculum dicentrarchi. The sequence goes on from NZ_OZ038524.1 coordinate 422,291, forward strand.
CAGTTTTATCGGTTTGATAACACATTAACAATCCTTTATGCTGATAAAAGAAATCAAAATCGTTGGAAGCTTTAATATCTTCGTATAATTCTCTACTTAAAAGGTTGATATCTTTGATAGGTTTAATTGAGCTTTCTACTTTTTGTTTGGTAGAAGCTTTTTTAAAGAGCCATGACCATTTCACAAAATCATAATCCAATCGAGGTTTCACAGAAAATGGACTTTTTGAATCGAACATCCATTTAATACCTTTGTTTATCATCCCTGGGGCTGCCAAAGAAATAATATGACTTGGCGTAATATATCCTGCATTTACATAAGATGCACCACTTGAGAAATCAGATTTATCAATAACGGTAACTTTGTGTCCTTCTTTTTGAAGGTAATACGCTGAACATAAGCCTATAATTCCTCCACCAATAATTACTACTTCTTTTGACATTTAATATATTATTTTAAACTTACGCTTTTAATTATTTGATTAACGGTAATAATTCTAAAAGTACTAGTATTAACTGTAATAGTAATATTATGTTTTTTGTTAGTAATGTAGAAGTTTTTACCTATTTTTTCGTAGTCATCTAAAGCGGTATCTTCCAATACCTTTTGAATAAGTGTTTCTATTTCAAATTTAGAAAAAGCTATACCGAGCTTTTTATTTATCCGTTGATAAACAAGCTCGGTATAGCAATGATTTTTGAGTATTTTATGTTTTATTGTTTCCAATTTTGTTTTTAAATTGAAAGATAACATTTTTTTTTAGATAACTTGAAAACCGTGTGCATAAGGATCATCTTGGTCATCAATAATAATATTATTGTAACCAAAAACCTTAGCCCAACCTTGAATACTAGGTATAATTGCAGGTTTTCCGTTTAAAGAAGTTTCTTCTTCTACACGCCCAATAAACTTACTTCCGATAAAACTTTCGTGGATAAATTCTTCTTTTAATTGAAGTTTTCCTTTGGCGTGTAACTGTGCTAACCTAGCAGATGTTCCTGTTCCACAAGGGCTTCTATCGATGGCTTTATCACCATAAAAAACAGCATTTCTACCTGATGAAGTAGGGTCAATAGGATTTCCTGTCCATAACATATGGGTTACATCTCTAATGGTATCATTTTCAGGATGAATAAACATATCAGGATATTTCTCATTGATACGATCTCTTACAACCTGCGAATATTGGATGATTTTACTAGCAGTAAAATCGTGTACTCCAGAAAAGTTTTTCTGTGGATCTACAATGGCGTAATAATTTCCTCCGTAAGAAACGTCAAAGGTAATTTCGCCTAATTCAGGGCAATCAATCGTTAAATTCTCAGCAGCTAAATAACTTTTTACGTTTGTTAAACGAACCCAGTCCACTTTTTTACCTGTTTGTCCGTATTCGATATTTACTAAACCTGCGGGTGCTTCCATTTTAATTTTACCAGGAATTTTTGGCGTAATTAAACCTTCTTCAATCGCAATAGTAATAGTTCCGATAGTTCCGTGTCCGCACATTGGCAAACATCCAGAAGTTTCGATAAATAAGATTCCAAAATCGTTTTCAGGATTGTGAGGTGGAAATAAAATACTTCCACTCATCATATCGTGTCCTCTTGGTTCGAACATTAATCCTTTACGAATCCAGTCATATTCTTTTAAAAAATGCTGACGTTTTTCGCTCATATTTGCTCCAATTAAGTTTGGACCACCACCAGCAACAACTCTTACAGGATTTCCGCAAGTGTGTGCATCAACGCAAAAAAATGTTTTTCTCATAGTAAAATTGAATAGCCAGCTTGTATTATTTCTTAGAAAAAACCCTTCAAAATTTCTTTAATAAAAAATACGAAGCTGGCATAGTTTTCAATTTCTTTATATTGCCCAAAAGTACTATATAAGTGATTAGATAATTTAAAGAAAATGTTAATATTTATTAATTTATTTTTTTTTATAAGTAATTAATTAACAGTGTTTACCTGTTAATTTCTTAATTCAGTAGGTAGTAATTCGGTTGGCCAATCTTGAAAACTAAAAGGACGCACCCATCTTTTAATAGCTCCTAAACCTACGGCTGTAAATCTAGAATCTGAAGAAGCAGGGTAAGGGCCTCCATGTGTCATTGATTCGCAAACTTCAACACCTGTTGGAACACCGTTAAAAATAATTCTTCCAACCTTTGCCTGTAAAGCATCTGCTACTGCAGGTAAAGCGTCAAAATCTTCTTTTTCCGCTAAAACCGTACCTGTTAATTGCCCTTCTAAATGGTCAATAACATTTAATAATTCTGCTTGATCTTTTGCTTTTACAACTAATGAAAAAGGACCAAAAACTTCGGTGTGCATTTTAGGATTTGCTAAAAATTCAGTACCTGATACAGCACAAATTGTTGATGCAGCAAAATTTGCTTCAACAGTTTCTGTAATTTGACCAACAACCTGAACACCTGGTTGAGAGGTTACAATTTCAGCATTTGAAACAAAACCGTTTTTAATATTTGGGTGTAACATACACTGTGGTGCAATTGCTACAGTTTTTTCGGCTAAATCTTTTACAAAAGCATCTGTTTGATCTCCTTCAATGGTTAGTAATAAACCAGGGTTTGTACAAAACTGCCCTGTTCCAACAGTAATTGAACCAGCGTATGTACTAGCCGTTTCTGCTGCTTTATTTTTGATAACATTTGGTAATACAACTACAGGGTTGATACTTCCCATTTCAGCAAATACTGGAATTGGTTGGTCTCTTTGTGCTCCTAAATTGTAAAGTGCTCTACCACCTGCAATACTTCCTGTAAAACCAACTGCTTTTACCTTTGGATGTTTTACTAAGGCGCTACCAACAACTCTTCCGCTACCTGTAATGTTTGAAAATACACCGTTTGGCATTCCTGTTTTTTCGGCTGCTTTTATAATTGCTGATGCGACTAATTCACCCGTTCCTGAGTGCATTGCATGCGATTTTACAATTACAGGACATCCTGAAGCTAAGGCACTAGCAGTATCTCCACCTGCGGTAGAAAATGCCAATGGAAAATTACTTGCTGCAAATACCACAACAGGTCCTAAAGGAATTGATGTTTTTCTAAGGTCAGATTTTGGTAAAGGCTGTCTTGTAGGGATAGCTTGGTCAATTGTTACATTTCTCCATTGATCTTTAGCAACGAAATCAGCAAAAGCTCTTAACTGCCCAACCGTTCTACCTCTTTCTCCTTGAGCTCTTCCTTCTGGTAAACCAGATTCTGACATATACATATCAGTAAGTTCAGTATCTAAGGCTAAAATTTCATCTGCGATAGCATTTAAAAATTCGGCTCTTTTTTCTCCTGAAACTTTACGATATACTTTAAAAGCCTTATCTGCTAACTCAACAGCTTCGTTTACCTCTTCTAAAGTTGCTTGATAAAAATCTGTTGGGTTTTGTATATTTAACTTCGGATTTACGGTTTTATGCGTTGTTGTTCCTGATGCTTTTAATTGATTTCCTATATAATTTTTTCCTGTAATCATTTGATTTTATAGATTTTGTTATTTTAAATGTAAGTAGTTTTTACAGTAACATTTAAATAGTTTTAATATAATTTTTAAGAGCTTACTTATGCTTAAATAAATAATTATTTGTTGTTGTTGTTAACAAAGTTAAATTAACTATTTAAAGGTACTAAAGTATTTTAATTTTAAAGGCTCTTTTAATGTTAAAAAATAGATTTAAAACAACAAATCATTGTCTTATAAATTAAGACAATGATTTGTTAAATTGTATGGCAAATTATCTAACATTCTATAATCTTAAAATTAAAGATTAAAACGATAAATTTCACTTAAAATTAAGCTAAAACCGCTAATTCTTTATATTCAGGTAATGTAGGTCTTGTTTTTAAACCATTTTCAATAATAGCTAAAACGTTTGCTCTTTCTTCACCGATTAATGGTAAACGAGGCTCACGCACATTTTCAGTACCAATACCTGTAGCAACTTCTGCTAGTTTAATATTTTGTACTAATTTAGAGTTGATGTCTAATTCTAATAAAGGTAAGAACCAACGGTAAATTTCTCTAGCTTCGTTACCTCTTCCTGCGTTTGCTAAGTTAAAAATAGCAACAGTTTCAGCAGGGAAAGCACATACTAAACCAGCAACCCAACCGTCAGCACCCATAAAGATACTTTCTAAAGCTAAGGTATCAACTCCTGATAATATTTGTAATCTATCACCAAAACGATTTTTAATACGTGTAATATTTGATAAATCTCTAGTCGATTCTTTTACAGCTTCGATATTTGGGCAGTCACGTAATAACTCTTCAAACATATCTAAAGTAACTTCGATACCATAATCAACAGGGTTATTATACACCATAATTGGTAAAGAGGTACTGTTTGCTACTTTTTTAAAGTAAGTTACAGTTTCTCTGCTATCAGCTTTATAACGCATTGGAGGCAACATCATTAATGCAGATGCTCCATCTTCTTTAGCTTTTCTAGCAGCGTCGATTGCAGCAGTAGTAGTTTGTTCTGCAACATTCATTATAACAGGTACTTGACCATCTACAACTTCGACTGCTTTTCTTACAATGACTCTTTTTTCGTCATCTGTAAGCGTGCTAGCTTCTCCTAAAGTTCCCCCTAAAATAATTCCAACAACACCTGCGTTTAATTGTGCTTTAATATTTAGTTCAAAATTAACTAAATCTAACGTGTCTTCATTTGTAAATTTAGTAGTAACAGCTGGCATTACGCCTTTCCAGTTTATGTTCATGTGTTTTTTTAGGCAAATTTATAATTGATTTTTAAAGCTTAATGCTTAATTTTTAACAAGATAGTATATTATATTATCTTTTTATGAAGTTTTAGTTCTTTTTTAGGTGAATATTTTATAGATTTATACAAAATATTTTACTCGCAATTATGAAGGTTTTACCATTTAAAATACCAAAAACTAAGAATTTAGGTTTAATTTATGAAGAGGATAAAGGTCCTTTTTTTTATGATAAGTTTCATCAACATGAAGAAATTCAAATGTGTTATGTTGTTAAGGGTGAAGGAACTTTAATTGTTGGAGATACTGTTAATGAGTATAAGGCTAATGATATTTTAGTGATTGCAGGTAATCAACCTCATGTTTTTAAAAGTGATAATTCAAAAATAAAAGAATCATTTATGATTTCACTTTTTTTTACTAAAAAATCATTTGGTGACAATTTTTTTGAATTAGATGATTTTAAAGAAATTGCAGGTTTTTTTAATACCGTTAAAAATAGTTTTAGGGTGAAATCTAATCAAAATAAAATTAAAAAATTATTTTTAAAACTTCAAGGAGAAAAAGATTTAATGAAGTTTATTATTTTTTTAAAAATTATAAAACTTATATTAAAATCAGAAATCACATCGTTATCAACATTTGTATATGAAAAAAAATACACAGATAATGAAGGAAAACGTATGCGTGATATTATGGATTATACCTTGAGTAATTTTAATAAAAAAATAGAATTAGATGATATTGCAGCTGTAGCAAATATGACTTCAAATGCTTTTTGCAGGTATTTTAAACAAAGAACTAATAAAACATTTTTTACTTTTTTAAATGAATTACGTATTGAAACTGCATGTAAGTTATTACAAAATAGAGATTATTCAATTATTGAAGTTTCCGAAAAAGCGGGTTTTAAAAATATTTCAAATTTTAATAGAAAATTTAAAGAGTTAAAACATAAAACGCCTTCAAATTATAGGTTAAATTATTAAAATGAAGTTTTACACATTGTAAAAAAAGATTTTAAATATAACTTTTGTTTGTTTTTAAAAGTCTAAAAAGGTTATGCTTGCGTTGTTATATTCTTTTAAAATAATATCTAGAACACTTTTATTTTTATTAATGTAAAAAGTATTGTAGGTATTATTTTTTGATTTATTAATAAGATTATTTTTTACTAATATTTTTTTTGTTTGTTTCGCTACGGCTTCTCCAGAGTCAATAATACGAACGGTATTTCCTACAATTTTTTTTATCTGAGGAATTAAATAGGGGTAATGTGTGCAACCTAAAACAATGCAATCACATTTAGAAGAAAGCATTAAACTTAAATGTTTCTTTAGTAATTTGGTCATTTCGGCAGAATACATTTTACCATTCTCAATAAGTTCCACCAAGCCATTACCAACCTGTTCCATTATAACAATATCACTATTAATACTGGCGGATGTTTTTTCAAATAAACGACTATTGAGTGTTCCTTGGGTAGCTAATATTCCTATAGTACCTGTTTTAGTTTGAATGGATGCTGTTTTAATTGCAGGCTCAATTCCAATAATAGGAATAGGGTAGTTGCGTCTTAAATATTCAATGGAATTTGTGGTAGCAGTATTGCAAGCAACCACGATTATTTTGCATCCTTTGCTAATTAAAAATTCGGTATTTTTAATAGATAGCGCTAAAATTTCTTCTGTTGATTTTTGCCCATAAGGCGCATTTTTACTATCGGATAAATAAATAGTGTTTTCGTTAGCAAGCAATGTATGTATTTCTTTCCAGATAGATGTGCCACCAATTCCTGAGTCAAAAATACCGATAGGTTGTTGTGTTATCATATATTACAAAAATAAAAATCCTGCTGAATTCAGCAGGATTTTTATAAAATATTTTAAAGTTTTATTTAGAAACCTAATTTTGCTTTTACAGCACCATAAATATCTTCACCTTTTTCGTAAACGATTAATCCTTTACCAGGAGCAGCATCATATACGTAAATAATTCCTTTAGCAGCAGCAACATCTTTAATTGCTTGTTCTGCTTTCTTTAAAATAGGAAGTGTTTTTTCTTGGTATTTTTTTTGCATTTCTTGCCCAGCAGATTGTTCTGCTTTGCTAATACGTTGTCTATCTTGTTGAACTTCGATAGCTCTTTTTTGATTTACTTCTTGTGTTTGACTTTTTCCTTCCGCTTCGTATTTTTTAATTTTAGCTTCTAGTCTTTTGTACATCGCTTCAATATCATCACGATATGTTTTATTTAGCTTTTCTAGCTCAGCTTTCATAGACTTGGTAGCTGGCATTTCAGATAATAATTTATCAGTATTTATATGTGCAGTTTTTTGTGCATTAGCTATACTACCGAATCCAATTGTAAAAATTGCAACTAATAATAAGGTTTTAAAATGTTTCATCTTTGTTTTTTAATTTAATTTACGTTCTCTATTCTTAATTTATATATTCTTTTTTGTCACTACTTTTTTTTAGCTTCTTCTAGTAATTTTTTAGCGGCGGCTTTCTTTTCTTTTAATAGAGCTTTTGTTTGTGCTCTTTTTTTTAATTTAGCGGCTCTTTTTTCTTCGATACGCTTAATTTTCGCTAATAAATCTGCTTGTTTTTTCTTTTTCTGTGCTTCTTTTTTTGTTATTTTTTCCTTTTGCGCATCGCTTAAACTTTCATTTTTAAGCAATTCTTTTTTAGCAGCAACTTTATCTCTTTTTACTTGTTTTTTTTGATCAATATTAATCATTTTAATAACAAGCTCGCTAATATCGTGTTTTTTATTGGAATAAAGCATAACTAAGTCACCTGATTTATCAAAAACAAAATCATATTTCTTTCTAGAAGCAATTGTTTGTACTGCACTGTAAACTTGGTCTTGAATTGGTTTTATTAATTGCTTTCTTAAATTATACATATCTCCTTTAGGACCAAAGTATAACGATTCTAATCGGCGTAAAGCTTCTTGTTTTAACGTAATATCTTCTTCACGTTCTAAAACCAAGTCTTTTGTTAAAATAACTTTTTCGTTGGTTAAGTCAGTTTTTAGTATTTCGATAGCTCTTGCTTGTTTGTCTAGTGTTGTTTTCCATTGTTCAACTTTAGCATCTAAAGAATTTTGAGCTGTTAAATACGCAGGGATATTTTGAAGAATATATGCGGTATCAATATAGGCTAAACGTTGGCTTTTCTGGGCAATAATACTACTTGTAGTAATAAGTAAAAGAACGATAAATAGAATGTTTTTTTTCATCATGCTATAATGTATTTAGAAAAAACCGTGCCAAAAGTGAACATTTTTAAAATGCCTATTTTTAGAACTGTCTTCCGATAATAAAATGTGTTTGCCAACCCGATTTTTGAGTTTGTCCAGGCAACGGATCAAATCCATGTGCAAAATCAATACCTAATAAACCAAATGCTGGCATAAATATACGAACTCCAACTCCTGCAGAACGCTTTAATTTAAATGGGCTAAATTCACTAAAATTTTGATAAGAATTACCTGCCTCTAAAAATCCTAAGGTATAAATTGATGCCGATGGTTTGTCTGTTATAGAATAACGGATTTCCATTTGAAATTTATTGTAAATAGTTCCACCTTCATTCTGCCCATCAGGACCAATAGAAAGCGTGTTGTTTTCATATCCACGAACACCAATAGTTTCTCTACCGTCTAATTGCCCTTGTGCAATTCCGTCACCTCCAACAAAAAATCGTTCTACCGGAGTAGCGCCTAATTTGTCGTTGTAAGAACCTAAATACCCCATTTCAAAATTAGACATTAAAACCAATTTATTTGCCAATGATGTGTACCATTTTCCTTTAGCAGAAATTTTATAATATTCTAGCCATTTGTATTTATCGGCTAAATAATCTTGTCTTTCGGCTGTTGTAGGGTATAAAGGTTCGCTATAATCTTTCCCGTTAATTAAAGAATAAGGTAAGGTCGCTTTTGCTTTAATTGTAAATTCTGAACCGTAGGTAGGAAATATTAAACTTGGTCCGGTAGAGTTACGGCTAAAGGCAACTGTATAAGCTAAATTATTTAAACTACCTTTATTAATAACATCAGTTGATGAACCAACACGGTATCCGTAGTTTTTAAGTTCAATTTGCTGATAGCTAATATTTTGTGATAAAGAGAAATAATCATCAGGCCATTGTAAACGTTTTCCTAAACCGATAGAAGCTCCTAAAATGCTTAAATTTTGATCTTTATCAACTTTATTGGTGTTATAATCGTATCGGTATTGATTCGATAAATACACAGAAAAAGATAATGATTGCGGTTTTTTACCACCTAACCATGGTTCTGAGAAAGAAAAACTGTACGTATTGTAAGTTCTACTTGCTTGTAAACGCAATGAAAGTTTTTGTCCATCACCCATTGGTAGTGGTTTGTAGGCTTGCTTATTAAATATGTTTCTTAACGAAAAATTATTAAAAGATAAACCTAAAGTACCAATAAATGATCCTCCACCATAACCACCTTGTAGTTCAATTTGACTACCACCTTTTTCAACGACAGAAAAATCAATATCGGCTGTTTTATTTTGATAATCAGGTTTTACATCGGGCGTTACATTGGCATCAAAGAATCCTAATTGACCAATTTCACGAATAGATCTAATAATGTTTTCACGGCTGAATAAATCACCTGGCTTTACACGTAATTCTCTGTAAATAACATGGTCATTTGTTTTTTCATTACCTGTTACAGTTACTTTTTTAATGGTTGCTTGTTCGTCTTCACGAATACGAACCTCAACAGTAATAGAATCGTTTTGTACGCTAGTTTCTATGGCGTTAATTTGTGAAAATAAGTATCCGTTGTTATGGTATAAGGTTTGAATATCTTGCGAATTAGGTGTTCCATCACCAGAAATACGTTCTTTTAAAACCTTTCCATTATAAATATCTCCTTTATCGATACGTAAAAAACGATTTAAAAAATCATCAGAATAATTTTTATTACCGATAAACTTAATATCATCAAAACGATACTGACGTCCTTCTTCAATAGCAATATCAAGGTTAATAGTATTGTCATTATTCCAAGTAAGTTGGTCTGATAAAATACGTGCATCACGGTATCCGTTTTCGCTATATTTTTCAAGAATACTTTCTAAATCTTTTTTATAATCATCTAAAATATATTTTGATGATTTCCAGAAACGCCCTAAAAACTTACGTTTTGTATTTTTCATAGCGCTACGCAAGGTTTTACCTGCTAGTGCTTTGTTACCTGTAAAGTTAATTTCTTTTATTTTGACACGCTGTCCTTTATCAACAAAAATATTCATACTAACAGTATTGATGTCAGTGCTGTCTTTTTTGGTATTTAAAGATACTTTGGTTTTTAAAAATCCCTTATCGGTATATTTCTTTTTAATGTAATTTCTGGTGGTTGTGACTAAGTTGTCGGTAACCATCATTCCTTTTTTAAGCTCAGTTTCTTTTTTTATCTCTTTTGTTTTAGATTTGCTTAAACCTGAAATAGAAATATTGGTTAATTGTGGTAATTCTGTCACATCAAATACTAAATAAACGGTTTCCCCATCTTTTTTAGAAAGGTACACATCTACTTGGCTAAATTGCTTGCTTTCGTAAAGCTTTTTAATAGCGCTTGTAAGTTTATCACCTGGTAATTTAATAGGTTGCCCATCAACTAAACCAGTATAAACACGAATTGTTTGTTCGCTAAATTTTTGCAAACCAGTAACGGTAATTCCTCCAAGAATATATTGATTTCCTTTGATATAAGGAATAATATTTTGGGTGGTAGTTGTACGGTTGTTATTTACGGTTTTTTGAGCTTGTACACTCGCCGATAAAAAGGCGATTAAAAATACGGCTACATAAGAATATTTATTCATTGATCTCAATCTGTTCGCTTGTTTTTCCAAATCTTCTCTCTCTGTTTTGATAATCTATTATAGCATTAAAAAGGTGTTCTCTTCTAAAGTCGGGCCATAATATATCTGTAAAATATAATTCAGCATAGGCTATTTGCCAAAGTAAAAAATTACTAATTCGCTGCTCACCGCTTGTACGTATCATTAAATCAACGTCGGGCAAATTAAATGTATATAAATGGTTATTTATAATTTTTTCGTCTATATTTTCAATATCTAGCTCGTTATTAACAACTTTTTTAGATATCTTTTTAATTGTGTTAACAATTTCTTCTCTAGAACCATAGCTTAAAGCAAAGGTTAAGGTAATTTTAGTGTTATTTTTAGTTTGATCAATAACATGGGCTAGTATTTTCTGCGCATTTTTTGGTAAACTAACAATATTTCCAATCGCATTTATTTTTACATTTTTACGTTGAAATTCAGGTAGCTCTTTTTTTAAGGTACTAACCAATAGGCTCATTAAGGCATCAACTTCTAGTTTTGGTCTGTTCCAGTTTTCGGTAGAAAAAGCATACAGTGTTATAAATTTAACACCAGCATCACTTGCTGCGTCAGCTGTTTCTCTAATAGCGGTTAAGGCATTTCTGTGCCCAAAAATACGCTGCATTCCTTTTCCTTTTGCCCATCGTCCATTACCGTCCATAATAACGGCAATATGATTCGGTACTTTTTGCACATTAATGCGTTGTAATTTTTCTTCCATAGTTATTCTGCCAATCCGTTATAACAGGGTGGTCTTCCAAAGCTATAAACAATCGATAGTCCTGTAAACATATATACATCGTTTCCAGTTCCACCAAAGTTTAAACTGTTTATTTTATCTGTTGTTAAATCGATATCATCTACCAATGTAAAGCGAGCGCCTATTTCAAAAGCAGCTGCAAAATTTTTAAACAAGCGTCCTTTAACACCAACACCTACAGGTAAAGAATATGAAATTTTATTTTTTAAACGAATGGTATTTGCATCGATTCTTTTAGAAGGGATCACGTAGTTAAACGCTGCTATTTCTGCTAAAATATATGGGGTGAAATTTGTTTTATAATTGCTGATATTATAATTGAAAAAATTAAATTCGATACCCGCAGCAAACTCGTGTAAGGTGTTTGAGAATTTGAAGCCTCTATTTTTTCGAAATAAATTATTTGATTTTTCATCATTCCCTTCAATAGGAATATACGAATAGGTCGCTCGTAAGGCAATTCGAGGGTTTAGATTGTGTTTATAAATTAAACCACCGCCAATTTTATTAGGATAGATGTAATTAGTACGACCAATATCTCCTACGTAATTAGAACCCCCAACGAAAAAACCTACTTCGTGAGTTTGTGATTGTGTTGTTATTGCCGTAAAAGCAAATAATATGAATAGGTAAATTATCTTCATTGTAAGAATAGCACGCAAATATAGGAAATTGAATTTGCTTTAAAAAGTTAATAATCTGTATTTGGTTAACTTTTTTTTGATAAAATTATTGTATTGTAATTATTTTATAAAGATTCATTTCGAGTATCTTCACCCCATAAAAGCTTGCCTCTGAGTGTTTTTAAATGCGATTGCTGTTCTAATAAAATACTTTTTATAGTAAAAGAAGCTTTTTGTATTTTAATTTTAGTTCCTTCGCTAACAGTTGTTATGCGAGAGTCTAAGGAAATTAAAAAATCCTTTTCACGAGCACTTACCTCTAGTTCAATAATAGTATCGTCAGGAATGACCATAGGCCTAGCATTTAAATTATGCGGGGCTATTGGCGTAATTACAAAGCTTTTCGAATTGGGTAATATTACCGGGCCGTTACAACTTAAAGAGTAGCCCGTAGAACCTGTTGGGGTTGCTATAATTAAACCATCTGCCCAATAATTTGTTAAGTATTCATTATTCAAAAAGGTTTTTACACCAATCATTGAAGTAGTATTTCTACGGGCAATAGTAACTTCATTTAAGGCAAAATCTAGTTCGTTAAATTCGTTTACTTTAGGGGTAGTGGTTATTTGTAGTAAAGTTCGTTCTTGTATGCTATATTTTTTATTTAATAATAAATTTACAGCCTCTTGAATTTGGTTTTTTTGAACGGTTGCTAAAAACCCCAATCGCCCAGTGTTGATTCCTAAAACAGGAATGTTTAAATCACGAATATACGTTGCCGCTCTTAATATAGTACCGTCACCGCCAATAGAAAATAATAGGTCAAAAGTGTTTGACAAATCGTTAAAATGTGCGTAGGTAGGATATTTTTTTGATAAAGAATTATTTTTAATTAAAAGCGAGTAAAACGCTTCTTCAAAAAAAATAACGATATTGTTTTGTTCTAATGTTGCTACTAATAATTTAATTTCTTTTTCAGCTGAAATATTATAAGCTTGTCCGTAAATGGCTACTTTTTTCAATGGTTATAATGTTTGTTTGCTCAGGTATGTAAATTACATATCTAAATATTTTTTTAAATATGCCGCCCTGTCTTTTAATTCTTCCAAATAAAAATCATCTTCATGTTGTGTAAGCACGGCGTAGTCATACCTACGAAAAGTTTGAATAATTTCATTGATGTCATTTGTAATTACTTTTAAAGTAACCTGAATAGTATCTTGATTTTCCGAAGAAATATACAGCCCTAATAATTTACCGCCACTAGCTTCAACTATTTGAGAAATTTGACTCATTGAGTAATCATTTTTAGCTACAATTAACGTTTCACTTTGGTTGTGTAAAAAAGGACTATCGGCAAAAGTATCTAAAATATCACTCAACTCATAATAACCGATATAATTCATTTCCTGATTTAAAACAGGAATTAAATTACAATCATTATCTGCAAATAAAACAATTAAGTCAAGTAGTGTCGCTTTTTCATTACAATGAAAATTATCTAATAGATAAGAATACTCACTTAATTTATCGTCTTTATTCTCTATTGTTTGAATGTCACTTTCAGGCAAACAACCAATTAATTTTCCATTTTCAACAATAGGAATATGCGTTATTGGTAAATTTTCACATACCTTTTGAGCGCTTTTTACAGTGCTTTTTAAGCTAAGTGCTTTAATTTCGTCTAATATAAAGTCATTGATATTCATCACTACGAATATAGTTTAAAAAGTTTTAATGATTTATCTTTGTAGCTTAATTTTATGAGATGACAAAGTTAAGTGTAAATATAAATAAAATAGCAACATTACGTAATTCTAGAGGTGGAAATACACCTAATTTATTATGCGTTGCTACCGATATAGAAAATTTTGGAGCGCAAGGAATTACCATTCACCCAAGACCTGACGAGCGTCATATTCGTTATCAAGATGCCTACGATTTAAAATCAATAGTTACTACCGAATATAATATTGAAGGAAACCCGATAGATAAATTCATGAAAATGGTGTTGGAAATAAAGCCAACGCAAGTAACTTTAGTGCCTGATGCTATTGATAATTTAACTTCTAATGCAGGTTGGGATACAGTTGCTAATCAATCGTATTTGAAAGAAGTAATTACCGAGTTTAAAAACAACGGAATAAGAACCTCTATTTTTATTGATACCGATTTAAAACTGATTGAAGCTGCAGCAAAAACAGGTGCCGATAGAATTGAATTATACACCGAAGAATTTGCAACCCAATACGCTTTAGGAAATAAAGAGGTAATAAAACCTTATGCCGATGCGGCAATTTTAGCTCATAAATTAGGCTTAGGAATTAATGCAGGGCATGATTTGAGCTTAGAAAATATCCAGTTTTTTAAAGAGAATATCCCTAATTTAGCAGAAGTTTCTATTGGGCATGCGCTTATTTCTGAATCATTATATTTAGGATTAGAAAATGTAGTAAATATGTATCTTGATAGATTAAAATAATATGCAAATTTTACATTCTAAAATACTAGGAGCGGGCAAGCCGTTTTTAATTTTACACGGTTATTTTGGTATGGGCGATAACTGGAAAACCCACGCTAATAAATTTGCCGAAGATGGTTTTGAAGTTCATTTAATTGACCAACGAAACCACGGACGAAGTTTTCATTCTGATGCTTTTGACTATGAATTAATGGTCGATGACTTACACCATTATATTACACATTATCATTTAGAAAATATTGTTTTATTAGGGCATTCAATGGGCGGAAAAACAGCCATGTTATTTGCTACCCAATATCCAGAATTGATACATAAATTAATTGTAGCCGATATTTCACCAAAAATGTATCCGCCACATCATCACGATATTTTATCGGCTTTAAATTCTGTTAATTTTACCGTGCAAAATTCACGAAAATTAATTGATGATAAACTAGCTGAATTAATTCCTGAACTAGGTATTCGACAATTTTTATTAAAAAGTGTGTACCGAAAAACAAAAGACGAACTTGCTTTTCGTTTTAACTTACTATCATTAACAGAAAATAATAATGAAGTAGGCGAAGCATTACCATCGTTTAGTATTTTTGAAGGCGATACCTTATTTTTAAAAGGTGAAAATTCGGGCTATATTTCTGAAGATGAAGTGCCACTTATTGAAGCACATTTTTCAAAAGCGATTATCAAAACAATAGCAAAAGCAGGGCATTGGTTGCATGCCGAAAATCCGACAGATTTTTATACTCAGGTAATTGGGTTTGTATAAAGTAAGTAAACCTGTCAAAATAGCAGTTTTTTATATTTGGTATAATTATCGCATTGCATAAAATGACATGGTAACTATAGCCAATTAAAATCAAAATAAATGAATACATTTTTAAAAATACTATTAACAGCAGTAGCCGTTATTTTATTAGCCGAAATTTTACCAGGAGTAGTGGTAACAAGTTATACTACGGCAATAATTGTAGCAATTGTAATAGCGTTATTAAATATGTTTGTACGTCCAATATTAGTGATTTTTACCTTACCAGCAACTCTTTTAACATTGGGCTTATTTTTGTTTGTAATTAATGCAATTATTATATTATTAGCAGGAAACCTTATTGCAGGATTTGCCGTAAACGGATTTTTTACAGCACTTTTATTTAGTATATTGTTATCGATATTTAGGTCGTTTTTATTTTCATTATTAAAAGAAGATAAAAAATAATTAAAAAATTTAAGCCTTTTGAAAAAAGGCGAAAAATAATCACACACCCAATTTTAAAGAAATACAATTAAAGATGAATATTACAAAACAAAATGTAGATGCGTTAAACGCAGTTGTGAAAATAGATATCGTTGCTGAAGATTATCAAGCAAAGGTAAATGCAGAATTAGAAGCACGTCGTAAAAAAGCGACACATCCTGGTTTTAGAAAAGGAGAAGCGCCTATGGATCTTATCAAAAAGCAACACGAAATAGAAATCGTAATAGAAGAGGTAAACAAAGTAGTACAAGATTCTTTAAATAAATTTTTAACAGAAGAAAAGTTAGATCTTTTAGGAAATCCGTTACCTGTAGAAAACAAAGATTTCAGATGGGATGCTAAAGACTATTCTTTTGAATTCGAATTAGGATTAGCTCCTGAATTTGATGTAGATTTAGCGCCAGCAAAAAATGTTACTAAATATAGTATTTTTGCTACCGATGAATTATTAGACAAAGAAATTGAAAATATCCAAACTCGTTTTGGTAGTCAATTACCTGTTGATACCGCAAATGAAGAGGCAAACATAACTGGAACTTTTGTAAACGAAGAAAAAGAAATTAACAAAAAAGCAACGCTTTCTGTAAAAGAAATTAACGGAAAAGCAAACTTAGAAAAGTTTGTAGGTGCTAAAGCTGGTGATGTTTTAGAATTAGGAACAAAAGGTTTATTTGAAGACGCTCACAAATTACAAGAAGTTTTAGGTGTACCTCATGAAGGTGTTCACGATTTAGACGTAAACGTATCTTTTACAATTGACCAAGTTACAAAAACAGAACCTGCTCCTTTAGAAAAAGAATTATTTGAAAAATTATTCGCTGACGGAAGTGTAACTACTACTGCTCAATTAAAAGATAAAATAAAAGAAGATGCTGAATTACAATTCGAGCAGCATGCCGATCAGCAATTATTAAACGCAATTACTGAAGAGTTAGTTCAAAATACAAAGTTCGATTTACCAGCAACATTTTTACAAAAATGGTTACAAACTGCAGGAGGAAAAGAATTAACTATTGAACAGGCTGCTGCTGAATATAGCAAATCTGAAAAAGGTTTACGTTACCAATTAATCGAAGGAAAGGTTATGAGAGATAACGATATCAAATTAGAATATGCTGAATTGGTAGATTATGCAAAA
This sequence comes from Tenacibaculum dicentrarchi, assembly GCF_964036635.1. NCBI lineage: Bacteria > Pseudomonadati > Bacteroidota > Flavobacteriia > Flavobacteriales > Flavobacteriaceae > Tenacibaculum > Tenacibaculum dicentrarchi. Next base: position 439,186 of record NZ_OZ038524.1, read on the forward strand.
GGATTTATCCGTTCGCAAATGGCACAAATGGGTAATATGAACCCTGAGGAAAAAGAATTAAACGATATTGCTGGTAGAGTTTTACAAAATCAGCAAGAAGCGCATAAATTACAATCTCAATTAATTAGCCATAAATTATTAGCTTTTTATAAAGAAAAAATGACTTTTGATACCAAAGAGGTATCTTATGAAGACTTTGTTCAAGAAGTTTACAAATAAGAATAATTACTATTATTTATATTTTAAAAACCTGAATGAAAATTCAGGTTTTTTTAGGTATAAACAGTATTGAAATACTAACTAAATAGTTCTTATATTTACACCATTATAACCCAAAAAACATTTTCAAAATGGATTACGGAAAAGAATTCGAAAAATACGCAACAAAAGAGCACGGAATAAATAGCACATATTTAGGGAAAATAACCAGTAGTTTAACGCCATATATTATGGAAGAACGTCAAATGAACATTACCCAAATGGATGTTTTCTCTCGTTTAATGATGGACAGAATTATCTTTTTAGGTACAGGAGTTAATGACCAAGTAGCTAATGTAATTCAAGCACAATTATTATTTTTAGAAAGTGTTGATGCAAATAAAGATATTTCAATTTATATCAACTCGCCAGGAGGAGGTGTGTACGCAGGTTTAGGTATTTACGATACCATGCAATTCATCAAGCCAGATGTAGCAACAATTTGTACAGGAATGGCAGCTTCAATGGGAGCTGTATTAATGTGTGCAGGAGCAAAAGGAAAACGCTCGGCATTACCACACTCACGTATTATGATTCACCAACCAATGGGTGGCGCTCAAGGGCAGGCTTCTGATATGGAAATTACCGTAAAAGAAATTGGAAAGTTAAAAACTGAATTATATGATATTATTGCAGATCATTCAGGGCAAACTTTTGAAAAAGTACAACAAGATTCGGATAGAGATTATTGGATGAAAGCTGAAGAAGCGAAAGCGTACGGAATGGTAGATGAAATATTAAAAAGAAAATAATACTTCAGAATTACCGATAAAATAAATGACTCTTTTTATGTTTTTTTAATAGATAAAGAAAGCATTAAAAGAGTTTCATTTTTTTAATAATTAAGAATAACAAGTTAGTCAAATGTCGAAAGAAGAAAACTTACAATGTTCCTTTTGTGGGCGTAAAAAACCAGAAACCGATTTATTAATCGCTGGTATGGATGCTCATATTTGTGATAAATGTATAGAACAAGCGCACGGAATTGTAGCTGAAGAAGTAGCTGAAGCAATAGAATCAAGCTTACCAAAAGATTTAACCTTAAAAAAGCCAAAAGAAATTAAAGCTTTTTTAGATGAATATATTATTGGGCAAGATGAAACGAAAAGAGGAATGTCGGTTGCGGTATATAATCACTATAAACGATTATTACAAGCTAAAGATGATCAGGATGAGGTAGAAATTGAAAAATCTAACATTGTTTTAGTAGGAGAAACAGGAACTGGTAAAACATTAATAGCACGTACAATTGCTAGAATGTTAAACGTGCCATTTTCTATTGTTGATGCTACTGTTTTAACACAAGCAGGATATGTTGGTGAAGATGTTGAAAGCATTTTAAGTCGTTTATTACAAGCGGCAGATTATGATGTAGACAAAGCCGAGCGAGGAATTGTTTTTATTGATGAAATTGATAAAATTGCTCGTAAAGGCGATAATCCATCAATTACTCGTGATGTTTCTGGTGAAGGTGTGCAACAAGCCTTGTTAAAATTATTAGAAGGTTCTGTAGTAAATGTAGCGCCTAAAGGCGGAAGAAAACACCCAGACCAAAAATTTATTGAAGTAAATACCAAAGATATTTTATTTATCGCAGGTGGTGCTTTTGCAGGAATTGAAAGAATAATCAGTAAGCGTTTAAATATGCAAGCGGTAGGGTATAGCGCTTCAATTGATGAAGACAAAGTAGATGAAACTAATTTATTACAATATATTATTCCTTCAGATTTAAAATCGTTTGGATTAATTCCTGAAATTATTGGACGTTTACCTGTATTAAGTTACATGAATCCTTTAGATGCAAAAACATTGCGTGCTATTTTAACAGCGCCTAAAAATTCATTAGTTAAGCAATACACAAAGTTGTTTGCAATGGATGATATTGCCTTTTCTTTATCAGAAGAAGCGATGGAATATATTGTAGAAAAAGCAATAGAATACAAGTTAGGAGCTCGTGGATTACGTTCATTATGTGAAGCTATTTTAACCGATGCAATGTTCGAAATGCCTAGTTCTGATGACAAAGAATTAATAATTACCAGAGAATATGCCGAATCGAAAATAACAAAATCAGGTATTAAAAAATTAAAAGCAGTTTCATAATTTTTTAAAACTATTTATAAAAAAACCATCAATATTTGATGGTTTTTTCTGTTTTATATATCTAGTACTTTTATTAATTACTGCTTGAAAATATCAAAAAAACTGAAATTTATAGCCCTGATTGAAGCATTTGTTTGAGCTCTTTTTTATTTTTTCTTTTCGAAAAAAAATAAAAAAAGCGAGTGCGGAAAGCAGGAAATTGCTTCAAATTATTTTTTTAATAATTAATTCGTTTGTTATATTTTTTTATCCAAGATGCTATTTCATCAGGTTTTAAATTATAGGTTTTTATTAATTTGTTTTTGATGTTTTGTAAATGTGTTTCGTTTAATACTTCCGATTCAAAGGCTGTAATAACTTTTTGTTTAAATTCTTCGGAATGAGTTTTTACAGGAATTGATATAATTTTTTTAGGAGTTGTAACAGGCGCTTTTTGCACAGTATTTATCGTTGTTGTGTAATTTGCCGTGGCATCTTTATACCATCCTTCAGGGGTATTGTTAAGCTGTGTATCGTTTACCAAAATATTTTTTAATCTATTTGTAGTGATGTCTAAGGTTTCTAATTTTGTACAGGCTTTAACATCTAAATTTGTTAATTTATTATAACTAGCGTACAAAGTTTCAAGGTTTGGATTATCGCCTAAAATTAAACTTTCTAAATTATTGCTATCACAACTTACATAAACTAATTGATTATTGTTACTAAGGTCAAGGCTTTTAATTTTGTTTTCACTACAATTTAAAAAAGTAATAGAGGTACTTTTTGATAAATCTATCTTAGTAATATTATTACCAAAACAATCTAATCGTTTTAAATTAGGGAAGCTTTCAAGCCCTGTTAAATCTTTAATTTTAGAGTGTACGTTGGGTAATAATTTGTTGGTTATTGGGTCGTTTATATTCAAATTAACCACATATTTTGCATCGCTAACCAAAATATTTCCATTTAAACCATTCGAATCAATATCTAAATCAATTAAACATTCTTCTAAACCAATATCAGGAATTATAATGGTTTCTTGCGCCGTTGTATTTAAAGCGATAAAAAGTAAAAAATAGAAGGGTATTGTTATTTTCATAATTGGGGATTTATTGCAAAATTATCTATTTATATGCTTTTATCAACTAAAATTTAGAAGATATTTATTTAAGTAAAACAAGGGTTAAAATCTGGTATATTTTAAAATTGTACCTTTGCGAGTTGTATTTTATACGATTATGATAACCCAACAAACAATAGATAAAGTTTTTGAAGCTGCCCAAGTTGCTGAGGTAATTGGCGAATTTGTGCAATTGAAAAAATCAGGAAGTAGCTTTAAAGGATTGAGCCCATTTACTGATGAGCGAACCCCCTCGTTTATGGTATCGCCAGTAAAGCAAATCTGGAAAGATTTTAGTACTGGGAAAGGTGGAAATGCAGTGTCGTTTTTAATGGAACATGAACATTATTCTTATCCTGAGGCTATTAAATGGTTGGCTAAAAAATATAATATTGAGGTAGAAGAAACCGAGCAATCTGACCAGCAAAAAGAACAACTTAATGAACGAGAAAGTATGTTTTTGGCATCTAAATTTGCGAAAGATTATTTTCACGATTTATTAATGAATAGCCAACAAGGGCGTGCAATTGGTTTATCTTACTTTAAAGAAAGAGGTTTTAGAGAAGATATTATTGAAAAATTTGAATTAGGATATTGTAAAGACGAGTGGGATAATTTTACCAATGCCGCGCTAAAAAAAGGCTACGATTTAAAATATTTAAAATCGACAGGATTAACCATTGTAAAAGAAGGTGGTACGCAAGACCGAAAATTTGACCGTTTTAAAGGACGTGTAATGTTTCCGATTCATAGTATGTCGGGGCGAATTTTAGGTTTTGGAGGACGAATTTTAACCAATGATAAAAAGGCAGCAAAATATTTAAATTCACCAGAAAGTGATATTTACCATAAAAGTAAAATTTTATATGGACTTTATCAGGCAAAAAAAGAAATTGCAAAGCTTGACAATTGTTATTTGGTAGAAGGATATACTGATGTTGTTTCTTTTTATCAATCAGGAATTGAAAATGTGGTAGCCTCTTCAGGAACAGCATTAACACCCGACCAAATCCGATTGGTAAACCGTTTGACAAAAAATATTACGGTTTTATTTGATGGCGATGCCGCAGGAATTAGAGCCTCTATGAGAGGTATCGACTTGATTTTAGAGCAAGGAATGAATGTAAAAGTAATTTCTTTTCCTGAAGGAGAAGACCCTGATAGTTTTGCAAAATCACATTCAACAACTGAATTAAAACAGTTTTTAGAAGATAAATCGCAAGATTTTATTGAATTTAAAGTTTCTTTATTAATGAGAGAAGCAAAGAATGATCCTGTAAAAAAAGCAGGATTAATTCGTGATATTGTAACGAGTATTTCAAAAATTCCTGACGGTATTCAGCGAGAAGTTTATGTGCAAGAATGTGCGCGTATTATGGATATTTCAGAGCAAGTTTTATTTAGTGAATTAGCGCAGTTGTTAAATAAAAGTGTTGCAAATTCGAATAAACGAAGTGCAAATCAGCCAACAGCATCTTATACTGAAACGGCATCGCAAGCTTCTATGGGGGTTGTAAAAGGCGGCGCAAAAGGACGCAAAGAAATTAATCAATTAGAGATTTTAGAAAAAGAAATTATCAGAATATTATTATTGTATGGTAATGAAACGGTCGATTTTGTAAATTGGGTGGCTACAGTTGATGAAAAAGGGCAGCCTGTTTTAGAAAAAGAAGAATATCAAAATACGGTTTCAAACGAGTTGTATTTAAATTTACAGGAAGATGAAATTGAGTTTGCCAATGAGCTTTTTAAATTAACCTATTATCAGTTAGTGCATCAATTAAATCAAGATGAAAAAATTTCTATTGATCGATTGATAATGCACGAAAATCAAGAAATAGCAAGCTTGGTAACCAATATTTTAATGGATGAAGAAAAATATTCGTTAAGCGATTGGGAGCGCAAAGAAATTGTTGTTACAACGGCTATAAAAGTATTACCGAAATTAGTTTCTGATGCTGTTTTAAACCTGCGAAGAATTTTAATAGAAGAAAAAATTAAAGAAATAATGAAGGAAGTTCAAGCGCAAAAAATAACGCTTGATTTAGAAGAAATAGTAAACTACACCGACTTAAAAAAACGTCTTTTTGATAAGTTAAACAGAGTGGTTTAGGCGCTTTGTTTTTAAAATATTTAGTGTAAAAAAAGTCTTCCGAAGTTTTAATACTTTTTAGAGCCTGTTTAAAAATTAAAGAAACTGTCAGTTCGAGTGATTTTTTTCCTTCAAAAAAATTGTATCGAGAACTTTTTTGTATAAAGTTCATCAACATAAAAGAACTCAAATTCTCGATACAATTTTAATTCCTTTTAGTCATTAAAACCACTCGAATTGACAAGGGTAATCAAAAAAAGGGAATAACTACGGAAAATCAGGATGCGAAACTGAACTAAATTCAGTTTGACGGATTCGATTTCTTATTTTTATGTTACAAAACGTTTTTAAATGAAATTTAAATAGGCTTTTTAGTTTTTATAAAAGATGATTTACTTTCATCTCTGTTTTCAAGTTCAATTTACTTCAATTCACTAGGAATTTCACAAACAGGAATCGGAATCATCTTATGTTGATTGATACGATTTAATCGAGTATAAATTTTAAAAACTTCTAGTTCTCTGTTTTCAAAATCACCTTCCGTTTTTCCTGAATCTAGCATTTTCATTGCCCATTCTAATTCATCATAAGAAGCACCAATTTGATCTTCATCTGTTCTGCTATCGCCAAAAAGTCCATCGGTAGGTTGGGCATTTTGTATTGAATCAGGTACTTTTAAATGTGCTGCCAAGGCATAAACTTCCGATTTTACTAAATCGGCAATTGGGCTTAAATCTACACCGCCATCGCCATATTTTGTATAAAAACCTACGCCAAAATCTTCTACTTTATTTCCTGTTCCTGCAACTAATAAACCGTGTAATCCTGCAAAATAATACAGCGTAGTCATACGTAAACGAGCACGAGTGTTTGCTAAGGCTAAATCGGTTTTTGCAGATGTTTCTACTTCAGGAACAACGGTTTTAAAACCTTCAAAAACACTTGTTAAATCTACTTCAGCTTCATTAACATTGCTAAAACGCGCTTTTAACTGTTTAATATGTTCATTTGCTCTGTTTACTTGGCTTTTAGCTTGATGAATCGGCAATTCAACACATAAAACTTTTAAGCCAGTTTGGGCACATAAGGTTGAAGTAACAGCGCTATCGATACCGCCAGAAATACCTACCACAAAACCATTTACTCCCGCTTTATTGGCGTATTCTTTTAACCATTTTACAATATGTTCAGAAACTTTTGGTGTATTCATAATCAACTATATTTTATAAGGGTTTATATAAAAATGATATAAACTATTTTAGTAATTTCGACGTTGTAATATTAAATGTAAATATACTATAAGTTCATGAGAAAATTTTTAGCACTTTGTGTTTTAGCTTTAGCGATAATATCTTGCAAAAAAGAAATTAATTCTAAATTAAAAGTAGATGTTTCTGATATTAAAATTAATCTCAAGATAGATAGATTTGATGTTGATTTTTATAAAACAACTTCTGCCGATTTAGGTAAAACAAAACTGAAATATCCATTTTTATTTCCGCAAGAACCCGACAGTGTTTGGATTAATAAAATAAACAATAAAGATGAACGTGAATTGTATAATGAAACACAAAAAGTATTTTCTAATATAGCTGGTTTAACGGCTGATTTAAGTTCATTTTTTAAGCATTTAAAATATTATAATCCGAAGGCTAAAACGCCAAGAGTAATTACGATGCTTACCAATATTGATTATGATAATCGCATTGTTTTTGCCGATAGTTTATTGCTTATTTCTTTGGATGCTTATTTGGGTAAAAAACATCCTTTTTACAGTGAATATCCTGCGTATATAAAACAAAATAATGAAAAAGAACAGGTTATTGTCGATGTAGCAAAAGCCATTTTAAATGCGCATAAGTTTTCTAAAAAACCACGAAGTTTTGTTGATAAAATGATTTATAAAGGTAAAAAAATGTATCTATTAGACGCGTATTTACCAGCAGTTTCTGATTCGTTAAAAATAGGATATTCACAAAATAAAATGCGTTGGGCAGAAAGTAATGAAGCGCAAATTTGGAAATATTTTATCGAAAAAAACATGCTATATAATACTGATAAAGAGCTAGATATTCGCTTTTTAGATATTGCGCCTTTTTCAAAGTTTTATCTGGAAAAAGATAGGCAATCTCCAGGAAGAATAGGGGAGTTTATTGGTTGGCAAATAGTGCGTTCGTACATGCAAAAGAATGATGTATCTTTGCCAGAATTATTACGTAAAAATGAAGCGGAAATCTTCATAAAATCAAACTATAAACCAAAGAAATAATGGCGATAGAGCACACTTCTAAAGTAACATTTACAATAGGCTTAGACGAAAATAAAATTCCTGAAGAAATTTCATGGAATGCCGAAGATGGAGGCATTAATAATGAATCATCAAAAGCGATTATGTTATCGGTTTGGGATCATAAGAAAAAAGATACTTTACGTATGGATCTATGGACCAAAGATATGCCTGTTGATGAAATGAAGCAATTTTATCATCAAACATTATTGTCAATGGCAAGTTCATTTGAAAGAGCTACTGATGATAAAAAAATGGGTGACACAATGCGTGATTTTTGTGAGTATTTTGCTGAGAAATTAGAATTGAAAAAATAGTTTTAAAACCTAAAAAAGCAGCTTAAAAAGCTGCTTTTTTAGTTATTTTAATCTTTTATGATTATTAATTTTATTAATAATATATAAATAATCTTCTCTATTATTAACAAAATCTAAATCAGAAACATCGATTACTAAAATATTTAATTCAGGTACTTTTTTTATGAAATTACTATAGCCATCTTCTATTTTTTGTAAATAAGTTGCTGCTATATTTTGCTCGTAAGCTCTTCCTCTATGTTTTATATTTTCAAGTAAACGTTCGGTGTTTTGATATAAATACACATATAAATCGGGTTTTTTAACTTCTTTATAAAGTAAATCGAACATTTTTTGATACAAGGTATATTCTTCTTTTGGCAAGGTTACTTGTGCAAAAATTAAGGATTTAAAAATATAATAATCAGAAATAATACAGTTTTTAAGTGTATTAAACTGTGCCAAATCATCGGTTAATTGCTGATATCTATCTGCTAAAAAACTCATTTCTAAAGGAAGGGCATAACGCTCTTTGTCTTGATAAAATTTAGGTAAAAAAGGATTATCGGCAAAACGTTCTAAAACAATTTTAGCCTTAAATTGCTCAGACATTATATTGGTTAGTGACGTTTTTCCTGCACCAATATTTCCTTCAATAGCAATGTATTTGTAAGTACTTGATATTGTATCGGGTGTTTTTAAAGTTGTTTCTATTTTTGAAATTTTAGAGGTATCGGTACAATTTTTTAAGCAATCGTATAATGGTTTTTTAACTGTTGGATGAAGTGTTTTTTTGGCAATTTCAACCAATGGTACTAATACAAATTTACGTTGTAACATTCTAGGGTGTGGTACAATTACATTTTCTGAAAAAATAATTTCATCATTATATAATAAAATATCTAAATCGATAATTCTATCAGTATAACCACCTTTGTTTTTTCGAGTTCTACCTAATTCATCTTCTAAATAAAGAAGGTTTTTAATCAATTTTTCAGGTGATAAGCAGGTACTAACTTTAATACAGGTATTGTAAAAATCGGCACCTTTAAAACCTAAAGAAGGTGTTTCATATACCGAAGCAATTTGTTGAACAGTACCAATATTTTTACCAATTAAATTAATTGCATTTTGCAAGTTTTTTAGCCGATTACCTTGGTTAGTTCCTATTGATAAATATGTAATTTGTTGTATCTTCATAAAAAGACTACAAAGAAACTAAAAAAGAGTTATTATTTAGCTATTCCTTTTAATTCTTTTAGTTTTTCTTCAGCGTCAATTTTATCGTTAAAGAATAAGTTTTTAGAATTAATAATAATATATTTTTCAAATACACTCGCTGTTTTACTCATTTTTACAGTAGTGTATTTCGTTGTTTTTAGTCTAAAGCTACTAATATCTCCAATTTTATCAAAAGTATAGGTTTGGGGTGTGCGAAATTGTTTCTTTAAAATTAAAGTGTTGTTTTCTGTTTTTGCAGTGCAAACAAATAAAAATAAGTAGCCTAAAAAACTAATAAGTGCTAAAATAATAATACTTCCAAAAATTATTTTACCGTTAATTCCTTGTTTTACAACTGTATTTAAAATACTAGGAATTAATAGTATCGGAATAAATAAACTAAGGTATAAGCTTAAATTTGTGAATTTTGATGATAATTTAATAGTTTTCATACAGTGTGATTTTTGCGAATATAAAAAAACCGCTAAATAAATTAGCGGTTTTTAATATGATTTTAAAACGAGATGATTAATCTTTTTTTACTTCTCTAGGCTCTCTTGGAGTTCTAGGTTTTCTATCATCACGATTTCTGTTATCTCTAGGCTTATTTTCTCTTGGTGGTCTTGCTACATAACCTTCTGGTTTTGGTAACAATGCTTTACGAGAAACTTTTTCTTTACGAGTTCTTGGGTCAAGTCCGAAATATTTTACTTCAAATACATCACCCATTTTAACTACGTCAGAAACATTTTCTGTACGTTCCCAAGCTAATTCACTAACGTGTAATAAAACTTCGTTTCCTGGAGCTTCTGCATATTCTACAACAGCACCAAAATCTAACATTTTAATTACTTTTACTTGATAAGAATTACCAACTTGAGGTTTAAAAAGCATAGACTCAATACGAGTAACAACTTTTTCAATTCCTTCAGGATTCGTTCCTAAAATTTCAATAATTCCTTCTTCAGTTACAGCATCTTCAGTAATTACGATTGTAGTTTCTGTTTCTTTCTGTAATTCTTGAATATGTTTTCCACCTGGACCAATAAACGCTCCAATCATTTCATTAGGAATACGTCTGTTAATCATTTTAGGAGCATGTGCTTTTACTTCTTGATTTGCAGATTCAATAGTATCAGTTAATTTTCCTAAAATATGTAAACGACCTGCACGAGCTTGTTTTAGTGCATTTACTAAAATTTCGTAACCTAATCCTTTAACTTTAATATCCATTTGACAAGCAGTAATTCCTTCAGAAGTACCAGTTACTTTAAAGTCCATATCACCTAAATGATCTTCATCCCCTAAAATATCAGATAAAACTGCGTAACGGTCACCATCAGAAATTAATCCCATAGCAATACCAGAAACTGGTCTTGTCATTTTAACACCTGCATCCATTAAAGCCATTGTACCAGCACAAACAGTTGCCATTGAAGAAGAACCATTAGATTCTAATACTTCAGATACAACTCTTACTGTATAAGGACAATCAGCAGGAATCATTCCTTTTAAACCACGTTGTGCTAAGTTACCATGACCAACCTCTCTACGAGAAGTTCCTCTTAATGGACGAGCTTCACCTGTACAAAAAGGAGGGAAGTTATAATGTAAATAGAAATTTTCTTCACCTTCGTAAGATGGCATATCTATTTTGTTAGCATCTCTTGATGTTCCTAAAGTTACTGTTGCTAATGCTTGAGTTTCTCCACGAGTAAAAATTGATGAACCATGTGTTGATGGTAAATAATCTACTTCACACCAAATTGGTCTGATTTCATCAGTTTTACGTCCATCTAAACGTAATCCTTCCGCTAAAGTTAATTCTCTAACAGCATTTTTTTGAGATTTATTGAAATATTTTCCAACTAAATCACCATAATCAGCTAATTCTTCTTCAGTAAATGTAGCTTTTAACTCTTCTTTTACTTCAGCAAAAGCATTACTACGTTCTACTTTAGAAGTACCTTTTTTAGCAATAGCATAACACTTATCGTAAGTAAATTCGTTTATTTTAGTTGCTAATTCTTCATCTTCTCTTTCTCCTTCGTATTCTCTTGTTTCTTTCTTTCCGAAAGCCTCCGCTAAACGAGTTTGAGCAGCACATTGTATTTTAATAGACTCGTGAGCAAATTTAATTGCCTCAGCCATTTCTTCTTCAGAAATTTCATCCATTTCACCTTCCACCATCATTACAGATTCTTCAGAAGCTCCAATCATCATATCAATGTCAGATGCTTCTAATTGCGCTCTAGTTGGGTTGATAACAAATTCTCCATTTACTCTAGCAACACGTGCTTCAGAAATAGGGCATTCGAAAGGGAAATCAGATAATTGAATAGCTGCAGAAGCTGCTAAACCTGCTAAAGCATCTGGCATCACATCTTCATCATGCGACATTAATTGAATCATTACCTGTACTTCCGAATGATAATCTTTTGGAAATAATGGACGTAAAACACGGTCTACTAAACGCATAGTTAATATTTCACCATCACTTGGTCTTGCTTCTCTTTTAAAGAAACCACCAGGGTAACGACCTGCGGCAGCAAACTTTTCTCTATAATCTACTGTTAAAGGTAAAAAATCTACTGTTCCTGCTTTGTAGCTAGATACAACAGTACATAACAACATTGCTTTTCCCATTTGAACAACAACAGAACCATGGGCTTGTTTTGCTAGTTTACCCGTTTCTAATGAAATGGTTCTTCCATCTCCTAGGTCAATGACCTCTCTAAATACTTTTGGAATCATAAATTTTAATTCTAAATTTTTAAATTGTTTGTTGTTGTTGTGTTGTTATTTTGTTGTTGCAATGGAAATTCAAAATTGTTGTTAAAAATTTTGAGTTTTTTATATAAATTTCTATTAGTTAGACAGAAATGAATTTTTAGGTATAAAAAAAGAGGCACGTTTATAGAGCCTCTTTTTGTGAGAATTATTTTCTAATTCCTAATTCTTTGATAATAGCACGATATCTTGTAATATCTTTTTTCTTTAAGTAATCAAGTAAGCTTCTACGTTTTCCTACCATTTTCACTAATGAACGCTCTGTGTTAAAATCTTTACGATTTTTCTTTAAGTGCTCCGTTAAGTGGTTAATTCTAAAAGTGAACAAAGCAATTTGTCCTTCCGAAGTTCCAGTATCAGCTTTACTTTTACCGTGTTTTTCGAATAATCCTTCTTTTACTTCTTTTGTTAAATACATTCCAATATTATTTAAATGATTTTTATGTACATCAATGAGTTATTCATTGAAGTTGCAAATGTACAAATAAAATTTTAGTTGAATTGAGAGAATCGTTGTTTTTGTGTAGATAAAAAACAAAAAAGTCAGCAATTTCTGACTTTTAATTTTACGCTCTAATAGGTTGATTTTGTATCAAGTCTATATATAAATTCACTTGTTTTTTTAATTCTTTACGTTCGTAAATTGCGTCTAAGAATCCATGTTCTAGTACAAATTCAGAACGTTGAAATCCTTCGGGTAAATCTTTTCCTGTGGTATCTTTTACTACACGAGGTCCTGCAAAAGCAATTAAAGCATTTGGTTCAGCAATATTAATATCACCTAACATAGCAAATGAAGCTGTTGTACCTCCTGTTGTAGGATCGGTACATAATGAAATGTACGGAAGTTTAGCTTCGGCTAATTGTGCTAATTTTGCAGAAGTTTTTACTAATTGCATTAAAGATAAAGAAGCTTCCATCATACGTGCTCCTCCTGATTTTGAGACCATTAAGAAAGGAAGTTGATTTTTAATAGCATAATCAATTGCTCTGGCTATTTTTTCTCCTACTACAGATCCCATTGATCCTCCAATAAAAGCGAAATCCATTGCGGCAATCACAATATCTTTTCCGTTTGATTTACCTACTGCTGTACGAACAGCATCTTTTAACCCCGTTTTCTTTTGTGCCGCTTTTAAACGGTCGGGATAATTTTTAGTATCTTCAAAATTTAAAGGATCTTTAGAGGTTAGTGCTGAATTTAATTCTTTAAATTTATTGTTATCAAAAAATAATTCAAAATATTCATTACTTCCAATACGAACATGGTAGCCGTCTTCAGGGCTTACATATAAGTTTTTCTTTAATTCTTCTGTATCAATAACCTTACCACTTGGAGTTTTATACCACAAGCCTTTAGGCGTATCTTTTTTTTGTTCGGTAGGGGTTTGAATCCCTTTGTCTTTACGTTTAAACCAAGCCATAGTTTAGTTTATGTTTTGTTGTTTGTTAGTAATTAACTCATTCATTTTAAGAAAAGAGCCGACGACAAATGTAAATTATTTTTGCGAACTTTACTTTTTATAAATTAAAAAAAGCACTTAGAGGGTTCTAAGTGCTTATTTATAGTTTGTTATAACAGTATGTAATCAGTTATAATTTATTTTAATTCTTATAAAGTGTTTACGTTGTTTAAGTCTTCAAAAGCTTTTTTTAGACGGGTTTTGAAAGTTAATTCTCCTTCACGTAGCCATTTACGTGGGTCGTAATATTTTTTATTTGGTTGTTCCGAATCGTCAGGGTTACCAATTTGACTTGCTATATAGTCTTTTTTAGCTAAGATATAATCACGAGCTCCTTCAGTAAAAGCGTATTGTAAATCAGTATCAATATTCATTTTAATTGTACCATAACCAATAGCTTCTCTAATTTCTTCTAAGGTAGAACCTGATCCTCCGTGAAAAACAAAATCGATAGTATTATGAGGTACATTGTACTTTTCAGAAATATATTCTTGAGAATTTTTTAAAATTTTTGGTGTTAATTTTACATTTCCAGGCTTGTAAACTCCGTGAACATTACCAAAAGCAGCAGCAATGGTAAACTGATTGCTTACTTTCATTAATTCTTCATAAGCATAAGCAACTTCTTCGGGTTGTGTGTATAATTTAGAAACATCAACGTCAGAATTGTCAACACCATCTTCTTCACCACCTGTAATTCCTAATTCAATTTCTAAAGTCATCCCTATTTTACTCATACGAGCTAGGTATTTCTTACAGATTTCGATATTTTCTTCTAACGGTTCTTCAGATAAATCAATCATATGAGAACTGTATAATGATTTTCCTGTTTCTTTATAAAACTGTTCACTTGCATCAAGTAAACCATCAATCCAAGGTAATAATTTTTTAGCAGCGTGGTCGGTATGTAAAATTACTGGAATATCATAAGCTTCGGCTAATAAATGCACGTGTTTTGCACCTGCAACAGCACCTGCAATAGCTGCTTTTTCATCTTTGTTTGATAACCCTTTACCAGCATTAAATTGTGCACCACCATTAGAAAATTGAATAATTACGGGTGAATTTAATTCTTTTGCGGTTTCTAAAACGGTATTTACGGAGCTAGAACCTACAACATTTACAGCAGGTAAGGCAAATTTTTTATCTTTTGCTAATTGAAATATTGCTTGGACTTCTTTTCCGGTGGCAACTCCAGCTTTAATAGTATGAGACATTGTGTTATGTTTTTTAGTTGTGTTAAGTTGTTTTAGGCGTGTCAAAAATAAGAAATTTTAAATGCTTTTGTTTACAATAACTGCTTGCTACTTGTTAAATTTTTAAAAAGGATAATTAATTCCGATATTTAATATAGAATTTGAAAAATTATGATTTTTAAACCATCGGTCATTTTTTAAATAAGGTTCGTGCATTTTAAAGCCTAAATCTAATCTTGCAATTAAAAAGCTAAAATCGTATCGAAGCCCAAAACCTGAGCCAACAGCAATATCTGTTATTGATTTTAGTTGATTAAATTTAGCAACATCATCTATATATTTAGAATTGGTGATATCCCAAATATTTCCTGTATCAAAAAATAAAGCGCCTTTTAAAGCGCCAATAACGTTAAATCGATATTCAAAACTCGATAAAAATTTTAAACTTCCTATATTATATTCTAATCCTGGTTGTCGTGTTCCAGGTCCTAAAGAGTAGGTTATCCAGGCTCTAACATCATTAGAACCACCTGTAAAATAACTGCGTGAAAAAGGAATACTAGCATTATTATAGGTTATAATTGCTCCTAAAAATGTACGATGTGCTAAAACGGTATTATTTCCTAAATTCCAATATTTTTTATATTCAACATCTGCTTTAAAATATTGAGCGATAGGAATTTTTAAAACTGTTTTTTGATTTCGATTATTTGTTTTTTTAGATATAACTCCCATTAAGTTTCCAGCATTAGCAACTCGAAATTTAAGGAAAGAAAAATTAGTATCTTTGCTATTTAGTTGATTATTATACGTGTAGGTAAAAGCAATTTCAGGGATTAAAAAATCGGAAGTAATAATATTGTATCTGTTAAAAATATTAAGGTTATTCTGATATTTTAAAGGTTGGGTGTTTTTAAACGAACCATCGGTAGCAATATTTTGCATAAATTGTAAAATATCGGTTGAGTTACCAGGCTGATTTGTAGGTAATTTATATTTAGAAGAGGCAGTTGCTACTTGTTTCAGCTTAAAATATTCTGAATTATAAATGCTAAAGTAATTATTAACATTTAAGTTTCTAATATATTGTACATTGAGTAATTCTAGTTGTAATGATTTTTGCTTGTTGTAAACCCATTTATAATCTAAGCCAATGGTAATATTCTGATTATCTAATCCAATATTTTTTTGATTACCCAATCCAATTAAAAATTTTGTTTTAGGAAACATTTTCTTCGGAATAAGTCTTTTTAGTCCAAAAGGTGCTACAAAACGAGGAATTCCTAAAGTAAGGTCAGCGCCAATTTCCCACCCAAGCCCGTTGTTAGAATTAAAGTAAGAGCCAAAAGTAGAGAATTTAAATATTTCAGCACCTTTAAAAGCATTTCGGTTAATTAACGAATATTTTAAAGAAATATCAAAATTTCTAATATTAGAACGAGACAATTCAGCATCAAAACCTAAAGTGTATTTTTCAATAGGTGTTAAAAAAATATTTGCATTTAATTCGGTATCATTTAATTCATCATATCGAATAGAGGTTGTTTTAAAGTTTTTTAATCCTCTTAAATGTTTTCTAGTTAATTTTTTAGAAAAATCACTATAAACCGTATTTGGTTTTATAAATAATGATTGTGCAAGTATTTTAGGATTGTATTTTAATTTTTTATGTGCATAAAAAGTAATTCCTTTGTATAAAACAGTGTCTTTGTAAACGTTGTTTCGTTTATTATAGGTATAATCGGTATATACATTGATTTTCTTTATGTTTTGAACTTTAAAAGGAATAACTCTATCAGAAATATTAATGTTTACTTTTGTTTTCTGATAATTTTGAAGTGTATCATTTTCAAACGAAATATAATTTTCATTAAAATGATAAATTCCTTTATTTCTAAAAAAAGTAACTAGCCTATTTGCTTCTTTAACAAAATGTTCATCTTTATATTGATTTCCTGCTTGAAGAAAACTGTTTTCTTTTGATTTTTTGTACAAAGAATCAAGGGCTGGAGAAGCTATTTTAGTTTTAATTAAACTTAAAAACGAAGGTTTTCCTTTTGTTATTTGATAAGAAATACTACCTTTTTTAGTATCAATAGTATCTTTTTTAAAGGAAACTTTAGCCCTAAAATATCCTTCTGTTTGAAAGTAGGCATTTAAATTATCCGCAGTTTTTTTTGTTTTTTTATCATCAATAATAATAGGAGCTTCACCACTGTTTAAAAACCAGCGATTGATTCCTATAAAAGATTTAGCTACAGATATACTTTGTTTTTCAGAAAATCCTTTCTTAAAAAACGAATATATTTTTGGGTTTTTAAAACCCCATTTCGCGGGTGATTTTGCTCCCTTCGGATTTCCTAAATTATAAAAATACAGTGATAATGGAACTCCTAAGGCTTTTGCATTAGGACGTTGCATTAGTAATTCTGTAATATTTTGATTTGTATTTTTTACACTGTCAATATAAACTGTATTTTTTGTTAGTAATAATTCGTTTTTTTTAACAAATTTTATGGTACTACAAGCACTGAATAAGATGACTAATAAAAAGAAGAAAGAAAGTTTTTTCATTAACTTTACGGCTGGTATTTGAGTATCAAAAATACTGTTTTTTAGTGATTATAATATGTTAAAAAAATAATAATGAGTTTATCTAAAAACAATTTAAAGTTAATAACGAGTTTACAGCAAAAAAAGTATCGACAAAAACATCAATTATTTGTTGCTGAAGGGGTAAAGGTTGTTACCGAATTATTAAAGTCATCAGTAGAGGTAGCGCATATATTTACGGTAGACGCTTCTTTCGAAATGGCTAATAATGTTCAAAGTACGCTTATTTCAGAAGTTGAATTAAAGAAAATAAGTACGTTAAAAAAACCAAATAAAGTTTTAGGGTTGTTTAAAATTCCTGAAGAAAAGGAGCAAGATAGCGCTAATTTTACACTTGCTTTAGATGAGGTAAATGACCCAGGTAATTTAGGAACTATTATTCGGTTGTGTGATTGGTTTGGTATTACCGAGTTGGTTTGCTCTAAAAATACGGTAGATTGTTATAATCAAAAAGTAGTGCAATCAACCATGGGATCTTTAACGAGGGTAAATATTTCGTACGTTGATTTACCAAGTTTTTTAACAGAAACACCATTAGCCATTTATACTGCCGATATGGATGGCGAAAATATTTATAAAGCAAACCTTCCTGAAAAAGCAGTTTTAGTAATGGGAAATGAGGCAAATGGAATTTCAAATAAAATAGCAGCTATTGTAAAACATAAATTAACGATTCCTAGATTTGGTGATATTCAAAAAACAGAAAGTTTAAATGTAGCTACAGCAACTGCTATTTTATTAAGTGAATTTAAAAGAAGTTTAGTTTAACTTCTTAATTTGAGCATCTATTTTATCAATAATAAATTTTAAATCTTTTTTATTATTGATAAAATCTAAATTATCGACATCAATAATTAGTAGTTTTCCTTTAGTGTACTCACTAATCCAAGCTTCGTAACGTTCGTTTAATCTGGTTAAATACTCAACGCTAATAGCGTTTTCATAGTCTCTACCACGTTTGTGAATTTGCCCAAGAAGGGTAGCTGTATCTGCACGTAAATAAATTAATAAGTCGGGAGGGGTAACTAAGTTTTCCATTAATTCGAATAATGAAGAGTAGTTACTAAAATCACGATTAGTCATTAATCCCATAGCGTGTAGGTTGGGTGCAAAAATATGAGCGTCTTCATAAATAGTTCTATCTTGAATTATTTTTTTTCCAGACTCTCTTAATTCTAAAACCTGACGAAAACGGCTGTTTAAAAAGTATACTTGCAAATTAAAAGACCAACGTTCCATTTCACCATAAAAATCATCCAAATAAGGATTTTCGTCTACTGATTCATAATGAGGCTCCCAATCGTAATGTTTGGCTAATAGATTCGTTAACGTGGTTTTTCCTGCGCCTATATTTCCGGCAATTGCTATATGCATATATTTTGAATTTCAATACGGTAAAATTACATAAAAAAAGTATTGCCAGCCAAAAATTAATGAATCAATTTATGCTGCTAGCTAGTTGTACTTATAGTGTTCTTAGCGTGTTGTTTGAAGTTGTTATTTAAAGTTTGTGTAAAAAAAAACGAGCTGTTAAGCTCGCTTTTTTTTGATGTAATTTTTTTTTATTTCATCATAATTTTACGGGTACTTAGTTTACCGTCATTTTGAATTTGTATAAAGTAAATTCCGCGGCTTACTTTTTTAAATTTAATTTCTTTATTAAAATTACTAGATATTGTTGAAAATGTTTGTGTTTCTAATAATTGCCCTCTTGCATCAATTAATTTAATAATGGTTAGGTTTTTTTCTTTCACCTTAAAGTTTACGGTTAATGTTCCGTATGAAGGTACAGGGTATATTTTTAAATCGGTAAATAAATTTGCAGATGTCGCAAAACTTTCATCAATATTAATAGTATAATCTTCTACTTCACCATCAAAATTAAACTCACAAGAATTTTCTTTGTCGGTAGTTTCTTTTCTGGTTAAAATACGTAAGATTGTTGCGCCTAGTTTTGCATCCTCAGGAATGGTTATCGTAGTGTTATTTGTTGTTAAATTAAATGATTCATTTTCTTCAAATATCAAATTTTGATTCCAATCAATCCATCCGAAGGTTTTTAGTGCGTTATTTCCATCGCTATCAACTTCAATATTTAAATCATATTGCTCACCTCTAACAACAGGTGTTGTAACCGAAGTAAAATTAGAATAACCAGTTGTTTTTGTTGAACTATTATTAATCCCTGCAAAACTAACGTTGGTTAGGCTTATTTTTGAAGTGCTATTTCCTTTTGATTTGCAATAACGGTCATTAACAACAAGTGTTAAGTTAATTGATTTTTTTAGTAAACCAGCAGTTGCTATTACTTTAACGGTATAATTTCCAATAGGGGCATTGTTTAAATTATTAATATGTACTGTAAAGGCTCCTGTTTTGTTAATTGTTGTAGGATTAAAAGTTACAACAGCATTTTCAGGGGCGTTTTCTGCTAAGAAAGTAACGTTTTCATTAAAGTCATTTAATGATTTAAAATCAATTTTATAAGCTACTTTATTCACTGCTTTATTACAAATAGATATTGCTGGTTTTTGGCTTTTTAATGTAAAATCGGGTGTGATTTTAATGGTATAATCTTCTACTTCACCATTAAAACCTAATTGACATTCGTTTGAGTTTTGAGAACCTTCTTTTTGAGTTACAATTCTTAAAATGGTTGTTCCTAATAAAGCATCCGAAGGAACAGCAATTTTTAATCCACTATTTTTAGTTGCTGTATTTGCGTTGCTTGTTGTTCCTAAATCATATTTTTCATTAGCATCAAACAAACAATTTTGATTCCAGTCAACCCAAGCAAATGTTTGTACCGTTTGATTTCCTGCCGAATTTGCATTAACCACTAACGGATACGCTTCACCTTTTATAACCTGAGTATCGATTGCTGTGTAGTTGGTATATCCTGTTGTTTTTGTAGAGGTATTATCAATACTTCCAAAACGAACAAGCGTTGTGCTAATTTGAGAGCTCATACTCCCTGCTGATTTACAAAGCGTATTGTTTACATTAAAAGGAATATTTACTGATTTTTTAATAGAAGATGCTGTAGCGGTAACCACCATTTGGTAATCGCCAATAGCTGCATTTTTTAAGTTAGAAACAGTTAATTTTACGGTGTCATTTTCTTTAAAAGGATTCGGCGAAAAGGTAGCCGTAGCATTTGCAGGAAGCCCTGTAACTGAAAAAACAATGTTTTCGTTGAATTTTACCAATGCTTTATAAGCCATGGTAAAAACTTGCTGATTAGTCGCTTTATTACAAATAGAAAAATTACCTGAAGTATTTGTTAGTGTAAAGTCTGGCTGAGGTTTTTCTGTTACAATTAAGGTATAATCTTCTGTTTCACCCCATTCTTCTTTGTGGTTTGAATCGCAAGCGCCATCACCATAGCCATTAGTAGGGTCATCATATTCTGAAACTACTCTAATTCGAGTGCTTCCTAAAGCGGCATTTTTAGGAATATTAATGGTATATGTTGAATTTACTTTATCTCCTGATTTGGTACCTAAATCATATCTTTCATCAGTAGTATTAAAGATAAAATCTTGATTCCAGTCGATAAATACATAACAATGATCTTGGTATCCATCGGTATTTAAAGTAACGCTTATTTGATGAGATTCTGTTCTTTTTACAGTGGTGCTTTTTGAAGTAAAATCTTCATAACCATCTACCTTATCGTTCCCTGAATTATTATTGATGCTATTAAAAGTTACATTGCTAATGTGGTTGGCACCTCCAGCTTCATCGGTAAATGTTGAAGCACAATAAGAAGGTACTTGGGTTGTAAATTTATAAACCTTAGAAAAAGTTCCTTCAGCACAGGAGTTTTTAGGCTTTATACGCCAGTAATAGGTAGTGCTACCAACTAATGAAGTGGTTGAGGTATATGCGTTGGTGTTCGCTTGTTGGTCAATTACAATAGTTGAAAAATTAGCATCAGTAGCAACCTCTATTTGATATGCAGTAGCATTATCGTCTTGTGTCCACTTAAATTCGGGAGCTATACTAGTATCTGTATCGGCATCTATTGGAAAGATAGGATTAACAGTTGTTAAAACATCTTGAATTACTTGTAATTCTCCTTGAGTTGTTTGGGTAACACTTGCTGATTTCCCTTGAATATTAAAGATGTAATCTTGAGCTATACTGTTGCTGAAATTTTTAAGCATTAGGGTAGCATCGCCATTGGAGTTTATAGTTGCTGGAGTAAAACTAGCGGTAACACCAGTAGGTAAATTAGTAGCACTTAAAGTTACTGTTTCTTTAAGACCATTTAAAAAACTAAAATTAACAGTATAATTTACGGCATTAGTTCCTGATTTACAGGTTGTTTGTTTGGCTGTTTTATTGGTTATTAAAAAAGTAGGATCTGTTGAATTAATAGTGAAATTAGTAGGGTTCACATTATAAAAGACGTTATCGGCAGCCTCTACAAGTATTCTAGCCTGTGTTGTGATATTATTTGGTATGGTAATTTCTTCAGATCCATCATTAGGAGTATTCTCTTTTAAAATAATTGGAAAGGTAATACCTCCATCAACAGAAAGTTTAATAGTTACTTTTGCACAGTTTATTGGTGCGCTGTCTGTTGTTCCTTTATTCCATGAAATTGTTTGCTGATCTCCTGTAATCCAAGTAACATTTGTGTTGGGTACTGTTACAGTAAAAGGCGCTGCATCGGTTACTGTAATTTTCATGTCATCTCTTGCCGAATTCCCACCACCTGCATTGTTGTCTCTAACGGTTAATGAAAAATTTAATTCTCTAGCTACCGTAGGAAGAACAATCCATTGGTTAGAAGTTCCGTTTATAACATCTTCAAAAATAGGGAAATATCTTTTAGGTGATTTTGTAGGATTTAAAGACCTAAAAGTAGGGCCTGCTGTACTTGTTGAAACAGGAGGCATTGTTGCTTTTTGAGTATCAATTTGCTCCCAGTTATAGGTAAGACTGTTAAGTCCTTGCGCATCGGTAGCTATTCCTTCTAAAACAAAAGGAGTTCCTTTAGGAATACTTACATTTTTACCTGCATTAGCTGTAGGAGCATCGTTATTAGTGCTTGATTGTGTTGCACAACTTCCACTATTTTGCATATGCGCCCACATTTGAGCCATACTTACTGCATGAAAATACGGATCACTATTTCCTTGAACATTAGGTGAACAAATACCTGCATACCCCATAATTGTCGAACCACTTCCTGGTTCGACAGAGGTTGATGATTTGTTACAGTCGTTATTTTGTGTGTGTGTACCTCCAAATTGATGCCCTATTTCATGGCACACATAGTCAATATCATAAGGATCATTGATGGGTTGTGAACTACCTGTTATACCACTAGCTTTATAGCCGGTAACACATACCGAACGAACTTGTGCTAAACCACCACCACCGGTGCTAAATGTGTGACCTATATCATAATTTGCATCTCCAATAATTGCATCACACTTTGCTTGACTTTCATCAATTAAAGCATCTGCATTATCATCGGTTAAACCATCATCACCGTTACTTTCTAAAAATATTAACTCATCGTTATTATTTACAAGTACCATTCTAACGGCTAAATCTCTTTCATAAACTTCGTTTACACGAGTCATTGTCGTATTAATTGCCGATAAAACAACTGCTTTTTTTACAGCATCGGTAGCTGAACTGGCAATATTTTGTCTGTTTAAATGAAATGATGAATACTCATTAGTACAGGCAATAGCAATTCTAAAAGTTCTTAAAATACCATCATTGGCATTTCTTTTTTGAATTGATGAAGTCATTGTTTTTTTAGCCGTGCTTTCAACTTGACATCTAAAATCATTCTCTTTAGCTTTTAAAGCTGATTTTTTATAGATGATATATTGTTTTTTATCAACCGTATAAGGGTCGATATATACAATGCTTTTATTAGCTGAATAAATAAGTGCATGTACACCATTGGCACCTAAACTAATTTTAGCAATAGCCGTAGGATCATCAATTCCTTGCCCAGAATAAGACTTAATCATCGGGAATTTAGCCGCTAATTCAGGAGCTAAATAAGAAGTTTCTTTAATAGAAAATCGTTGTAATTTACCTTCAGAATCAGGTAATGTTATAATATGTTGACTTCTTTTTGATTTAAAACCTGTTAAATGATTTTGAAGACCATTTAAATTTAGTGTTGCTAAACGGTATTTTTCAGGCGTATTTTTTCTGCTTAAAGGTTTAACTTGTTGACTAGAAGTCTCTTTTTTTACAGCTGTATTCCAAAAATTTTGAGAGAAGGAATTTGTTGCTAAAAAAATAAAAAAGAAAAAGAGTATTGAAGGATTTTTTTTTATCATAATTATGAATTGTTAATAGGCATTGTTATAACAGCTTGGTGTTAATTTTAGTACCTTTGGGGGATTGTTTTAGGATACAAATTTATGAATAAAAATATAACAGTTAGTGATTTAGGTCAAAAAGATTATAAATACACTTGGGATTATCAAGCTAAATTATTAGAAAAAATCGTTTCTTTAAAACGAGAAAACAGAAATAAATCCTTGAAAATTAGCACGCCCAATCATTTTCTATTTGTTGAACATCCACATGTTTACACCCTTGGTAAATCAGGAGATTTAAGTAATTTATTATTAAATGAAGCACAATTAAAAGAAAAAGGAGCTACTTTTTATAAAATAAATAGAGGAGGAGATATTACCTATCATGGTCCAGGGCAAATAGTAGGCTATCCGATACTTGATTTAGAAAATTTTTTCACAGACATCCATAAATACTTACGTTTCTTAGAAGAAGCAATTATATTAACAATTGCCGAATACGGCTTAGAAGCAGGTCGTAGCGATGGCGAAACAGGTGTTTGGCTAGGAGTAGGAACACCGTTTCCTCGAAAAATTTGCGCTATGGGAATTCGTGCAAGTAGATGGGTAACTATGCATGGTTTTGCTTTAAATGTAAATGTAAATTTAGGTTATTTTGATAATATTATTCCTTGCGGAATTAGAGGCAAAGCAGTTACTTCTATGCAGGCTGAATTAGGTTATGAAATTTCAGAAGCTGAGGTAAAACAAAAAATATTAAAACATTTTAAAACACTTTTTGAAGTAGAATCTTATATCAAAGTATAAAACTAAACACAAAAAAAGGGCTGACATAATAAAATGTCAGCCCTTTTTTATGTATCTAAAATTATTTTTTAGCCTTAATATTAAAAGAAATCTCTAACAAATCGTTAATAAATTTATCTTTTAAAGCAGCATCAATTTTTTTAGATTTGTAAGTAACTCCAAAATCAGTTCTATCAATACTAAAAATATCACTTTTAATACTAGCTACACCTTCACTTTGAGTAACCGTTGCAGGAATTGTAATACTCTTTGTAGTTCCTCTAAGTGTTAAATTACCTGTTATTTGTAATTTTCCATCTTTAACTTCAGAATTTGCTATTTCAAACTTAGCTGTAGGAAACTTTTTAACATCAAAAAAGTCAGAACCTTTCAAATGATTTTCTAATTTTTCTTTACCATCAGCAACTTCTAAATCGGCACATAAAATTGAATTCATATCAATAACAAACTCACCAGATTTAAGTACGTTGTTTTCAATTTCAAACAATCCTTTAGTAATACTAACAGTACCATTATGAGAACCTGTTGGTTTGTTTCCTTTCCAGGTAACTGTAGATTCTGCAATATTTGCTTTATAAGAGCTAATTACATTTTCTACTTTTTTAATATCTTTAACTTCTTGGTTAGCTGTTACTTTATTTTTTTCTGATTTACAAGAAACGGCAGTAATTGCTATAAGTGCAATAGCTAAAATTGATTTTTTCATGATTATTTGTATTTAATAATTGATTTTTATTTTAGAACAAATATACTTTAAAAATAGTTTCCTTGGAAATTATTTTTTCGTTAAGATTTTGTTAATAACATAAGAACTAGCTTGTAAGCCAAAAGCGGCGGGCATATAGCTAATAGTTCCATAAAAAGATTTTTTAAAATTAGCTCCATTTGTTAGTTGTAAGCTTTCGGCAATTTGAACTTCTTCAGAGTAAACAGCAGTAATACCTTTGTTTACTTTTCGTTCTTTTAATCGCTTTTTTAAAGCACGTGCCATTTTACAGTTTTTTGTTTTACTGATGTCTTTTACAACTACTTTACTAGCATCTAATTTTCCACCAGCACCCATTGAGCTAACTAATTTTACTTTTTTTCTTTTAGCGGCAACAATTAAATTGATTTTAGGAGTAATACTATCAATACAATCCATTACATAATCATATTCAGTACTAACTATTTCAAAAGCTCTTTCTGGTGATAAAAATTCTTCTATTGCTGTTAGTTCTATTTCAGGGTTTATATCTTTAATTCTGTCGGCAATTACGCTTACTTTTGTTTTTCCAACAGTACTATCTAATGCGGGTAACTGTCTATTTTTATTAGTTTCATCAAAAGCATCACCATCAACAATTGTCATTTTTCCAACACCAGCTCTTGCTATAAATTCTGCTGCAAATGAGCCAACTCCACCTAAGCCAACAATTAATATGTTTGCTTTTTTTAGCTTTTTCATTCCTTCTTTCTGAACTAATAACTCTGTTCTTTCTAACCAACTCATTTTGTAAATATTGTATTAAAATTTTGATGTATATTTTTTTGTAGCTTTTTCATGCTAATTTTTTTGATGTTACTTGCTTTTTCATAAACAGTGGAAATATCAATTTTTGCATCATCTGTTTCTAAGAAAATTTTATCCAACGGAATATTTAAAAATACCTCTTGTAATTTAGTTGATGTTAACAATGCTTTTCCGAAGGATAAAAAACAATCATTTTTGATAAAATCAGTAGCAATTTGATTATTTTTATTAAAACCGTGAATAATCCATTTTTGCGTAGGTTTTAATTCTTTTTTCAAACGGAGTATATCTTGAAAAGCTTTTACACAATGTATAATTAATGGTTTTTTTAATTCTTCTGATAACTTAATATGTTCTTTAAAAACAGGAATTTGAAGTCTGTAATTTACTTCAGATAATTTATCTAAACCACATTCGCCAATGGCATAACAATTTTTATGAAGTAGCTTTTTTTTGATAAATAGAACTTCATCTTCAATTCTTTCTTCAAGGATAAACCACGGATGAATCCCGATAGAAAAAGGCGTATTAAAATCTGTTGAATTAGGATAACAATTTAAAATACTAAAATTTTCATCAGAATTAGTATGTGTATGAATATTTATAAATTTCACAAAAAAGACAACTAATTTTCTTGTTCAAAAATAATACTTCTTTCCATATTTTTTTTATAAACATTCTTAGGGATAAGCTCTTTGTTATTTGTGTCTACCATACATTTAATTTGATGGTCAATCATTTTTTCAAAAGGAATAAGAAAATCCTTTGTATTACATTGTTCTAAATTACTTTGATTAAGTAAATTTAAGACTGTATAAACTGATTCAATAGTGCTAAGACAAAGAGGTGCTGGTTGTTGTTTAATCGTAAATTTCGATTTTATTTTATTATCAAAGCTTACTCTTTTTAGTTTTTGTAAGTTTTTACTTAATTTTAGCATTTTACGAGCGCAAGGCCATGTTCCATCAAGAATAAAAATATGTGGATTATCACCCATAAATGAAATTATGTCTGAACTTTCTCTTATTGATAAATTAAAAGTATCTTCTCCAGGGTAAAGTAAAAAAGAAGAATTTTTTTCTTCAGTCAGTATTTCATTTACACGTTTATTATTTGTGAAATCTACACCAACTATAATTTCAGAATTTTCAAGTTGAAGATTTGTCATACGTCCCGTTCCGTTTCTTTCTTTTTTGTACTCTTTTGGGTGCATAAGAATAATAAAACGAGTTTTGGTTTGGGAACGATTAATGTATTTACAAATACATGAAGATGAAGGCATCATGCATTTGTAACATTTGCTTCTTGGTTTTTTCATTTATACTTTAAAAGTGAATATCTTTTTGTTGAATTGCTACTAACTATAAAACAGTAGTTTTAAACTTTATTTTTACTATCAATAATAATAGTAACAGGTCCATCATTTAAAAGTTCTACTTTCATATCTGCACCAAATTTACCAGTTTGTACTTTTTTACCTAAGTCGTTTTCTACCTGATTTATAAATTGATTATATAAAGGAATGGCGATTTCAGGTTTTGAAGCGTTCATGTAGCTTGGTCTGTTTCCTTTTTTTGTTGATGCTTGTAATGTAAATTGACTAACGATAATTGCATCTCCTTTAATATCAATTAAAGATTGATTCATCACCTGATTTTCATCATTAAAAATTCGAAGATTCGTTAATTTTTTAGATAACCAGTTAATATCTTCTGTATTATCATCATCAGTAATGCCTACTAAAATTAGCAAACCATTTTGAATATCAGCAACTTTTTCTCCTTCAATAGTTACACTAGCTTTATTTACTCTTTGAACAACTGCTTTCATTTACTCTTTATCTTTTTCCCAAATATCAGTACGATAATGTTCTTCTTCACCTTCTAAAATTTGCAAATAACTTTTATAACGTTCCCAAGAAATAGTATCTTCTTCTAAAGCATCTTTTACAGCGCATTTAGGTTCGTTAACATGAATACAGTTATTGAATTTACAATGTTGTTTTAGTTCAAAAAATTCAGGAAAATAATCGCCTAATTCATATTTATCAATATCAACAACTCCAAAACCTTTAATACCTGGAGTATCAATAATTCGGGCATCTTTTGAGTTTTCGATGCTTAAATCGAACATTTCTGCAAAAGTTGTGGTGTGTTTTCCTTGATTATGTTGGTCTGAAATTTCCTTTGTTTTTAAGTTCAGATTTGTATCAATAGCATTTACCAAAGTAGTTTTTCCAACACCTGAATGTCCTACAAACATTGAGGTTTTTCCAAGCATCATTTCTTTAATTTTATCAACATTGGTGTTTTCCTTTGCAGATACTTCAATACATCGGTAACCGATAGTTTCATAAATATCTTTTAGGTATAAAATTTCACCACGTTCTTCAATTTCGTAAGAATCTATTTTATTAAAAACTAAAATAGTATCAATTCTGTAAGCTCTTGTAGAAACTAAAAATCTATCAATAAAAGTGGTAAAAGTAGGCGGATTGTTAATAGTAACCAGCAAAAAAACTTGGTCAATATTAGATGCGATAATATGTGTTTGCTTAGATAAATTTACCGATTTACGAACAATAAAATTATCACGTTCATGAATTTCGGTAATTAAACCTGTTTCTTCGTTATTCTTGGTTTCTAATTCAAAATTAACTTTGTCTCCAACGGCAATCGGATTGGTACTTTTAATACCTTTTAGTCGAAATTTTCCTTTAATACGGCATTTGTATAAAACGTCCTCACACTTTACCCAATACCAACTTCCTGTAGATTTATATACGATTCCTGTCATGGCACAAAGATGCAGAAATTTATGTAAAATAATAATATCAAATAGAGTGATTTTTAATATTACTAATGATATAAAAATGATTTGAAGCAATTTCCCGCTTTCCGCACTCGCTTTTTTTATTTTTTCGAAAAGAAAAATAAAAAAGAGCTCAAACAAATGCTTCAATCGGGGCTAGGCATCTTATACAATTTGAATATTTTAAATTTAAAAAGATTATATTGTGCAATTATTAAAAAAAATAAAATAATTTTTTATGAAAAAAGCATTATTACTAATTGTATTTATTGCATTAGGTTTAACATCAGTAAACGCTCAAAAATTTGAGTACAAGGTTATTACAAGTGTAGAATCAACAATTCCTAATGGATTAGGTAGGTCAAGATTAATCTCATCTAATGAAGACAGAGATTATAAGAGTTTTACATCAACAAGGTCTAGTGAAAAAAAGAAAGACAAAAGAAATAAATCTAACCGTGCTGAGATTAGAGTAAAAAACTTCGATGAAACTAAATTATTAAACTTCTTTAATATAGGAGGAATTAGATTTCAGAATATTGTAGCAAACGATGCTGTAATTAGCTCAAAAATAAATACCATGGTTGAAGAAGGATGGGATTTAGCTTTTGTAAATTCAGGAGTTGAGAGTTATGGAGGTAAAGGTGATAAAAATGGTATTTTTATTACAAGATATATTTTTAAAAGATTAAAATAATACCTTAATCTTTTATAAAAAAAGGAGCTTCAATTGAAGCTCCTTTTTTTTATCCTTTAATAATTTTTTCTTGATGATTAATAGATTCTTGGTGAATTGCTTTAAACATTTTTAAAACAAATTCTTCGCTTAATCCTTTGCTTTCACCTTCAAGAATCATGTTTCCAAGAATTTCATTCCAACGTCTAGACTGTAAAACAGCAACGTTCATATCTTTCTTTAAAGCACCAATTTTATCGGCAACTTTCATTCTTTTGCCCATCATTTCTATTAGTTGTCCATCAACAATATTAATTTGAGCACGTAAATTATCTAAAGATTCTCTGTATTCAGAATCAGTTTCTGTTGCTTTTCTAATTTTTAAATCAGTCATAATCTGCTTTAACTTAGTAGGAGTTACTTGTTGAGCAGCATCACTCCAAGCCTTTTCAGGGTCAAAATGAGTTTCAACCATTAAACCATCAAAGTTTAAATCTAAAGCAGTTTGACAAACATCAAAAATCATTTCTCTGTTTCCTGTAATATGTGAAGGGTCACAAATTAAAGGTAAATCAGGGAATCTATTTTTAAACTCAATTGCAATTTGCCATTCAGGAACGTTTCTATATTTTGATTTTTCATAAGTTGAAAACCCTCTATGAATAGCTCCTAAGTTTTTAATATCTGCAGTGTATAATCTTTCAATTCCACCTAACCACAAAGCTAAATCTGGATTTATAGGGTTTTTTACCAATACAATTTTATCTGTACCATGTAAAGCGTCTGCTAATTCCTGCATAATAAACGGAGAGACTGCAGTTCTTGCACCAATCCATAATAAATCTATATCATGTTCTAAAGCTAATTTTACGTGGGCTGCATTGGCAACTTCAGTACAGGTTTTCATACCTGTTTCTTCTTTTACTTTTTGTAACCACTTTAAACCTAAAGAACCTACACCTTCAAAATTTCCAGGTCTAGTTCTTGGTTTCCAAATTCCTGCTCTAAAATAGTTTACATCAGAATCTTTTAATTCGTGTGCAATTTTTAAAACCTGCTCTTCGGTTTCTGCACTACAAGGCCCTGCTATTACTAGTGGATGTGCTAAATTCATATCATCCAACCATGTTCTTAATTCTTTTGTATTTTCCATTTTAATAATTATTATGGCCTTTATTTTATGCCGTTTAATATTTGTTTTATGTGATTTGTACTTTCCATTTCGTTATGGATTTCAGTAAAATCATCTTCTAGTATTAATTCTTTAAATTGTTGTAAATTATTGATATACTCATCCAAAGTTTCTACAACATTGTCTTTATTTTGTTTAAAAATAGCTGTCCACATTGCTGGTGAACTTTTTGCTAAACGTACTGTTGAAGCAAAACCAGAACCTGCCATATCAAAAATATCACGTTCGTTTTTTTCTTTTTCGATAACAGTTTTTCCTAACATAAAAGAACTGATATGCGATAAATGAGATACATACGCAATGTGTTTATCGTGCGATTTTGCATCCATATAACGAATTCTCATTCCTAATTTTGAGAAAATATCTAAAGCTATTTCTTGTAATTTGAAAGCTGTTTTTTCTACTTCACAAATAATATTTGTTTTTTGTTTAAACAAATTCTCATGTGCTGCTGTTGGTCCTGAAAATTCAGTACCTGCAATAGGGTGTGTTGCTAAAAAATTTCTTCGCTTCGGATGATTTTTAATAGCTTCACAAATGTTTGCTTTTGTAGAACCTACATCTAAAACTAAACAATCATCAGCAATAATATCTAAAACTTTAGGTATTATTGCTATTTGAACATCAACAGGTATTGAAATAATTACAATACTTGCTTTTTCTAATTCGCTAAACGTTGATTTATGATGAATTACGCCAATTTTTTTAGCTTCATCTAAATGATTTTCGCTGGCATCAATTCCATAAACAACAGCCTCAGGATATTCTCTTTGAATATCTAAAACCATGCTTCCACCAATTAAACCAACACCAATTACAAATACGTTCATATTATTATTTTACTGCATTTCTATTACAGAAATGATATTTTATTTTACCTATTTAGGCAAATCTATTAATTGCTTCTTTAATTACTTCTTTTGTAATACATAATGAAAAACGAATATAACCTTCTCCTTGCGAACCAAAAACAGTTCCAGGAGTAATAAATATATCTTTTCCGTATAAAATTTCATCGGCAGTTTCTTCGGATGTTTTTCCTTCAGGGATTTTAGCCCAAACAAACAAACCTGTTGAGTTTTTATTATAAGTACAGTTTAATTTATCAGCAAGTTTAAAAATTAAATTTCTACGCTCTTCATATATTTTATTCTGAGCGATAAACCATTCATCAGATAAATGTAAAGCTTCAATAGCACCTTTTTGAATTCCGTAAAACATACCAGAATCCATATTACTTTTAACCTTTAATATTTGATTGATAAAGTTAGCATTACCCAAAACCATACCAACACGCCAGCCTGCCATGTTAAATGTTTTACTTAATGAATTTAATTCTAAAGCAATCTCTTTAGCACCATCCACTTGTAAAATACTGATAGGATTATCATTTAATATAAAACTATACGGATTATCATTAACAATTAATATTTGATGTTTTTTACCAAAAGCTACTAATTTTTCAAAAGTTTCTAAAGTTGCGTTTGTTCCCGTTGGCATATGCGGATAATTCACCCACATAATTTTTACGTTTTCTAAATCTAACTTTTCTAATTCTTCAAAGTTTGGTTGCCAGTTAGTTGTATCACTTAAGTTGTAAAAAAGTGGTGTTGCACCGACTAATTTAGTAACAGAAGTATAAGTCGGATAACCAGGGTTTGGAATTAATACTTTATCGCCTTCATTTAAAAAAGCCATAGAAATATGCATAATTCCTTCTTTACTACCCATTAAAGGTAATATTTCATTTTCAGGATTAGAGGCTACTCCAAATTTTTCATTATAGAACTTAGAAATTGCGTTTCTTAATTCAGGTAATCCTTGATAACTTTGATATTTATGAGCAGTTGCATCTCCAAAACTTTCTTGAATAGCATTAATTACATTAGTAGGAGGCAATAAATCAGGGCTACCAATTCCCATATTGATAATTGGTTTTCCTGCTGCTGCCAACTCTCTAACTTCTCTTAATTTTTTAGAGAAGTAGTATTCTTGTACGGTATCTAATCTTTTTGCTGGTTGAATCATTATTTTCTTCCGTTTTTATATGCTCCTAATACTTTAAATTCTTCTGCCATTATTTTAATAATAGAAATTGCCTTTTCGTAATTTTTATATTCATTAAAGGTAACATCTACAAAAAACGAGTATTTCCAAGGAGCTTCAATTACTGGTAACGATTGTATTTTTGTTAAATTCATTTTGCAATCGCTTAATACATTTAAAAGAGTAGCTAAACTACCTCTTTTATGGTCTAGTACAAATTTCAAGGAAGCTTTATTTATCGTATCAATTCCGTTACTAGATTCTTTAGTTTGTACAATAACAAATCGGGTTGAATTTTCTTTCATGGTTTGAATGTCATCTTCAATAACATTTAAACCAAAAATTTCCGCTGCAATTTTTGGTGCAATGGCAGCAACTCCTTTTAAGTTATTTTTAGCAATTCTTTTGGCTACTTCGGCAGTATCAACATCTTCTACTAATTTAATATGTTTATGTTTTTTTAAAAACTCTTTACATTGTAGTAGTGCCATCGGATGCGAACATACTTCGGTAATATCTTCAATTTTTTGATTAGGAAGTGCCATTAAATGATGATGAATATTTAAATATTCTTCACCAATTATTTGTAAATTATTTTTATCAATTAAAGCATAATTAGGAATAATAGAGCCTGCAATAGTATTCTCTAACGCCATAATACCAACATCTGCTGTTTTATCAAGTAAGCTATCTACTAAAACATCAAAAGACATACATTCTTTTAATCCAATTGTAGTGCCATAAAAATCACGAGCTACTTTATGATGGTTAGATCCTTCTGCTCCTTGAATTGCTATAATTTGTTTCATTTTAAATCAAAAAAAAAGCCCCGATATATCGAGACTTTATAAGTTATATTTGTTAGTTAACAATACGATACAAAGTCTCAGCCTTTATTAAAAAAATAAAAGTAAAAATAGAAACCTTGCCAGATGTTTTGTAACGTCATTTTTGTATTTGTTGTACAAACACAAATCTAAAGATTAATCTCAGATAAAAAAACTTGTTGCTGTATTTTTTTAAAAAAAAGGGAAATTTACTGAAATAATAAATATATCTGTTAGTGCAAAGAGTATTTAATTGCTGTAAATCAATAGGTTGATTTTATTTAGATGATTAAACTCTATTTAAGCAAGTGTTTTACCCTAAATAAGAATAATAAAATACCTTAAAGTTTTATTTCAAACAAATAGACTTGTTTTGTTATTTTTTATAGAATAAATCTGAACAACATAAATAAAGAGGGGAGAAGCAGTAAAATAATTAGAAAATTTGACACCTATATATAATGACAAGAAAACCCCAAGAATATATATTAAAGGGATAATTTTCTAGAAGCAATTACCCGCTTTCCGCACTCGCTTTTTTTTGAAGAAAAATCAAAAAAAGAGCTCAAACAAAGCATCAATCGGGGCTAGGCATTTGTACTTTTTTTAATAATTCGAGAACTTAACTATAATTTAGGCAAAGTTTATACTATCATTTCGAGCAGTAAAACTTAAACCTCACAGGTTTTAAAAACCTGTGAGGTTTGTTCTTGTTTGGAGCATTCAAAACGAAATTCCCATTAACGAACAACAATTGTCAGTTCTAATGATTTTCATCCTGTTTAGGTAATTCAAAACATCCTGCTAAATTTATTTCAGCATCGCATCAAAATGAGAACCCCAGAAATCAACCTAAAAATCGGAAGCAAATTCCGATTAACGAAAATAAACTGTCAGTTCGAGTGATTTTTTTTCCTTCAAAAAAATAGTATCGAGAACTTTATCAGTATTAAAATCAAAAAAACAAATAAAAATCTATTACTAAAATAGCAAAACAAAACATTCGAAGCTGTTTTTAACCACTTTTAACAGGCCAAAAAACCATAATTTCAGATATTAATACGTGCTAATTTTAGCAGAATCCTACTTTTTAAAACTAATAGAACATAAAAGATAAAAAAACACACAAATCAATCTCCTAGTAATCAGCGATTAATAAAATACTTTTAAAATAAACAAATAAAACCCCTTGTCAGTCCAATAAAAGGACGTAGATTTGCAACCGCTAACAACAAAACGCAAGTTTAAAAGTTAACAACTGTTCCTTAAAATATCGTTAAGTATCATTTTAATAAAATGTAAAAAATAAGTTAAATTTTACTTGTTTAAAACAAATAAAAGAATGTATATTTGCAACCGCTTTCATAAAGCGTAACGATTAAAGAAATTTGGAAATGACAATAGTATGTCAGTTAGTTCGATTCTAACGTTTCTACAAAAAATGATAAGATTATTCTTATCTCTGGTTCTTTTAAAAAAGAACTAGGTTCATTGAAAATATTGAAATTGACAGCGTAAATAAGAGTAGAATAACCACAACTTCTAAGGAAGTTAAATTCTTTTGAAACTTATTCATTAATATTATTTAAAATATACAATGAAGAGTTTGATCCTGGCTCAGGATGAACGCTAGCGGCAGGCTTAACACATGCAAGTCGAGGGGTAACATTATGCTTGCATAGATGACGACCGGCGAACGGGTGCGTAACGCGTATAGAATCTGCCTTGTACAGGAGGATAGCCTTTAGAAATGAAGATTAATACTCCATAATGTAGTGTTTCGGCATCGGAATACTATTAAACATTTATGGGTACAAGATGACTATGCGTCCTATTAGCTAGATGGTAAGGTAACGGCTTACCATGGCAACGATAGGTAGGGGGTCTGAGAGGATTATCCCCCACACTGGTACTGAGACACGGACCAGACTCCTACGGGAGGCAGCAGTGAGGAATATTGGTCAATGGAGGCAACTCTGAACCAGCCATGCCGCGTGCAGGATGACTGCCCTATGGGTTGTAAACTGCTTTTATACAGGAAGAAACCGATCTACGTGTAGATCCTTGACGGTACTGTAAGAATAAGGACCGGCTAACTCCGTGCCAGCAGCCGCGGTAATACGGAGGGTCCGAGCGTTATCCGGAATCATTGGGTTTAAAGGGTCCGCAGGCGGTCAATTAAGTCAGAGGTGAAATCCCATCGCTCAACGATGGAACTGC
>NZ_OZ038524.1:1077500-1345000 GCF_964036635.1 Tenacibaculum dicentrarchi
TTTCATAGTTTTAATAGATCCTTTAATAAGACACATAGAAACCAAAAAAGGATCTATTTGTCGTTGTGAAATTCGTTGTTTAAAATGTAAACTTTGCTCGAAGTTAGATATCAAATTCATAATTTATTTTTTTAATTTGATAAGTTAAATTCAGAATTTATGCCAAGTTTTAATAGCTTGATAATCAAGTTTTTTTAAGTGTTTTTATAGTTTGTTAAAAGTAATATATTATTTTTTAAATAATATATTATTAAGATGGTTTTTTAATATTTGTCTATATATTATTAATTTAGATACGGTTACAGTTCTAAAATTATTAAGGCTAATATTCTTAATTTTTTTACCAATAACTTTTTACTTTTTTTTAAAGTATCTCTATCAAGATTTTCTAAAAGATCTATTTTTTTAGGGTTTTCGTCTTGTTTAGGAGGTTTTGTTTTTTGCTTAGAGCCTATTTAAATTTTATTCAATAAAAGTTTTATGGCTGATAATCTGGTCATATTTTCGGAAGATTCCATTAATAATTCATAGTTTCTACAGAGTCTTTTGTCGTTATCAAACTAAGAAAAAAGTTCTTTCTACAATCAATCTTTTATGAATCGAATTAAAGCTACTTTTATTTTTATCAGACCCATAACTAATTGAATTACATCGCTAAATTTCCTTTTTATTTACTTAACAATCTCTCCTCTATAAATCTTTATTTATAAGAATTACTTTCACAGAAATTAGGTAATATTTTAAGATTCTCATCAATAATAAAATGGCTTTACTATCGTGAATATTGGCAACGGTAACCATTACAGCTAAAAGAAAACCATTTATCAACAATCATATGACGTTTTATGCCTTTCATTTTTTTATTCCCGTTAAAACTATTTAAAGAACGATTATTTCCCTAACGAACACTTTGACTATCTATTACGCCTAAACTAGGTACTGGATTCTGTCCTTTTTTAAAATGATTTTTTTCTGTTAATTTACTTAATAATAAATCAAAAGACTCTAAAAATGACCACTTAGAGTAGTAGTAATAAACGAGTTGCTACTTTGGAAAATCATTTGGAAGTAAACGCTATTGACAGCCTGTTTTGACTAAATAATGAATTGCATTCCAAATAGAATGCAAACTATGTTTTCGTTTACCTAAATTTAAGGTTATTTTTATATATTGTCTATGGTTAACCTATTTTTACTTCAAATTTAATTCCTTAATCTATTTCTTGTTAGGTTTTCAATGCGATATAGCTGATTTTTTTAAGATGTCTACGTCTTTGTAGTACATTTAATTTAGTGAAATTAGTAACTGTTTTGTTGGGTTTTGAAGTAATATTAACGATGCTCTACAACATCGTTAATAATATTACTTCAAAATTTTATTCATTAAATCTTCATAGGTTGCAACCACATCATATTTTAAACTTTCTGTACCTAATTTTTCAAAATGCTTTTTTGCATATTCAATTTTTAGGTTTTCCGCTCCTTTTAATTGCAAAGTACTCATAGAACCTTTTGTTTCAGCAATAAAATAGACCTGCTTAACATCTTTATTATCAAATACAATTGCCCAATCGGGGTTGTAAGTTCCTATGGGTGTTGGTATTTTAAATCCGCTAGGCAATTTAGCATATACAATTGCTTGACCGCTTTCTAGTTCTTCTGCAAATTTTCGCTCTATTTTCGAATCGGTTTTTACGTAATCGTAAATGTGTTTTTGAACTTCTAATACATTTTCTTGCAACGAACCGTTAAAGTTATTTACCGTAAAAATATCATCAGAATAATTTTCATCTGTTTTATGATAGGTAATATTATTAATTAAAGTTGTTGCTTTTTCTTCGTTTATTAAGCGTGAAACTTCCGTTATAAAATGTTCGGGGTTTTGCTTAAACTGTTCAAAACTTGAAGCATTGATTTTCGTAAGAATATTGGTAGCCGTTTTTCTGGTGATATGTGCATTTTTGGCTATTTCTTTAATTAAATCATACCTTGTATTTCCTAAAATACTTGCCGTTTTATAAGATTGTTGCTTTGTTTTATTAAAGCTATTACTCATTTTCAAAGCATCAGAACTCATGTTTTCTTTTTGTGTTCCTGTGGCAATATGCACCGAAACTTTACGAACATTTAATTGATTATCTATTGTAGTAACACTCTTTTTTATTAGTTCATTTGTGTCAAAATCTACATCGTACAATGTTCTTACTTTTATCTTATTCCATAAGTCTTGAAACTCTTTTTTAGCAAAGTTTGCGTTTACCTTTAGTTCTTTTGGCAAATTATTTGCTTTGCCATTTGTACTGGCTTTAAACGTAGCTACTTCATGAATTTCAATAATAATATTTTTTAATTCTTCTTTGTAGTTTTCTAGTTCAGGAATTGTGGTAAACGTATTTGTATCAATAGCATCAATTAAGGTTTCTGTTGCTTTAAAATCTTTATCAATATAATTTTTTTGTGTAAAATCTATAATTACACGCATTGCTGTCATTTCATCAAAAGAAAAAGTTTCGCCTGCTTTATTTTTTAATTCTAAATCTTTAAAAACAGAAACTTCTAAATGTGTTGGTCTGGCAGATAAAGAGGCTAAAATTTCATTTTGTAATTGCTTGGCAAACGTATCATACGATTCATTAGCAATTACAGTTAAAGTATTTACATCAAAAAAATCGGCATCTAATATTTCAGAATCCATACGATTTCCGTACTTATCTACACAAATACGCAAACCACGACCTATTTCCTGACGTTTAGAAGTTGTAGAAATACTATGTTTTAGTGTACAAATTTGAAAAATATTAGGATTATCCCAACCTTCTCGCAATGCCGAATGTGAAAAAATAAAACGTACAGGCTCATCAAAACTTAGCAAACGTTCTTTGTTTTTCATGATTAAATCATAAGCCGAAATATCATCACTTCCGCCTTGTCCTTTGGTTTCTTTTGAATTAACTGCCTTTCCTTTTTTATCAATAGAAAAATAACCACTATGCACTTTTTGTGCTTCGTACTTTTCTAAATAAGCATTATATGCTGGGCTAAAAAGTGATTTCTGTGCAATGGCTTTTTTATATTCTTCTTCAAAAATTTGCTCGTATTCGGCTTTTATTTGTTCGCCTTTTTCGCCATTTTCTTTTACGCTGTAAGCTCTGTATTTTGCTACTTCATCAATAAAAAATAACGAAAGCGTTTTAATGCCTTTTTTAAATAATTCTCGTTCTTTTTCAATATGCGATATTACGGTTTCTCGTATTTGTATGCGTCTAACGTGTTCTTCTGAAATATTTCCGCTGGCTTGTCCTACAAAAAGTGTTACGCCGTTGGTAAAACTTACTGTATTGGTTTTGGCATTTATTTCTGAAATTATATAGCCTTTATACTGTTCTAATTCGTTGGATGCTGAAAATAAATCATCATTTTGAGAAAAATTCTTGCTTATTTTTTTAATACCCGTTTTTTGTTTTACCTCAAATTCTATTTTCGCTGTTGGATATTTGTTTTTAGAAACTAAAATACTATCTAAAAATAAAAAGGAATTTGTACCTGTATTTTCTTTTACTTCAATTCCTTTTACTTGTATTTTTTTAACCAATTTCTGATTAAAAGCATCTACTGCATCTAGTCGATATACTTTGTTAAAACGTTCTTTTTCTACTGTAACATTTTTGCCTTGTGAATTTTTAACTTTCGTTTTTTCCTTTTTATGGGTTGCCGAAAAACGAGTAACAAATAACGAATTAAATTCTTCTAATTTCTTTTCAGCAACATCACCAAAACGCTGTGGCTCATCAATAATTAAAATAGGGCGGGTGCGTTTTATTATATCAATAGGTCTTTCCGATTGTAAAGAATCTAGTTTTTGATATATTTTTAACGCCTCTTTTCCACGCCTACCAAAGGCTTGATAATTCATAATAATTACTTCAATTTCCGAACTATTTCCAAACTGTTTTATGTTTACTAAATTCGATTTGTTTTTGTTATCATAAATAGAAAATCGTATTTTTTTACCAAATTCTTCTTGAAAATGCTCTGCCGTAATTTCTAATGATTTACGAACTCCTTCTCGAATTGCTACCGATGGAATTATAATTATATATTTGCTCCAGCCATAAAGTCGGTGCATTTCTAGCATCATTTTGGTATAAACGTAGGTTTTACCAGTTCCCGTTTCCATTTCTACCGTAAAATTATAACCGCCATCTAATTTTTTTGAAGGTTTTAATTGTTGCTCACGTTGTAAGTTTTTTACGTTTTCTAAAATAGCTTCTTCCGTAATTTCAAATTTTTTATTTGAAAATATACTGTCTTCTACGCTATGTTCATTTTGTAATAAATCGGCTTTTACGGTTCTTCTTCCTATGGTTTCTTTACGAAATCCTTTGGTTTGTCCACTAAATACACGCACCAAATTATTAACGGCATCGGTTTGATACTGCTGTTTTTTAAATTTTAACTTCATAGCTTTTATATTACGTGTACTTTAGTGTTTGGTGCTAATTGTTTAAATCGAGATTCTACCGTGTTTATAAGGTCTTTATCATCTATAAAACAAGCGTCTCTAAAAACGGCTTTTATTGGTTGCATTTTTGCCATCGCATCTACCACTTGCATATCTATTGCGGTATCAAAACAAGCAACTAAGGCGTTGGTATCTACTATAAAAATTTCGGAATTTGCAATTACTTGCTTTTCTATTGGATGGTCTAGTTTTTCACTAAAATCTAACAAAACAGCGGTTAAAATATCTTCTGAACTAGCATCTTTTCTGATGTTATCTTCACTTTCAAATAAAGTAGTTTGTGTAACTTCGTTCGGGTGTTTTGCTACGTCTTTTAAAATACTTTCCGATGTTTTATAAACTCTAAAACCAACATCTAAAGGAGTTTCTCGCTCTTTTAATTTCTCTGTGTTTTCTTCTAAAATCTTTTTTCCCGCACGGCGGATGCGTTCTTTTCCTATTTCTGTAATAGTTTTATATCCTGCTTTAAAAACCTCTGATTTTTCATCGGTTTCTTCTGGAATTTGAACCATTATAAATTTACGGTTTCCGCCATCTTCTGCATTTAATTGCATGGTTGCGTGGGCGGTTGTTGCTGAACCTGAGAAGAAGTCTAAGACTAAATCATTATTATTTATACTATGCTCTAAAATTCTTTTCATTAATAAAGAAGGTTTAGGGAAGTCAAAAACTTTTAAATCAAATAACTTTTCTACTTCTTTCGTTCCTAAATCTGTATTACCAGCATATTCATAATTCCAAAAATTTGTAGGTGTCAGCCCTCTTGCTTCACTTAAAAACATTTTGATTGAAGGTACTTTTGAGGAGTTGTCTTTTCCCCAGTAAAGTTTTCCTTCATTTTGCAGTTTATGAAACTCATTTTCACTTCTTCTCCACGCATTAGATGTAGGGTATGTTTTACTTCCTGTATAAGGGTTTTCAATAGGATAGCATAAATTGGGTCTTTCGGATGGTTTTACAGGCCCTAAAAAAGAAGCTCCTTTCCAATCACCTCTAATATCTTTATCTGGATTTGTATATCTATTATCGGTTTCATTTGTTCTAGGTAAAAGATTAACTAAGAAGTTTTCAGATTTTGAATAAACTAGAATAGATTCGACAACAGTAGTAAAATCAATAGTATTATTACTTCTTGTATATCTTTTTTGCCATGTTATTTCAGTTTGAAAATTCTCTTCTCCAAAAATTTCATCCGCTATTTTACGTAAGTTATGAGATTCATCTTCTCCAATAGACATAAATATAACGCCATCATCGGTTAATAAATCTCTAGCCACTAATAAGCGTTCGTACATCATAGAAAGCCAATCGGAGTGAAAACGTCCGTTTGTATCGGTATTTTTAAAGAGTTTTCCGCCTTCTTCGTCTTCTGTACCAATTTCATCTTCATATTCATCTTTAGAAACTTTAAAATTATCTTTATACACAAAATCTTTCCCTGTATTGTAGGGCGGGTCTATGTAAATCATTTTTATTTTTCCTAAGTAAGATTCTTGTAAAATTTTTAAAACCTCAAAATTATCGCCTTCAATATATACGTTTTCGGTTTCGTTAAAATTTACAGAACTTTCACGGTCTGGTTTTAGGGTTTTATCTATTGGCGTGTTTGCTTTTAAAATACTGGCACGTTTTCCTGGCCAATCTAATCGGTAACGCTCATCAGCACCTTCTACAATTTCTTTAGATAAATGTTGTTTTAATAGCTCAAAATCGATGGCTTTTATAGTATTGCCGTTTTTGTCTTCTTTTTCGGTAATTACTTGCGGAAAGAGTAGGGCAATTTTATTGATGTTTTCTGTGGTTATATCTTTGGTTTGTGGAATGATTTTGTTCATGGTATTTTTTTTGATGTAGTTGCCCTAATTTTTAATTTAGAAGATGATTTTAATCAAGTAAAAAAAAGTGCAAATTTACGAAAAAAAAACCTCAATTTTTTACACTAAATAAGTAAGTATTATGAGATGCTGAACTAAATTCAGGTGTACGGATTCGATTTCTTATTTTTCTTTTAGATTTTTTTTTTTAGATGAAACTTAAACAGGCTCTTAGTATAAGGATACTTTAATTTTGTTCTTTACTATTTTTTTAAAACTGCAATTTCTTTTAGTTTATTGCGTAGGGTTTTATTAAAGGCTACTTGTTTGTTAAATTGTTTTTCGGTGTATATTTTTTTTTGAAGCGAAGCAATTTCTTTTTCTAGTTTGCTAAGTTGTTTTTCTTTATCAATAATATTTTCAAAACTTTCATTTTCCGTATTTAATTCTGTTTGATACTGTATAAATAAGGTAATTATTTTTTGATAAATATGTTCAATTGTATTTCCTGTAAAATCGAAATTTAATTCCTCGTTCCATTCAGAGAAAAAATAACGTTGTTCTGTATTTTCTT
Source organism: Tenacibaculum dicentrarchi (assembly GCF_964036635.1). Classification (NCBI taxonomy): domain Bacteria; kingdom Pseudomonadati; phylum Bacteroidota; class Flavobacteriia; order Flavobacteriales; family Flavobacteriaceae; genus Tenacibaculum; species Tenacibaculum dicentrarchi. Next base: position 1,084,411 of record NZ_OZ038524.1, read on the forward strand.
TGATGGTAATTCCGTAGGCAAAATTATTTTCAAATTCAAAAAGATACAAAATAGCAAAAGGAATAGCTTTATCAATAACTTTTAAGGTGTTTTTAGGAATTTCTTTATTTTTTAAGGCGATATTAAAAATTTGTAATTCTTCTATTTTTTGCGTTCCCGAAATATTAATGGTTTTTTCAGATAGGTTGTATGCCCAAGTAATTCGTGAAATAGCGTTGGTAAATTCTTGTTGTGTTGTTGTATTTCCTTTTGATTTTTCTATAAATTTAGATTTTGGTATAAATTTATTTACGATAGCATTTTTTGGTAAATTAAAGTTTTTCATAGCTTTTTATTTATTTTATAACCAAGAATGTAATTAAATCAAAATCTTCTAAGCCTTTTATATTTCCTGATAAATTAGCGGTAGTTCCGCCTTTAGAAAATAGGCTATCTATAACAGATTCATCTTTTACTTCAATAATACTTTCAATAGATTTTTCTAATAAATTGGAGTAAGTTTTCATGTTTTTACCATCTTTAGTTTCTGTATTAAATTGTTGAAATACTTTGGCAATAGGTTCTGAATTACCTTTAGCGATACCACGTAAAATATCTAAAGTATTTTTTACATTTAAATGATTAGAAATAATGTTTCCATTTTGTTTGATATAGACCAAATAAAATGGGTGTAATTGATTGTTATTATCAATATTTACATCTGAATTGATGTTTTTAAGTACAAAAATAACGCCTTCATCAATTCCTTTTTCGGTTATTTTAGGGCATACGGCGTGCATTCCGTTAGGTATTCCTTTTAAATCATTTCCTTCATTTATGTAGTTTATCAAATCCATTCTAAAATCGTTTAATCCTAAATCGGTAATAGAAATTCCAGTATCCATATCTTCAATATCAATAACTTCATCTTTTAAGCGTTCTAATTGTTGTTTTCTAAAATCGAGGTCTGTTGATTTATTTGTTAAGGGATTATCTTCAGTTGTTCCTGCAACATCTGCTATTATCATTCTACCTTCTACACGACCTTTTAAATTGATATAATCGTCTAGTGAAATTTGAGGCCAGAAATTTATTAATTGAATGTCTTTATTTATAGAGCCAATTCTATCAACACGACCAAATCGCTGAATAATACGCACAGGATTCCAATGAATATCATAATTAATTAGGGTATCACAATCTTGTAGGTTTTGCCCTTCGGAAATACAATCGGTTGCAATTAGAATATCAATTTCGGCATTATTTTTATTTTTTTCACTTCTTTTTTTAGAACGTGGCGAAAAATTAATTAACAAATTATTAAATTGTTTGTCTATTTTTAATGTACAATCATTAGTGCCACTTCCTGTAATTTTTGCGGTATTCAATTGATGATTTTCTAAAGCCCATGTTGCAATTTGTTTGTATAAATAATTTGCAGTATCGGCAAAGGCTGTAAAAATGATAATCTTTTTATTTCCTTTGTTTATTGGGTTTTCAATTTTATTGGTGATGCATTTTTTTAAATCGTTTAGTTTAGCATCTTCTTTCCAAGTAACCCAATTCATTTCTTCTAAAATATCTTGTGCTATATATAAATCTTGTTTTAAGTCTTCTTTCCAACCGCTGGTATTCATATCGGCTAAATTTATTTTAATTTTTCCGTTGGTACTAAATTCATCATCAAGCCAATTATCACTTTCTGTATCAAAATTTAAATCAGCTATTTCTGTCATTTCAGCCGATTGATTTCCTTCTGTTTTTTCAAATTTTTCTATATTCTTAATATTGCTATTAACCGCATTTACAAATTTTTCTAAAGTTATACGAAAAGAATCTACAGAGCTTTCTAATCGTTTTAATAAATTAACACGCATTAGTTTTTGCAAACTTTTTTCTCTAGTAGTTTGTTTTAAGCTACTTTTTCCTTCAATTTTAGTATCGTAGACATCTGCATAAAAGGCTATTTTGCTATCTAATATATAATCGAAAGGTGTATAAATAGACATTGACAGCATAGCTAATTTTTCATATAGTTCTTTTATTTTTATAAAATCTTTAAGGTGTGTAATTTCAGATTCTATGGTAACGGGTGGTAATCTTTTAGGAAATTTACCAATAGCATTGGTATCGTAATATTTAGTAATGTGTTTTCTACTTCTAGAAATAGTAATATTATCAAGTAATTTAAAGAAATCGAAATTTTGATTTAACTCGGCTAATAATTTTTTACTGGTTCTTTGCTCTACAGGTAAGTCCGACCAATCTTTAAAAGTACGTTGTGCTTTGTTTAATATGGAGTCTATAGATTTTTCTGTACCTAGTTTTTCATCAACTACATTTGTTTTTCCTTCGTAGGCTAATGCTATTTGATTTTTTAAATCGGTAAATTTATTATTAACAGGAGTTGCAGAAAGCATCAAAACTTTTGTTTTAACACCTGCTTGCATTACATTTTGAAGTAATCTTTTATAGCGAGTAATTTTATCCTTTCGAGGGTCGTTATTTCTAAAGTTATGAGATTCGTCTATAACAACCAAATCATAATTTCCCCAATTTACTCTTGATAAATCTGTATCACCAGACTTTCCTTTTTCACGAGATAAATCGGTATGATATAGAACATCATAATTAAAACGGTCTTTAAATAGTATATTGTCGTCATAATTACTTAAAAAGGTTTTCCAGTTATCACCCAATTTTTTAGGGCATAAAACAAGAACACTTTTATTTCTTTCTTGATAGTATTTAATAACACCCAGCGCGGAAAAGGTTTTTCCTAATCCAACACTGTCTGCCAGAATACAACCGTTGTAGCGTTCTAATTTATTGATAATACCAAGTACAGCATCTTTTTGAAAATCGTAAAGAGTATTCCAAACTACGGATTCTTTAAAACCAGTTTGTTCATTTGCGAGTTCGTCTTCAGTAATATTTTCTAAAAATTCATCAAAAATATGAAACAAGGCTATGTAGTAAATTAACTCTGGAGCATTTTCTTTGTACAGGTTATCTATATAAGAACTTACATCTTTGGTAACGTCTTTTAGAATATTTTTATCATTCCAAACGTCATCAAATTGCTGTAAAAAAGCATCAGTGATTGGGAAATCTTCAAACCGAGTAACCATATTAAGAATGGAATTATCTTTTTCGTAACCAACACCTGCGCTAGAAAATTCATTTATTCCGCTATAAGCAAAATTATTGTCAGGGTTTTTAATGATAAATTGAGGTTGTATGAATCCGTTTTTAGCATTGGTTTTAAACGTTACTTTGTCTTCAATCCATTTTCTGCATTCTTTGGCAATAGCTTTTCCTTTTAATTCATTTTTAAGATTAATTTCAAAACGAGAACCACCAATAGATTTTTTTCTATCATTAGCCAAAATTTCAAACATTTTTTCTTGTCGGTTCTTTTTGTCTAATTCAATAAATGTAGGGTCTGTAAAAATAAAATGTAATTCGTCTATGTTTTTCAATTCTTTCTTAAGGCTTTCAAAACCATAAATTGAAAAAATTGCAGCTGCAATACTTATTTTACTTCCTTTTTCTATAGTCATTTTTAAGTCGTCACCAACTTTATGAGTTTTGTTATTGAAATGTTTTATCATTTTTTAATTGCAGAATGTTTGTTGGATTTTATTTAAATATCTAAAGTAATGAAACGAACTGATATATAATTATATAAAATTATATTTATAGGAATGTGTTTTTATAATTATCTATTTTTTGTATAGCGACTTATGAGGTTTGCAAACAGGTATATAGCTGTAATTACATCTACAATGTTCCAAATTAATCTTCCAAGAGCAATCTTAAAAAAAGGCTGAAAGAGTAGGGCAAGAGTGATAAAAATTATGAATGTAGTTTTATCTTCTTTTTCATGAGCTTTATAGGCCAAAATACCAAAACCTACAAGAGTAATATATCTTACAAACTCATAAAACCCGTAAGGCATCTTTAGTAAGCAAAGCAGCATTAAAATTGCTAATGTAATTTTGATGATTTTATCTATACTTTTAAATTTCATAAATATCCATTATTTGAAACTATGTTAATTATAAGAGCTTATAGTTAATTAAGGTATAGCTTCATTTTAAGATTTAATCATAATATTAGGATCGTTTTTCACTTTTATTAATTGTTCTTTTTTCCATTCTTCAATTGCAACTTCTGCAATTTCTGCCTGCGCATTCGCAATAGATTGTAGTAAATCTTTGTTTGCTGTTAATTCTGCATTTAATTTTTGTGCGTTCTTATCAGAATTTACTTTAACAGCTGTGTTAATTTCTTCATTAATATTCGACTGTAATAATAATTGTTTCACTTTTGCTTCATGCTTTACTCTGTCTAAAATATCATCATAAGTCCCTCTTTCTGTCATCATTTTAAACATAATAGGAGCTATTTCAATAAATATAAATAGAATTGTAATTAACCATTTAGCATACCAAACAACTGTTTTTTCTTTAGATATTTTAACTAATTGTTTTTCGCCATCTTTTACCTCATAAAATGGAACTTCTTCATACATTAAATTGTCTAAAGCTTTAAGCTTAGCAATTAATCCGTTGTTTTGAGCTTGAACTGTTTTTTGATTTTGAATGTCAGATTGCGTTGCACTTTCTCTTGCTTTTATTTTAACATCTATGTCGTCAATTACCTTATAATCTTTTTCATTTAAAATAGTGGTACTGTTTTTAGTTGTTGAATAAGCTATTTCAGCATCATCAGAAATCTTTTTAAGATCATCATAATATCCACCTTTTCCTTTTTTACCACTAAACTTACCTAGGTTCCATTCGTCATTTTTATCTTTATTAGCAGCTTCCCAAAAAGATCTTTTTTCTTCAATTATTTTACTTCTATTTTTAATATTTGTTTGCAAATCATTTCTCTCTGTTTTCAACCTTGTTAAAATTGGGTCATTTTCACCAAATTTAATTAAAGTGTTATTTACGATTGCTATTTGTGTACTAATTTCTGCATTAATCTCTTTTTCAAAAAGTTTTAATTCTAAAGGGGTCGCAATTACAAAGCCTAATAACATTGCCATTATTAATCTTGGTCCAGCTTCCATTAATTCTTGTCTAGAAATTGTTTTTTTACCATCACCTACACCAAACGTAGAAACAATATATCTATCTAGGTTAAATATTAAAGCCCCCCAGAATAATCCAAAAAATAAAGCTAAGCATTCGCTTAACATAGTATAGCCAATAACAACACCTTCTGTGTTTAATATTTCTATTTTAAATGCAGTAAAAAAGGCATAACCACCAGCAAAAGCAGCCATTAGGGATGTGAAAATTATGGTACCGCCAATTCCAAAATATTTATTAGCATCTGTAGGAGCATGTTTTAGTATTTCTAAATCTGCGCCAGATGCCCACAAGAAAAATTTATATAACTTTTGGAAAGGATATTTAATTAGCTTTTTCATTTACTTAATCTTTTGTGAATTTTATTTAATACACTATCATAAATATCAGATAATGTAATTTTCTTTTTATTAACTTTTTTTATTAAGACATTCTCATTTTCGAATTTTGGAAATTCTAATTTTTTTTGTAGGTCAGTTGAATCAATTTCAAGGTTATTAAAACTGATATTATTTGAAAATTGGATATTATTAATTGTAAATAACTCTTTAGGTAAACTCGATTCTGAAAAATCAATATTTGTTTTAATTTCAATTTTTGGTGCTTCTGCAAATATTTGTTTAACACTCGGAATATGGAAAGGGTGTGCAGTAATCTCTTTTTCAATATTACTAAAGAGCCCTTTTGCTTTTAATTTAAAGGTAGTTTCTTTATTAATAGCTACATGAACTAAGCCATTAGTACTATTCGCTATAACGTTTGGTGTAATTTCAATACTTTGCGCTTCTTCTGTTTCCCATTTTAAGTCAATATTATCAATTCCTTCATTCAGATTGATTTCCCAATTAAATGACTTAATTACAGGCTCAATTATATTTATAGTAATTTCCTTAGTAATTTTTTCATCAAAAAAACCATTTGCGGTTAATGTATAAGTAGTTTTGGTTGTCGGTTTAACATCTATATTACTTAATGTAGGAAAAGAACTTCCTAATCCAGAAACAGTAACTTCTTTAGCATTTTCTACAATCCAATTCAGGTTTATTGGATATAGAGAGTTTCTTAAATAACTAGAAGCTTCAAATTTTACTATTTTGGGATTGATTTTTATAGCTTTAATTTCAATAAAGTCTTCTATAGTTTGAAAATCATTTTTTATTTTTAAAACAATTTTTTTATGATCTTTTAAAGCTAAGGTTAATGAATTCTGATGTAAAGAAACAAGTTTATTATCAAGATAAATTGCGTTATATTTTTGAACATCAAATGAAAACAAAACGTCTTCATTTTTTTGATTTATATTCATTTTATTAGCACTAAATCTTTTAATTAAAGGCTTGTTTTCTAGAGATTTATTCAGAGTTAAAAGTAAATCTTTCCATTCTTTTGCTGTTAATCTTTTAGATTCGTTTTTATATCCTTTATTAAATACCGTTTTAAATGCAGTAATTAACTCCTCTGCACCAGTACTCTCTAATTGTTTTATAAGAGATATTATAGCTTGATGCTGTTGTTTGTTTTGTTCGTTAAAAAGTGACGATTGGTAATCTATATTTGGCCACTCATTTTTACTTAAATAAGATTGTTTTGTGTTATCATTTGTATCCGATAAAAAGAAGAATGGCATTACACCAAATATAATTTCAAAAGTTGCATTTGCTAATACCCAATATTCTTCGTAAATCCTATCGAGTGTTGTTAGATCTGATGAATCTTTTTTCTGTCCAATAATATTTCTAAAACGAGATCCAATCCAATGTCCAATTTTACCTACTGTAGTCGGTTTTCCTTGTATATCAAAATGAAACCCACTATCATAATCAATTATAGCTAATTGAACTCTATTAGCATTAAACCATAAAGAATTTTCACTTAAATCAGCGTGAATAAATTCTATTTGATGTAGAAAATCTATTGACTTGGTTAATTGGTAAGCTAAATACAACTTATCTGGAATACTTAAAATTTTATAATCTTCTAAATTTGCAGTATCATTTCCGTAATCTTCATAATTTAATTTTTGAAGATTGTACATTAAAAAAGCGACACAATGCTTTTCTGAAACAGTATCATAACCTTTAAAGACAAGAAAAGGAAGACCTAATAATTCTGGTAAGTCATGATATGTTGGTGTTTTTGTTTTTACTTGACGCTTTTTTAACTTATCATGTAGAGTTTTTATTACATCATAAGCATGCTGTTTGTGTTCTTCATCTGTGAATATTTTTAGAACGAACTCTGATTTTGAAATACTATCTATTGCTTGTACATGATGTACAGAACCAAAACCACCAGAGCCTATTGGATTATTATCGAAATCAATTTTTGAAAAAGATAAAATATCATTTTCATTATTTTGATTTATCACAGATATATCTGTGATACTTGAAAGTGATCTAATCATTGTTTTTTATTATAATGATTTAACACTTGTTCTGATATTATAAATCCTAAAGAAGCATCGTCTTCTAGGTAATTTTCACAATTTAGTTTTTTTAGAATAGTATTATTAAACGCTATGAGTTCTTCTTTAAATAGTTCAGGATTTTTATTTAAAACAAGAAAGTCATTTAATTCTTTTAAAATTAATTGAATAGCAGGATTTTCATTTCTCCAAAACCTATTTTCATTATCTTTTAAAATCACTTTATCTTCAAGGGACGAAATCCCATCACTAAATAGCAATATTATATCTCCAGTAATGTAATTAAGATTAAGTTCTATTTTTGATGATGTTTGTTCTATATTTCCACTGTTATGAGAAATATACCTCGTTAATACTCCCTTAGGAGAAATATGAGGTATCATTAACTCACCATACCTATAAGGTTCTTCAGAATTCACGTTAGTTGAAAAATCTCCATGTAGATGTATTATTCCGCCATTTCCAAGATACTCTACCTGAACTTTATCTGATTTGTTTTTATTAATAGCACTGATAAAAGTTGTTCCACCAATTACATTATCACTTTTCAATTTTTGAACTTCATCATCCAAAACTACCTCAGATAATTCTGAATAGTTTTCTCTTATAAATTGGTTTACAACAACCTCTGATATTTTACCCGAATCTTCAAATTCACCTATTCCATCGCAAAGCACTAAAGATTTTCTACATTCATCAATAGAAAAATCGGCATAATCTTGTTTTAATTTAACGTCTATATGTTGTGCTGAAAAATACATTAATCTATTTTTGATACTGTTGAGATACTTTTAATCATGTGTTTTCTTATCTCTTCGGGATCAACTTTAGATTCGAAAAAATTTAGTCCATTATTATCCTTGCTTGACATGTTTTTTATATTATTTCTAAGGCGATCAAGTTTTTCTTTCTCCAATTCTTCTGACCACGATCTATCTTCCATCAGATAACTAAGTATCGTAATTTTATTATTAGATTTTAATCTATTACAAATATCTATAACTTTAGAATAGTCGTAAATATCTCCATCTCCCAAAAAAACAATCATTGCTTGACTATTTTTATCTTTATTTTCTAATAAATAATTATTGATTTTTTCTTCAGCTTCCAAAAACACTGGTTCAGCATAAGTTTGGTGATTGCCAACATAATTACAGGGGTTGAAGTTAAAGTTTTCAATATCAATAGAATTTGGTGTTTGCATCGAAACAAACTCTTTATGAGTCTGTGAAAAAGCATACATGCTAACATCAAAACTATTAGCATTTTTACTTCCAGCTAACTTTTTAATTATTGGTCCAATTTGATTATGAATTTCTTTACCCTTAGACTCTCCTGAAACACCTTCCCAAGTCATGGATTCCGAAGCATCCAATACAAAAACTACCAATTGATAAAATAATCTAGGAACAACCAAACCGCTTAAACAAGCAGTAAGAGTAGATGTATTTATATTAAGTAAATCTAATTTTCCTTTTTGGGTGTTATTTATTTTTTGTACATCTTTACTCATGCTTTACATGTTTTTCAATTAAATTTTTATATTCTTGTTTTAAAAGTTTTTTTTGAGATTCAAAATACGTACCCCAATCGTCAATTTTTAAAATTATTTGGCAAGTTTCAGATTCTTGTATTAAAGATAATTCATTGAACAAATAATTATATTTCATTTTAATAGTTTCTAATTTCACTCTTAAATGTTCTAACTCTCCATATTTATTAATATCTGATATAGGGGTACCTTGTTTTAATTCATTCCAAAGATATCTCACCCTTTTAATATCATTGACTTTTACTGCATTTGTTAATTCATTAAAAATTCTTGCGGCCTCATTTTTATCTTCATAAATACAATTCGATGAATCAGGGTGACATAATTTTACAGCTTCTCTGTGCATTTTTTTGATATCAATTACATCATTATTATTTAACTCAGGTATTTCAATTTCTAATTCCTCTTGATATTCTCTGTTCTTTTGATTAAATTCTTCTTCAATTTTCTTATAAGTATCATCTACAATACCGTGCTTTTTAAATTTTTCATAAATCTTCTTTTTGAGAGCTATAATTTTTGAAATTAATGGATTAAGCTCAATAATATATCGATGATTGAATTGTACTATTCGTGCCTCTATTTCGGTTTTTTCTATTTCTAATATTTCGATTTGATAGGAAAGAAGTTTTATTTGTGAAGCTATTTGAGATTTTTCGATAGCTGTAATATCTATCAATTGAGTATAACTTTTCTCAAACTTGTCAATTTCAATAAATGCCAAGTCATAATTACCAGCTAAGAGTAGATTTGTTATTGGAGTTAGTTTTTTTATTAATTTAAGCTTATAAATATATGGCTGAATATTTGCTGTTTCTCCTAAATCTACGAACGCTTTAATTAATTTAAAATATTTAAACGCTTTAGAAATATCAAGTGCTTCTTCGTATTTTTTAATTTTCCCAGAAAGTTCTTTTAAGCGTTCAAACTCTTCTATAAAATCATTAGACCTTTGCTGATTTTCTGAAACGATTGTTACTTCTTCATTATTTACTGTAAATGCTCTATTTGACCAATTAGCTGATCCACTAATTACAATACTATAATCAATAATACAAAACTTCATATGCATCAATTGATTATCGTTCCCTATTTCTGCAAAAAATCCATTTTCATCAATTAATTGATAATTATTTCTGCTATCGGTATTAAATTTATGTTTTGTTACTATTAACTCTATGGATACTCCCTTTTCTTGCAGTTCTAATAATTTTTTAAATAAAATAGTATCCGTAAACCATGCGACTGCTATAAATACTTTGCTAGTAGCATTATCTAGTTGTTCTATAATAATTTGTCTAACATCTATTTGTTTTGTGAAATAACTATCTATTTGCATTTGTAAATAAGTTTATATTATTTATTAAATTTTTATATTAAATTTATAGTTAATGAAACTTATCTAGGATAGTTGCTTGCTGTAGAGTAAATAAAAGGAAGCTAATTTATTATTTGAGAGTTTATTCATATATATAGATTTTCGCTTATTATGTTGTGAGCATAATAAGTAGATACAATTTTTTTAGACTTCTAAACTACTAAATTTAATTGGTATATAATTACGGTAACTCATAATTATGTAAAACTATATTTATAGAAATATATAAAATTCTGAGCTAGAGGTGTGTGTTTTGTAGATTTAACTTGCTGGCAATTAATTGTTTGATTGTTGTTAGTGCTTATTTTATTTAGATAAAGTTTTATTCAGGTTAGGAGTTAGAGGTTTTAAACAAGCTTCTATTTTTATATAATTATATAAATGTCTAATTATACTTTTGTAGAAAAATAGATTCATATAAAAGTATATTTATATCTATTAAAAAACGAAGGTAAATAATTTTAATATTTACCTTTGTTTGTGTTTTAAAGGTAAAATACATCCACGTAGTTTTACCGTTTTCAAAATCAGTTGATTTTTTGTGTCATTTCTAGAAATAATCAACTGATTTTGAAAATGAGACGAAGTGGCATATGTCAGGTATTGCTTTAATTTTATTTAAAAGTCTAGATTTTTAAAATAAGTTATTCAATAGTTTGTAACTCTTTGCTGTAATTCAATAGGGGGATCTAAGAACCTTTTTTTAACAGGGAATTTATCCATGTTTTTTATGGGGAAATGTTAATTACAAATCTTTACTTGTTCTTTTCCATTGTCTAAAAATGTATTAAACATCGGGTTTAATAATAATGAATTATTTTGATTTTCTTTCATTGTAACTTCAATTTTGATATTAGAATGAGTCAACAAATCGAGTTTGTATTCGGAAGATAAATATCCTTTGTCAGCAAGTAATACAAAGTTTTTTATTTGATTTTAAATATCTTTTAAAGAATGAATAGAAGCTTTGGGTAAATCAAAATTTTCAATAACTCCTTTTCTGAGTAAATAGCATATAATTTGTACCCAAAATAATACATAGATTGACTAGCAAAATCACCTTTATTAGGACTGTTTTTAAATTATTTGTTACCTGTTTTACTTCTAATAAATTATTATAAAAACTCGTTGTTTTTTGTTATTCATTTATTTATGATTGCAATTTTTTTGTCTAAAGTAATAAAATGTATTGATATATAATTATGGTTAGATAATTATATAAATCTATAAATATATGTTTATAGCGTGTAAGGTGAGCAGTTAAAACATAGCTTAATAACATGTTTTTTGTAAATGTTTAAGCTATGTTTTGTATTGAGTTAATTAGATGGTTTTTAGTTGCTATTATTCTAAATTAAAAGTACTTCCGATAGTGTTTAAAAACTCATGAGCACCTTGTTTTATTTTTTTAGGAAGTTTTGTAATAGGTTTTTGTGTAGGTCTTTTTTCAAATTCAGAAACAGGAATAATAGTTAAATATAGATTGTCATTTGATCTTTGCCATAAACCAAAAATATAATCAACATCAGGTTCAATAATAATTCGTTCTTTAAATTTTATTGCTCCAGCATATAAAGGGCTGTCTGGATGATGTTGAAATTCATTGATAGTTAATTTAAACTTTAAAGTATTTGTAGCATCATCAAAAGTTGTATTGTCGTCAGAGAGTTCTTTTATAAAATTTATTTCTTCCTGATGGTCTTTTAAACTATCTAAATATTTAAAATTTGTAACATAGTTATTCCAAGAATTTCTAATTAAAATAATTAAATTTTGTGCTTCAATGTTTTCTAAAGCTCTAATAAGTTGATAAAAATTACCTTGACCAAGAATTTTTCCATAATGACTTTTTATTTGATTAAAGGATTTTTCTAAACAATGAACTAATAGTGTTTTTTCAAATTTTGAAAGGTTATTCCAATTTTCGTTTTCTATAGCAATTTTTAGACTTTCAATTAATTTATCATTTTCTTTTTTTCTTTGTTCTTCAGCTAAAATTCGTTCTTGTTCAGTACAATGATTACACTTAAAATGACCTTGTTTTAATTTTAAAATCTCTTTGAATTTAGAATGGCTTTTTGCAATCTGTTTTTCGTATGAAATACAATTTTCACATAAAATATAAACAGATAATTTACTATGATTTGCGTTTAACTTAGTTAAATAACCTTGTGTAATATCGTAAGTTTCTTTTGTCTTTTTTGGAATGTTTGTAAATTTTAATTCTTCCATTTCCCAATGGAAATGAAGAATTTTTTTTTCTAAATCAGAGCAGTTTTCTGAAATTTGTAATTGAATATTGGCGATTTTCGGGTATTGATTTTTCATGATATAAATTGAATAAAAAAAGCGTGGAACTGAACTTTATCGAACTAGTGGCATCGCCAAACACCTTTCCTCCAAATAAGAACAGCCCACGCAGTAGCATGGGCGTCTTAGTTTTGAAAGTGGAGGATTTAAAAATTGGCGATTTTCTAGTTCCAGTTCAAAAGCTAAACGCTTTATATGTTAATTTTTTATATCTGTAAATCTTATGCAAGATACTACAGATATTCGAAATTTAAGATGTTTTTAAATGATTTTCTAAAGCTTTGTTAATGATGTTTTTAATGCTTTCATCTTGGTTTAAAGCTTGCTGTTTAATTCGTTTTAGTAAGTTTTTATCTAAATAAAAAGAAAATTGAACCTCTTCAGTTTCTTTCACTGAAACAGGAACTACTTTTTGAATGGTTTTAGTTTGGTTGCTAGCCTTTGCTTTATTAATTAAATCATTAAAATTTTGTTTTTCCATAATGCTAGAATTGTATTTTTATATAAGTATATATTTATAGAATTATATGAGTTTTGTTAATACTTCTTTGGTTAAATTATCTAATTGTTTTTGAGCATTTTTATCAGTTTTTACCCCACTAACTAAAACAGATCTGGTAAATGAAACGAGATCAGAAATATGAGTTTTAGCAATAGGGATATTATATTCTTCTAATCCTATTAAAATATCTAAGGTTAATGTTGTATTTGCTTTAATCATATTAAAAATAACTAAAGAATTAGCTGTCTTATTTTTATTTTCAATAAGTTCTAAGGTGCTTTTTATAGCTAATAAATCAAAAACTCCTGCTTTTGTTGGAATGATAATTAAATCAGCTAAATCAATCAATTCAGGTAATTGATTAGATAGGTAAGGAGGGGTGTCTATAAAAATAAAATCATAAGGAAGATTTTTTATTTTTTTTATTTCTCGATTATAAGACATGATGTTAAAATCACTTACTAAATCTTTAATTTGAGATAAACTTCCTTGTAGGTCAAAATCTAAAACAAGTACAGAAGCATTTTCTGAAATATTTTGAGCTAAATTATAGGTAAGCGTCGATTTACCTACACCACCTTTTTGATGTGTTGTTAAAATTATTTTCCCCATGTTATTTCTTTGTTTTTTTAGCCCATTTTTCATAAGCTTTTAAACTTTTAGGGTTTTTATCAAAAAAAATGATCATTTTATTTTTAATGTTTTTTTCTCCTTTATTATATGCAATTATTTCTACCTCTTTTTTTTGTTGATATTGATAAAAATTAAAACCAAAACTTAAAATCAAGACAATGAAAAACATGCTAAATAAAACTGCCATCCAATTTGGAAAAATGGCTGATTTATTCAGTTTGTTTTGAATTACCTTTAATTGGTTGTTCTCTAACTTGTAGCTTGTATTTATTTTGTGTTCAAACTCTTTAAAAACATTTTTTACTTGAGATACATCAATTTCAATTTTATGTTTTTCTATGCCTTCCGTTTGTTTTTTAAATTCTTTTATTGCTTTTTCAAATGTTGCTATTTCATCTATTAACAACGCTGTTACTTCTTCTATTTTAGCCATACTATTTTATATTGAAATTCCTTTACCAACTTGCTTTGTAATTTTTTTAGCAATTTTGTAATAATTAATATTTAGTTTATTTATAGACATATTTCTGTGTACATCACTTCCTTTAAGGTTTGTATTTTTAAATTGATATCGAAACCCTTGAAGCTTATTTGATTTTTTATTAATTACAGGGTTTACTTTAATATTAAACTTTTCCATTTCTTTGATGTATTTTTGATATTTCTCAGGATGAAAGGCACTAAACGATAATTCGTGTTTATTTTGAATAAATTTTCTAATATCTTTTACCTTTTCTAACTTTTGTTCTTTAACTTGTTTTACGGTTTGTAGTTGCATTTTTTCAGCAATTCTTTCTGCTGATTTTTGAGAGCGTTTACCAATAAAACTATCGTTATAAGCTTTTCCATCAAAATCAATTCTGTTTACATATAAATGAATGTGTTTATGATTTTTATCATTATGAACAAAAGCAATTGCTTGATGGTTTTCTAACTTTAAATCTTTAAGAAATTCATCTGTAATTTTATTTAAATCTTTAGAAGTTAATTTTTCACCATCTTCAATAGTAGGGCTGATTACAAAACTCAATGTATTGCGCTGACAGTTATCATTCATTGATTGAATAATTTTAAATTCTCCTGTTATTTCTTTTGGAGTTTCTCCAGCTAAGTTTTGTTTTAAAATTATTTCAGCATCTTTCTCTTGATTTTGACCATATGCAATAGATGCTTTTGTATGTGATATTGATTTTCCTTTTCCTATCATTTTTATTTAAAAATTTTAAGATGATTTTTTATTTCATCAGCAGTTTGAAATACTTTTTGATATAAATCAGGGTGCTTGTTTTTTATTAAATTCCCGATGCTTTTAAAATTATTATGATAGGTAATTAACATTTTGTAAATAGTTATTTGCTCTTCTGTTAAGCGTTCAATAATCATTTTATCATTTGCAGATTTTCTGCAAAATTCACTTAAAGATAAACCTGCTTTTTTAGCCTTAACTTTTAAAAGTTTTTTCTCAAAAAGAGTACATCTAAATTCTATTTTTTGATTCTTCATTTTTTTAAACTTTTGCGACCGAAGGGAGAAAAAGCAAGATATGTCCTGACAAGGACACATCTTGAAATACTAATCAACCTTAATCTTAACACCATTTAAATCAGTTAGTTCAAATACTTCTAATAGCGATTTTATACTCTTGTTTTTCATATACATTTTTAGAGCTGTATTGTTTATTTTTGATATTATTTTTTTTGGTTTTTCTTCTATACTTTTTAAAAAATAATCAGCAATATCAAATCCTTTTTCTCGCTCAGTTATACTTCCTTTTTTTTCTAATAAATTTGATATTTGAATATCGTAGCCTTTTGATTTTAATTCCTCACAGCTTTTTTTCCACTTTGAATAAGGAGATCCATTTGTGCCTTCAATACCTAAATCTGGATAGAGTATAATTGTCTTATTTTTTAATATTTTTATTTTCTTATCATTTAAACCTCCAAGAGATCCAGAAGCTAGCCATAAATATTTTTCAAATAAAACACTCATTATACAGGCTGTTTTTTCAGACTCTACAATTGCAATAGGTCTGTCATATTTTGAAATAAGATGTTCACCAAAAAAACATTGAGAAAGGTTAAATGAATTTATTTTTCCTTTTTTAATATTTAAAGAATGTATCCAATTGATGTATTTAGTTCTTTTTCCTTTTTCATTGTATAGGATGATTTTCCCGCCTCTAATTTTATTCTGGTAATCAATTTGCCAAAATATAGTTCCATTGTTCCATGCTGTAGCTGTACCAATTTTATAATCATTTAACATACTAGAAACTTGCTCTGAGTTAAATTTAGATTCTATGAATTTGATGAAATTATTTTTATCATAATTAGCCAGTGAATTGTTTAGGTCTTTTGGTATGTGAAAATTAGTATCTTTAATCTCTAAAGGATGATTTTTATTTATAAGTGGTTTATAAGATATATTGTGGTTTTTGAAATATACTCTAGGTGTTAAATGATAACCACAATTAATTTCTCTGTCACATCTACCAACTTTAGATGATAAATAATTGTCATTTTCAGTATCAATGTAAAGGACTAATTTGTTCTTTTTACACTGAGGACATTTATGCTTTATTGATTTTTTATGTAATGAATATTTATACATGTATATGGTTTTACTGCATTTTCTGCACTTTCAAGCTATACTTGGGCTTTAGCCCGTTTTTCACTGCACTTTGGCTTCACTTTGATTGCACTTTCTGCATTTTCAAAATGCATAGGTTTGCATTTTGTGCACTAATTTTGCACTTTAAAAACGTGTTAATCTGCTGGTTTTTAGTTAGATTTGATTTAAAGTGAAGAAAGTGCAGTATTTTCTATAGGTTTATCTTTTGATATTTCCCATGTGATACTTTTTTAAATAATTTTGAGTCTTTCAAATACGTGTAGAATTGCCTTTTACTAATTCTAGGTTTATTATTAATTTTCCTGCAAGCAATCTTTAATCCTTCACCAGTAGTAAATTCATCATCTAATTCATTAAGAATTGTTTTTTGTAACTCTGTTAAGGTTTCAACATATGCCTTTTTAATAATTTCTTGTCTAACCTTTATAGCATTGTTGTAGAAATAGTGAAAAAGTTTTATAGCTCCTTGAATTGCAAATAATTCAATTTTATCCAATGTGTTTTTATTCGCTGCATGATGTATTGAT
Source organism: Tenacibaculum dicentrarchi (assembly GCF_964036635.1). Classification (NCBI taxonomy): domain Bacteria; kingdom Pseudomonadati; phylum Bacteroidota; class Flavobacteriia; order Flavobacteriales; family Flavobacteriaceae; genus Tenacibaculum; species Tenacibaculum dicentrarchi. Next base: position 1,101,456 of record NZ_OZ038524.1, read on the forward strand.
TGTAAAATCAAGGCAAAACGAATAACGTATTGTTGAAGTTTAACTTCAATACTTCTTTCATATTCAAAAAGATAGTTTTCAGGTCTATTATTTTGCCAGTCAAATAGATGTTTTTTAGCTGTCTCTTCAATTGGAATCAAAAGAGGTTCATTTTGATCTATTGATGTTTCAATAAGATTTGAGATAATTGAATAGTAATTTTCTAAAATTCGATCATCTACTTTATTGATATTCCATTTTAAAGTTTTTTGAATTTCTGGATATACAAATAATAGACGATCCATAAAGCCATTAGAACTTCTACCATCTTTGGCAAAAGATTTTAAAACTGATATTTGTGTACTTCCTATTACACCTATAAAAGGATCATTAATTCTAAAACTTTTACCTGATGCTCTATCGGTTGAGATTGTTGTACCACTCCAAAGACTTAAATAAGTTTCTGCTTCACCAGACGAATTGTATCGATTAAAGTTTTTAATCCATCCATTTAATTCATCTACGAATATGTAAAGTCCCCTTTTGTTATTAGAATGATGAAGAATTAAGGCTTCTGGCGTGTAATCATTAATAAGATATTTTTGTAAATAAGGTTTTATTAATGTGGTTTTAGGGTCAGATTTCAATTCTTCTTCATATTCTTTGAGTAACTTAGAATATTCATCAAATAATAGGTTTTCTTTTATCTGAATAGGTTTTAGGCAAAAATTTAAAGCATGTGATTTTGAGTCTCCAGGTCTACCAACAATTACAGTAAAAAGGTTTGCTTTTTCGTTCCAACCATTCTTTACATTAACTTTTAAAGAGTTTCCAATTGCAGAAGAGACTGCTGTTAAAATTCCAGCTCCTAAATAATCTAGAGCAAATTGATATTTATCATTTCCTTCATAAATGATTTCTTGAGTAATTTTTGGGAAAACATCAACAGGAAAAGGATTTTTATTATTGTGTGTCAATTGAGTAAAATCGTTTTCAAGGTCGATTTTATCAATATGAACAACTTTTGAGTTACTCATTTTTATGTGTAAGTTTTAAGCCATATCTTTGATTGATACAGAAGTTAATATTTGGAAAAGAAATATTATAAAGCTTAATAGGTTGCAACTATTAAGCTTTTCTTTTATTTAAGACATAATTGAGAGCTTCTTTTTCTATTTCAGATGTAGATTTCTTATGATTATTTAATAACCATACATCAAGCTTTTCTTTAGAAAAAAAGATCTTTTTATTATTAGGTTTCGAATGTGGAATAATTCCAGTGGAAGTCATTTTGTACATATAACTTCTTGAGATACCTGTATAGTCACAAGCCTCATCAAAAGTAAGTACAGTCTTATTGTTTAATAGTAATCTTTCGATTCTATCAAGTCGTTGGTCTAATTGTATATTGTCCATTATCTTAATTTATTTTAAAGATTTACAATGGACTGCGCAGTCTTGTTATATTCTCTTTGTTAACTGGTTACAAAGAAAAGATGATAAAGGGAAAGGTTATTTGATAATAATTTAATAATTGATAATTATTGTTTATTTGGTTGTTTTTCAGTCGTTTATTTTATTTTAATAATTTTTGTAATTCAATTAAATCTTTTTCTTGTTTTTTAGAACGAAGAGATTTTATAATATATTCAGCATCTTCTAAATTTTTCTTGTAAGTTCTGTGATTTAATTTATTTAGTGGCTTTTTTGTTTTCCAACTTTTTAGTTGTTCTGAATCTAAAAAATCTTCTATCTGTGTTGATGTATAATGACCTTTTTTTTCTAATATAGATAGGAAATAGCTATATGGTGTAAAATCTCCTTTTAAAAATAAAATTTTAGAAGTTTCTAAGTTTAATAAAATTAAAGCTTCTTTATCTGTTAAATCTTTAAACCAATTTTTTAAAATTTTAATAGAATGTTCTTTTTGTTTTTTAGTTAAGCTCTTTGAGATTGTTTGTTTGCCAATAGGTTCTTCTATATGATTGTAAATTTTTGTATTATAAGTGTTTTGAGTATTTTTTTCATTGTAAATGTGTTTTTCTTTGCGATTATGAATTAATATTTTAGTTTCATTATGATTATTTACTGATACTATAGTTTTATGACTTTCTGGATTTTGATTATCTAAAACATAATCAATTTCATTCTTAAAGTCTTTTTCAGGTTCTAGAGTTATTCCATTTTCAGATAAGTTTAAATTATTAATTAAAACTCTAATTAGATCACTTGTTTTTTCTGTATTTGGATGGTTAGAAAGTTTGCTTAAAATAATATCAACTCCTTTTCTATATTTTCTTTTATAAAGGAAAATATCTCTAATCCATTCTTTTCCTTTGTATGTTTCAATGGTATTGTTAAACCTTTCAAAACTTATTTCAGATAAAATATTTTCTTTAATTTTAATTGAATTTATTTCTGAAATAAAAGAAGTTTGAGATTTATTGAATTCTTGCTTTTTAAAAAAAATGAGTAATAAATCCTTTTCTATTATAGCTTTAATAATAGTATCGTAAAAATTAACCTTTTCATCTTCTCGAAGCAATTGATAGGTCTCTTTAGATAAATTTATATATTTTAAATAATAAAAGTTATACTTTAGATTTTTGTTTGACCTTATTTTATAAATGAAAAAAAGTAAAAGAAGTGTATATGCTGTAATTAATAAAAAATAAAACACATCTGTTTTACAGTATATAGATAATAAGATAATTGGAATTAAAGGTATAGAAATAAAGAAAATTTTAAAGATTGTATAATTGTAAAAAACAATTTTATGAACGAACAAACTAATATATTTTTTCATAACTCAATATTTAATTTAGGAATTAGTGTAGCAGCCTCTTTCATTTTTTTATCAATAATTTTAGCGTAAATTTCTGTTGTACGAATTTCTTTATGACCTAATCTTTTAGATACTGTATAAATATCAGCTCCATTTTCTAGTAAAAGAACTGCATTCGTGTGTCTGCTAGAGTGAAAGGTAATGTGTTTTGTGATACCAGCACTCATACACCATTTAATTAAGTTAATGTTCATCTGAGCGCTATAGTGAAGATTAGTAAAAACTCTATCTTCAGGTTTTCTTCTTTCTCCTAAGAACTCTCTAGCTTGTGGAGATATATATAGATATTCTACTCCTTTGGTTTTCTTTTGTGAAAACACTATTCGATGTATAGCTTGACAATTATCATCTATTCCTTCGTCTCTAACTTCACTCCATTTCATTTTATTAATATTTGACCAACGAATACCAGTAAGACATGAAAATAGAAATGCTTTTTTTAATACTATTTGCTTGATAGGTGTTTTTGAGAGGGATTGTACTTCATCTATAGTTAAATACTCCCTATGCGTTTCACCCATAGGAATAGCTCTAACTTTCTCAACATAGTTTTCTCTTAAATAACCTTCGTCAAATGCACTACGTAAACAAGCCTTAAATTTATTATAGTAAGTGTGTTTTGTGTTTTGAGCTAATGGTTGACCAGCTTTTGTTTTTGCTTCAGTATGCAGGTGTTTTTGGAAATCTTTAATGAAATCGATATCAATATCACTAAATGTGATAGAAGAGGAGCAAAAATTCTCTATATGTTTTTGGGCAGCTTCCCAATTATCATAATTGGTTTCAGACTGACAACGCTCTTCTTTTTTTTCTTTATAGTATTCTAGAAAATTATATCTTTCTTTTGAATTATGTTGAATTTTGTATTTTCCTTGATAATATTCAGCTTGTCTAATTGATAGTATTTTTTCAACTAATTCTTGTGTTTCTTTATTTTCTAATTTATCAGTTTTATTTTTAGGGTCGATTATTAAATACTGCTTTAAGTATTCAAATTCCCTATCGTGTTTTGTCTTTCCGTTTTTATCAATAACAGTTCCTTTGTAGTATTCGATAAAAAGACTGTATTTTCCTGTTTTTAACTTTTTCTTTTTTAGTGATATTTTCATAAAGATGGAATTAAATACACCTCATTTTAGTTATTTACTTATGAGGTGGAGTTTAGATTCCATAAATGTATTAAAAAAGGAAAATATAGGAAAATAAAAAACCAATAAAATAAGCTTAAGTACTTGATTTTATTGGTTTTCTTTCTTTTAGTTTCCTTTGTTTTGTGTACTTACTTTCCGATACAGAAATTACCAAAAATATGTCCTAAAATATCTTTGTCAACATCATATTCACCAGTAATATTTCCTAAATGACGTAAACACTCACGAATATCAATCGAGAATAAATCCGTAGAAATTTCTAAATCAATTCCTTGTTGTACCGAGGTTATTGCTGTTAAAGCGTTGTTTAACGCTTCAAAATGACGAGAATTTGTCACAATTGTTTCGTTATTACTTAAAGCACCTGTATTTACTAAAGATGTTAATTCAGCTTTTAATTCTATAATTCCTGTTTTTTGTTTTGCTGATAATAAAATTAAATTATCAATTTCAGATTTTAAAATAGCTGTGTCATGACAGGATAAAGTATCAATTTTATTAGCAATTACAAGCAGTCTTTTATTAGGGAAACGCTCTTTTATATTTTTAATTTCTTGCAAAAATTCATCGCTAGAAATGGCAAATTTATTTGCATCAATCAAAAATATAATTAATTGTGCATTTTCTGCTTTTTCGTAAGTTTTTTTAATTCCGATGTTTTCAACAATATCTTGTGTTTCTCGGATTCCTGCCGTATCAATAAAACGAAAAGCAACGCCTTCGATAATTAATTCATCTTCAATGGCATCACGGGTAGTACCTGCTATATCAGATACAATTGCTTTTTCTTCATTTAAAAGCGTATTTAATAAAGTTGATTTTCCTACATTAGGTTCACCTATAATTGCTACTGGAATTCCATTTTTCATGGCATTTCCAAAGGCAAAAGAATCGATTAATCGTTTTAAAACAAATGTGATTTTAGCAACTAATTCTTTGAATTTAGTTCGGTCTGCAAATTCGACATCTTCGCCAGAAAAATCAAGTTCAAGCTCAATTAATGCCGCAAAATCTAATAATTGTAGGCGTAAATCTTTTAATTCGTTGGTAATTCCGCCACGCATTTGTTGTATCGCCATTTGATGACTCGCCGCAGAATTAGACGCAATTACATCGGCAACGGCTTCGGCTTGGCTTAAGTCCATTTTTCCGTTTAAAAAAGCACGCATGGTAAATTCACCATTATCAGCCATTCTACAACCATTTTTTAAAAATAATTGAATAATTTCTTGCTGAATAAAAACAGAACCATGACATGAAATTTCTACTACATTTTCACCTGTATATGAACGAGGATTTTTAAAAATAGATACTAAAACTTCATCTAAAATAATATTATTATTGATAATATGCCCTAAATGTAGCGTGTGTGTGTTTTGAGTAAGTAGCGATTTTTTTTTATTTATCGACTTAAAAAAAGTGTTTACAATGTCAATAGCTTTTTCGCCCGAAAGCCTAATAACCGCAATAGCACCAACGCCTGAAGGAGTTGCCATGGCAATAATAGTATCATTTTGTATCATATTTAAAATAGTGATTTTAATAAAAATAAATTAAATTGCATCTTTAATAATGTCTTCATATTCATAAAAAAAGAGTTCAAATTGTTCCATTGTTTTTACATAAAATTCATAGCAATCTCGCCACGTATTTTTATTATGAATACTAAATTTTTTATCAAAAGGAACATAAATACGTCGAATAATTTTTCGATTATCTAGCTCGAAATTTTCATGATAAATAATTTCAGGTAAATATTCAGTTTCTAAAATATTTTTTAAAGAAAGTAACTTATCATACAATAATTCATTGGCAATTTCATCAGGATGTTCAAAATCTAAACACACAGAAGCTGTTTTTCTATCTCCTTGAAATTTAAAGGCGAAACCTTTAATTTTTGTATTATACAATAGCCATTTTCTTGGAAAAGATTTTCCAAAACTTGTCCAAAATTCTTTACGCATTGCTGCAGATTCTTCTTTACTAAACATATTTTTTATCCGTGAATTTTGGCTTCAGAACCTCTATTTCTCATCATTTCAGCTTCAAAAGCAACTAAATCATTCCATTTTTTATTAACAATATCTTTATCTTGATATTTACGAGCAAAACCTAAAAATACAGTATAGTGGTTTGCTTCAGAAATCATTAAATCTTTATAGAATTTAGATAATTCTTCATCTTCCATATTTTCAGAAAACACTTTAAAACGTTCACAACTTCTAGCTTCAATTAACGCCGCAATTAATAAACGTTGTACTAATGCGTTTGTACGGTCTTTTGTTTTTGTAAAGAATTTTTGTAAACGAATAGCGTAATCATTTTTTTGTTCTCTTCCTAAAACCATGCCTCGTTTTACCATAAAATCATGAACCATTTTAAAATGTTCCATTTCTTCAATAGCAATTTCACTCATACTTTGTACAAGTTCTGTTTCTTCGGAATAATTAATAATTATAGAAACAGCATTAGAAGCTGCTTTTTGTTCTAAAAAAGCATGGTCTGTTAATATTTGTTGTAGGTTGTCTTTAGCAATATCTGCCCAAGAAGTTTCGGTTTCAAATTGTAATCCTAACATATTGTAAATTGAATATAGGTTGCAAAATTAAGGATTATTACATGTAAGAGATAATTATATGTAGTGTTTATTTATTACAAATTATTTAATTTTTTATCATTTTAAATCTTTATAGATAAAAAGTAGAAAGAGGTTCGATTTTATTGATAAAACAATTAACTTTGGTCTACTTCAAAAAAAATGCTTAATTATGAATAATTTTATGAAAATAATAGCAGTAACATTATTGCTATTGATGTTTAATTCCTGTAAAAAATCTGTAGAAGATAAAAGTACTGTTGATAATTATACGGAATATGTTTCAGTATTTCCTAAGGAAATAATTTCATCTGTTGCTGATTTTAGGTTTATACTAAAAAAAACACCTAAAGTAACCACAGTCAGTAATGATGTTATTACGGTAAATCCACAGGTGAAAGGTGAGGTTTTTTTAGATGGAAATAAAATTTCTTTTATTCCTTCAGAAAAATTAAAAAGTAACACAGAATATACAGTAACACTTCATTTATCAAAATTATATGATGATATTTCTGATGATTTACAAAAATTTACGACAAAAGTAAAAACTAAAGAACTACTTTTTAATGTAACCTTATCAACACCTATTGTTTCTAGTAAAAATATATATGATGTAGAAGGTGTGGTAAATATTAGTGATGTAATTTCTTCGGATAAATTATCAGAATTAGTTAAAGCAACGTATAATAATTCTGATATTTCGATGAATTTTGAAACATCAGAAACACTTGTTTCTCAAGCTTTTTTTAAAATTAAAAATTTAAAAAGATTAGAAGAAGATAGAGATATAAAAGTTATTTGGGATGGAAGTAGTATTAATTCTAGTTCAAAAGGAGAACGTGTTTTAACAATAACAGGTAAAAATAATTTTAAAGTATTAAGTATTGAAGTTATTGATACTGATAAACAACATATTGAAGTTAGTTTTTCTGACCCTATTAAAAAATCACAAGATTTACAGGGATTAATAGCTTTTAAAAATGCTCAAAAAAGAAGATTTACATATAAAGTAACAAATAATATTGTAACTATTTATCCGAAGAGTTCGTTTAAAAATAAAGTAGAATTACAAGTTTTTAAAGGAATTAAAAATACAGAAGGATTTTCTTTAAAACATGGTTACAGTCAAACGTTACATTTTAAACAATTAAAGCCTTTAGTAAGTTTTATAAAAAGCGGAACTATAATTCCGAGTTCAACTAATTTAAAAATTAATTTTAAAGCTGTTAATTTAAAAGCTGTTGATGTTTCGGTATATAAAATATATAAAAATAATGTTTTACAGTTTTTACAAAATAATAATTTAAGTAATCAGGGTAATTTACGTTATGTAGGTCGTCCTGAAGCTAAATATACAGTAAATCTTACGGACAAAGGTGTTGACTTAACAAAAGAAAATGCTTTTGCTATAGATTTATCTGAAGTTTTATCTATAGAAAATGGCGCAATGTATAGAGTTGAATTTTCATTCAATAAAAAATATTCTAATTATACTTGTGATGAAACTACGAATACAAATACTATTGTTTATGGTAAAAAAGAAGTAGATACAAGAGAATATGATAATCCTAATTATTATAATTATGATCGTTATAGATGGAGTGACAGAGAAAATCCGTGTACAGATTCGTATTTTTATAATAAAAATATTAGTACCAATGTTTTGGCGACTAACTTAGGTGTTATTGTTAAAAAAGGAAATAACAAAACTACTTTTATTGCTGTTACTAATTTATTAACAACAAAACCTGTTACTGATGCTTCTGTAACCTTATATAATTTACAACAACAAGCTGTTATAACGGCAACAACAAATACCGATGGTGTTGCTAATTTTAACGGAATTAGTAATGCTTTTTTTGCAAAAGTAACTAAAGATGAAAATACAACTTACATTAAGTTAAATGACGGAAATGCTTTGTCAATGAGTAAGTTTGATGTTTCAGGAACAAAACTTCAAAAAGGAATTAAAGGATATATTTATGGTGAACGTGGTGTTTGGCGACCTGGTGATCAATTATTTTTGACTTTTGTTTTAAATGATAATGCAAACCCGATACCAGAAAAGCATCCTATTAAATTTGAATTGATTAATCCACAAGGAAAAATTATCCAACGAAAAGTACTTTCTAAAAATAATAAAAATGTATATCGATATACTCCGAAAACTAGTCAAGATGCAATTACAGGAAATTGGAAATTAAGAGTAAGCGTTGGTGGTGCGGTTTTTAATAAAACACTTAAAATTGAAACTATAAAACCAAACCGTTTAAAAATTAAGTTAAAAACCACAGCCGATTTTATTAAAGCTGATACAGATATTAATGGAGATGTTGAAGTAAAATGGTTACATGGTGCAATTGCAAGAAATTTAAAGTTGGATATTAACGGTAAATTTAGACAGATAAAAACGGAGTTTCCGAAATTTAAAAATTATAATTTTGATGATATTACTCGAAATTTTAGAACAGAAGAATTTAAGGTATTAGACGGAACATTAAATAACGATGGTGAAACAAGTTTTTCAGTATCTCCAAGTTTAGAAAGTAAAGCTCCAGGAATGTTAAAGGCTAGTTTTATAACAAAAGTTTATGAAAATGGTGGAGATTTTAGTACAGATGTGTTTTCGAAAAAAGTATCACCTTATAAAACTTATGCTGGTTTATTAAACGCATCAGAACAACAATCTAAAAATTATTTATTTACAGATGAAAAATATACATTTAATGTAGCATCAGTAAATGAAAATGGCGTAGGAGTTGCTAATAATTTAGAAGTAAAAGTATATAAAATCTCTTGGCGTTGGTGGTGGAGTACTTCTGATAATGGGCTTTCTAATTATGATGGAACACGTCATCATCAAGCATATAAAACATTACAAGTAAAAACAAATGCTAACGGAAAAGGTTATTTTGATTTAAATATAAGTGAAAATGATTGGGGACGTTATCTTATTAAAGTAACAGATAAGAGAAGTAAACATGTTACTTCAAATGTTGTTTATTTTGATTGGCCTTCTTGGTATGGAAAGAAAAGAGGAAATCAAGATAAAACAAATGCAACGATGCTAGTTTTTACTACAGATAAAGAATCTTATGAAGTAAATGAAACTGCTACAGTAAAATTTCCATCATCAGAAGGAGGAAGAGCTTTAATTACTATTGAAAATGGAACAGAAGTTTTAGACCATTTTTGGGTAGAAACAACAGCTAAGCAAACAGCATTTAAATTTCCTGTATTAGCAAATTATACACCTAATGTATTTGTAAATATTTCGTTATTACAAAAACATAGTCAAACGGTTAACGATTTACCAATTCGTATGTATGGTTCAATTCCTATGTTAGTAAATAATCCTGAAACTAAATTAGCTCCAGTGATTGAATTAGCAGATGAAATAAGACCTGAATCAATAACTAAAATAAAGGTTAAAGAAGAAAAAGGAAAAGCAATGACTTATACAATTGCTTTGGTTGATGATGGATTATTAGATTTAACTCGATTTAAAACACCAAATCCGTGGAATACATTTTATGCACGCCAATCATTAGGAGTAAAAACTTGGGATGTTTTTGATGATGTAGTAGGTGCTTACGGAGGAAAAGTAAATCAGATTTTAAGTATTGGAGGAGATGAATCAGAAGCGGGAAGTAAAAATAAAAAAGCTAATAGATTTAAACCAATGGTTACTTATTTAGGTCCTTTTAATTTAGAAAAAGGAGCTAGTAAAACACATACAATAAAAATACCTAAATATATAGGTTCGGTACGTGCTATGGTAGTTGCTGCCGATGTTGAAAATAACGCTTACGGAAGTGCTGAAAAAACAGCTTTAGTACGTAAACCTGTAATGATTTTAGCATCACTGCCTCGTAAAATAACGCCTCAAGAAACTGTAACATTACCTGTTAACGTATTTGCAATGTTACCTTCTATAAAAAAGGTTAAGGTTACAGTACAGCCAAATGAATCATTTACTATTTTAGGTGATAAAACACAAGTGTTATCTTTTAATCAACCTGATGAAAAAATGGTTTATTTTACCTTGAAAGTAAATGATTTTAAAGGAATTGGAAAAGTACAAATAGATGCAGTTTCAGGAAGTGAAAAAGCATCCTACGAAGTAGAAATAGATGTTTTAAATCCGAATCCTATAAGTACAGAAGTAAAAGATTTAGTATTAAAATCAAATGAAAAAAGTGCGCTTAATTTTACCACATTTGGTAGTGCTGGCACTAATACTGCAAGTGTAGAATTATCTACATTACCTCCAATGAATTTTACCAAACGCATGGAATATTTAATTCAATATCCGCATGGTTGTGTAGAACAAACTACTTCAAGTGCTTTTCCTCAGTTATTTTTGGCTGAAATATTTGAATTATCCGAAGAAAAACAACAAGAAATTGAGAGAAATATAAAAGCTACTATTCAACGATTATCAGATTTTCAATTATCAAATGGAGGTTTGTCTTATTGGCAAGGAAATAGCACGGCAAATAGTTGGGGAACATCTTATGCAGGTCATTTTATGATAGAAGCATCTAAAAAAGGATATGCGTTACCTATCGGTTTTAAATCTAAATGGATTAGTTATCAAAAACAACAAGCACGTAATTGGCGAAATAATTCTTATTACGGAAACAATTCTTTATCACAAGCGTACCGATTATACACATTGAGTTTGGCAAATAGTGCTGATATTGCCTCTATGAATCGTTTGCGTGAAACAAGTGGTACTTCTAATGAAGCAAAAATGAGATTAGCAAGTGCATATGCATTAATTGGTAAAAAATCAATTGCAAAAGGTATTTTAAGTAAATTAAGCGTAAATGATTATAGTAAAAAACGTTATTCAAATTATGGTTCTGAAACCCGCAATAAAGCCATGGCATTAGAAACTTATATTTTATTAAATGATGAAATAAAAGGAGTAAAATTAGCTAAACAAATTTCTGAAATTTTATCTGGTGATAAATGGATGAGTACACAAACAACAGCATATAGTTTATTATCAATGAGTAAATATGCTTTGCAAAATGGCGAAAATTCAGGTATTAATGCAACTTATAGTTTAAATAAAAAATCAGAAAATGTTAATACTTCTAAAGCTTTATTTACTGATGATTTAAATGATGTTAACAAAGAAAATACAATTACTGTTTCTAATAATAGTAAAGGTGTTTTATATGTAAGAGTATTTAATAAAGGGGTTTTACCTGTAGGTAAAGAAAAAGTAATTCAGAAAAATATAGAAACAACTGTTTCTTATAAAACAAAAGAAGGTACTACGATATCTATAGATAATTTATCGCAAGGAACAAATTTTGTAGCTGAGGTTACTGTAAAAAATATGACAAATGATAAGGTTGAAAATGTAGCTTTAACACAATATATTCCGTCAGGATGGGAGATTGTAAATACTCGTTTTACTGAATTTGGAAATAATACAACATCTTCAGAAGTAGATTTTACAGATATTCGTGATGCTAGTATTAGTAATTATTTTACGCTAAAAGAACATCAGAAAAAAACATTTACGGTGTTGTTAAATGCATCGTATTTAGGAACTTATTATTTACCAGGTGTACAAGTAGAAGCAATGTATGATAATGATTATATAGCCAGAACAAAAGGAAACTGGATTAAAGTTATTAAGTAAAAAAAGCATTGTTTAATTCATATTATTTATTAAAAACAGCGTTATCACTATTGATAGCGCTGTTTTTTGTTTATTCTTATTTAGTATAGTTCGCTTTAAATCAATATGTAAGATGGTTTCCTCTTTGTTATAAGGGGGTACAGCTCTTTTTTATCTTTATTAAATGAAATAAGTTAGTTAAAATTATGTTAAAATTTTAATAATTTTATATTAAAAAGCTTGTAATCAGGAATATTTACATACATTTGAACCAGAAATTGCTTTCTAAAACAGTGAAAAAATAAAAAATTGCTAAAAAATTTATTTTTCAATTTGTTACAATATTATTGCCATTTATCTAAGGGAAGGTTTTTAAAAAAATCTTCAAAACTTGGGGGTTATTCTGTTGTTTTTCACTTAAAAAAATGTGTATAAATAATTACAAATAAATAATAAAAAGAAAAAGAAAGAATGAAAAATTTTGGAAAATTTACGCTTGCCGTATTATTAGCAGGTACCTTAGGATTAACAACATCTTGTGTTAAAGAGGAAATGTCTAGTGAGGTAGAAGCTATTTACAAAGGTCATGCGGAATTACTTGCTGCTAGAAAAACCTTAAAAACAGCGGAATTAGAAATGGCAAAAGCAAAGTTAGCTTTGGTGTTACTAGAAGTAAAAAGTAAAGAAAATTCAAATGCTGCTGAATTAGCGCAAAATGAATTAGCAATTGCAGCTGCACAAAACGATCTTGAATTAGCAAACCAAAAACACATTACTGCTTTAGCAACTTTAAAAACACAAATAGAAGACGTTAAATCGGAAGCTGTTAGAGATTATTTAGGGAAATTTTTTGCTGAAAAAGGACAAATTATTAGCGCAGAAGCTGATTTAGCGAAGAAAAATCGTCAATTAGTAAAGTTAAAAGCTGACGTTGTTGATGTTTTTAATCAAGATAACGCAATTAAAGGCTACGAATTAGAGGTTTTAGAATTAGAAAGCGGTTTATTAAAAGAAACTGATAAGTTAGCTTTATTAGAAGCTGTTTTATCTGACCCTACAACTGTTGGAGCTCAAGTTCTTGAAATTCAAAAAGCAATAGATGCTTTAAAAGCAACTAATAAAGAAAAAGAAGCTAGAATTACCGAGATTGAAACTACTGAATTATCAGTATTTGGTGATTATAGTGAAAACTTAAATGATTATCAAAATGAAAAATATTTATTAAATTCTTATAAAAGACAAATAGAAGCTGCTAATGTAAATATAGCAACTGCTAAAGAAAGTTTAACGGAAACTCAAGAAGAATTAACCGAGTTAACAGGAGGAACAGCAGTAAGCTATGAGGTTGCTTTAAGCAATAAAACAGCAGCAAAGGCTCTTTATGATCAAACAAGAGAAGCGTATAATGAAGCACAAGGTTTTTCTTCAAACTATAGCGATCTTATCAATAATATTGCAAATAAAAAAAGTAATATAGCTTCTTATAAAACGACCATTGAGTCTTTAAAGAATTCTATAACTTCTTTAGAAGCAGAATACAAAGCAGCTAAATTAAAGTTTGATGCAAACCCTTCTGATGTTATAATTACCAGTAACGGTTATGATGATAAAGCAGGTATTGCAAATGATGGTTCATCAGCTACCTATTATAAAGTTATCAGCAACGATAATAACGAGGTTGTTTTCGGAACAACAGCATATACATCATATCAAGATGTTGTAAATAATGGCGGTGTTGTTACTGATTATTATAACGACCCTACTGTTGGTGAGTTTTTTAATGTTGAAAGAGATGACCAAACAAAAACAAATACAGAAGTATTTAATGAAGCACAACAAGCTTTAGCAGGTGCTGAAACAAATTTGAGCAATAATGAATCATGGTTAACTACTGCTGAATCAGAAGTAGCTGAGTATGAATTAGAATTAGCAGAGTATGATACTACTGCATTAAGTGGTAATTTAGCAACTGCTAGAACAGCTTATGATAAAGCAAAAAAAGATTATTATACAGCTAGGGATGTTGTAACTTCTTTAGAAGCTGTAATATCTTTAGAAAATAATATTTTAAGCGCAGAAAATCAATTAACACAAGCACAGCAAAATGTTGTAAAGTGTAACACTGAAATTACACGTTTAGAAGGGTTAATTGACACCACTAAATTAGCAGAATACCAAGCTTTAAAAGACAAGGTAACCGCTTTAGAATTAGAGGTTACAGTTAACAAAGAAAAAATGGACAATCTTCAAGGAGATATCGTTTATTTCAATGGGTTAGAGCTAGAATTAGAGGCAAACGAATATTCAGGTGATGATTATGACGATCGTATGAAGCAAATTACCGAGCAAATTAAAACTCAAAAAGCAGAGGTTTTAGAGGTAACCAATGCTATCGCAACGGCTAAACGTGAAATTGAGCAAATTAAAGATGGTAAAACAGATCTTACTGATCAAAGAGCAGAAGAAATTGCTGATTTAGAAGAAGGGATTGCTGTTTTAGAAGTTAAAATTGAAAAACTTAAAAAATCTGCAGAAATGTATAAGGCTTTAATGGAATCAGCATTATCAGCATAATATTTTCTTTAAGGTAAACACAATAGTACCCAAGTTTTACCTTGGGTACTTTTAACTCAAAAAATTTCTTAAAGAATTTAATTATGAAAAAATATATATTGATAACATTATTATCTTTATCAGGTTTTGCAGCGATGTCTCAAAACGATAAAGAGATGGTTGTTAGCAGCCAAACAGATGCTTATAAACCCCAAAAAGGAAGCTATACCGTTTCCTTATTAATGGGACGAGGTTCTTACATAGAACAAGGCGGAACTTATGTTGGTAATTCGCATCAGGTAAGCGGTCAAGCTCCTTATGCCAATACCATTAATAGCAATGATAATAGCTTAATGAATATGGCAGGAGTTGAAGGTAAATACTTCATTTCCGATAAAATGGCACTTTCATTAAATGGAGGTTTCACTTTTAGAACCACTCCTTCATCGGTTAATATTCCAGCAATTTTAGACGATAATAACGCTGTAGTTGTTCCTGCGTATCAGTCTATTATAGGTGAAGACAAGTACAGTTTACATGCCGCTTTAGGTTTGCAATGGTATTTAAAACTTAAAAGCCCAAAATTGGTGCCTTATGTAGGTTTTTCATTACCAATAGACTATACCAGAACCTCTAGTTTTGATCCTACTATTGATTTAAGTAATACATCAAGTATTTCTAATTTAGGGTTAAGTCATGTTGAGTTATTAGGTGTAGGCGTGCAAGCAGTTGCAGGTTTAGACTATTATTTAACCAAAGAAATGTTTATTGGTTTCGACGTAAAACCTTTAAGCTATAATTATTTAACAAACACTAAAAAGAAGAATGCAGGAACGCTAGGTCGTAAGGCATCGAATTCAACATTTTCATTCTTCGGACAGTATTTTTTCAAGATAGGATTTAAATTAAATTAATATTTTTTATAAAAATACCTATTGAAATTTTATTTTATATAAATCGCCTAAATATATTTTTAGGCGATTTTTTTTGTGCTAATATGTTATTATTTTTTTGAAGCAGTTACCTGCTTTCACTACTCGCTTTTTTTATTTTTTAAAAGAAAAAACAAAAAAGAGCTCAAACAAACCGTTCAATCAGGGCTAGGGTTTTGTACTAATTTTTAAGATATTCGATTATTTTGTTTGTAATTATTTTAAAAGTAAGACCAGATTCTCGTCATGCTGAATTTATTTCAGCATCACATCAACAAGAGAACTACGGTAAATCTCCCGCTAGCGCAAGCATCTTGCTTATGCCGTCAAAGAAGTTCTAATTTCAAATTCTATTTCTACGATAAAATTTTTTCAGATGAAATTAAAAAAAATCACTTAAAAAGCATCTAAAAAAATAAAATAAACCCTTAGAGCCTGTTTAAAAATTAAATAAACTGTCAGTTCGAGTGATTTTTTTCCTTCAAAAAAATTGTATCGAGAACTTTTTTAGCATCAAAAATAAAATAATTCAAATTCTCGATACAATTTTAATTCCTTTTAGTCATTAAAATCACTCGAATTGACAAAAATCATCAAAAAAAAGGGAATAAATACGGCAAATCAGGATGCGAAACTGAACTAAATTCAGTTTGACGGATTCGATTTCTTATTTTTATGTTACAAAACTTTTTCAGTCGAAAATTAAAAAAAATCACTTAAAAAATACTATATTAAAAACGACAGATAAAACGAATATTTTTCGGTTTTAAAAAGTAAAAAATGTAATTTTACGTATTCAATAATTGCTAACCCCCCCCGAAATAAGGTATTAAAATATGAAAAATTCCCCCACTAATTGGACTATTTGTACGCAATGCAAAGGCGAAGGAAAAAAACGTCGAAAAATCAGTAAAAAAACAAAATTTCAATATAAAACAGCATTGGCTAAATCAGTCACTGAACCTACATTAATTGCGCCAATTGCTCCAAAAGTAAGCTATGCTAAATGTATAAATTGTAGTGGTTCAGGATTGGTAAAAACAACAAATCCACCTAAAAAACCACTTGAAAATTACCCGCATATAGCTATTATTGGCGGTGGTATTGGCGGCGTGGCATTAGCAGTAGCCTGTTTACATCGACAAATACCTTTTACACTTTACGAACGAGATAGTAGTTTCGATGCTCGAGCTCAAGGCTATGGCTTAACCCTGCAACAAGCAAGCAAAGCAATTCAAGCGCTGGGTATTTTAAAATTAAAAGAAGGCGTAGTTTCTACAAAACATATTATTCACACAACGGAAGGTAAAATAATTGGCGAATGGGGCATGAGAAAATGGTTGGATTCTGCCGAAAATATTGCCAAGAATAAACCTTCAAAACGAACAAATATTCATATTCCAAGGCAATCTTTACGCTTTGAACTTTTAGAACAATTAACAAATAAAAATCAAGTGAAATGGGGGCATCAATTAATTGATTTTAAAGAAAATAAAAAAACAACAACCGAAAAAGTTCAATTAACCTTTCAAGTAAATGGAAAAATAAAAACATCCGAAGCAGATATTGTTGTAGGCGCAGATGGGATTCGTAGTTCGGTAAGAACCCTATTATTAGGTGATAAAAACCTACCTTTACGCTATTTGGGGTGTATTGTTATTTTAGGGATTTGTCCTTTAGACGCTTTAAAAGAATTAGAAAATCCGTTGTTAGATTCGGCAACAGTATTTCAAACCGCAAATGGTAACGAGCGCATTTATATGATGCCTTATACAGCCGATTCGGTAATGTGGCAATTAAGTTTTCCTATGCCAGAGCAAGATGCTAAAATTTTATCTAAAAAAGGTGCAGAAGCCCTAAAAGAAGAAGCCTGCCGCCGAACAGCTTGGCATGAGCCGATTCCTCAAATTTTAGCCGCTACACTCGCTGATAAAATATCAGGATACCCAGTGTACGACCGAGAATTGCTACGTTCAGAAGTATTAGAGAAATCAGAAAAAACAACATTAATCGGCGATGCCGCACATCCAATGAGCCCCTTTAAAGGGCAGGGCGCAAATCAGGCATTATTAGACGCTTTATCGTTAGCCCGAACTATAAAAAAAGAGTGTGGTGCTTTATCTAATTGGCGAACACAAGGAATTAGAAAACGGGTATTAACCAATTTTGAAGCCGAAATGTTAGCACGAAGCGCCTCTAAAGTAAAAGGTTCGGCAGTTGCTGTGAAATTTTTACATTCCGATGTGGTGCTTCAAGAAGGAAATGAACCAAGAGGACGCGATTTGAACCGTTAGTATAAAACTTTGATAAATATAAAAACCTGTTTAAAATTAAATAATCTGTCAGTTCGAGTGATTTTTTTTCTTCAAAAAAATAGTCTTGAGAACTGAT
The DNA here is from genome assembly GCF_964036635.1 of Tenacibaculum dicentrarchi. NCBI lineage: Bacteria > Pseudomonadati > Bacteroidota > Flavobacteriia > Flavobacteriales > Flavobacteriaceae > Tenacibaculum > Tenacibaculum dicentrarchi. Next base: position 1,119,544 of record NZ_OZ038524.1, read on the forward strand.
TTAATAGTAAAGACAATTAAAATTCATCAATATAAAAGAACTCAAATTCTCGATATAATTTTAATTCCTTTTAGTCATTAAAATTACTCGAATTGACAATAATCATCAAAAAAAACTAAAAATTACAGCAAATAAGGATGCGAAATTGAAGGGAATTTCATTTATTGTTTTCTGTTATATTTTTTTAGATGAAATTTAAACAGGTTCTTATAAAACGTGAAAAAACGATTTTTTAGTGATTTTTTCTTTTTTTTTAAAAATTTTTTCGATTAAAAGTAGTTAGATTTATGAAAAAATAAACTAAAACAACTAAAAATAAGCAGGTTATTTTGAACGAAATTCTCTTTGTTTTTGGCTTGTTTTTATTTGGTTTTTGAAGAGGTTTTTAATTTTTTTATCTAGCAAATATATGCTGTTATGTACTGCTTTAAAAATAGTGCAAAATGCCTAGCCCCGATTGTAGCAATTGTTTGAGCTCTCTGGCTTTTTTTAGCCAGAAGCGAGTGCGGAAAGCGGGAAAATGCTTCAAATAATTCTTCTTTATTTTTGCTTTATTTTTGATAAAAAAACGCTTGATTTTACGTTAAAATAACAAGCCTATTTTAGTGAAATTTTGTAACTGAAATAATTTATTTTAAAAATAAAAAGTAAAATAAATTTGGATATTAAAATATAATAATTGAATATTTGTGCTCACAAAGTTCAATAACTTATTGACAATGTTATCAAGAAAGGCGGAGGGATTAGACCCTATGAAGCCTTAGCAACCCTTTGTTTAAGTCAAAGAAGGTGCTAAATTCTACTTAATTTTAGATTCATTTATCTAAAATTGGATAGATAACTAAAAAGCAATTACAGCGCTGTAATTGTTCTATTTCTTCATAACATTTTTCGAGTAAGCGCATCAAAATAATAGGTGCAGGTAACTTTTGTTTTAATTTTAATTATTTCAAAAAACAAGAAAAATGAGTACCCAAAAATTCGCAACAAACGCATTACACGCAGGTCACGACGCAACACAAACCGCAGGGACACGAGCCGTACCAATTTACCAAACAACATCGTATGTTTTTAACGATTCTGAGCATGCAGGAAATCTATTTTCATTAAAAGAATTGGGCTTTATTTACACCCGATTAAACAACCCAACAAATCAAATTTTACAAGACCGTTTAGCGAGTTTAGAAGGCGGAATTGGTGCGGTAGTTTTCGCGTCAGGAACATCGGCAATTTCAACAGGATTATTAACCTTGTTAAAAGCAGGCGACCATATTGTAGCATCGAGCAGTTTGTACGGCGGAACGTACAATTTATTAAGCGTTACCCTACCACGATTAGGAATTACAACCACTTTTGTTGATGCTTCAAATCCTGATAATTTCGGCAAAGCAGTACAAGAAAATACCCGTGCTTTTTTTGTAGAATCTTTAGGAAACCCAAAGTTAGATGTGTTAGATTTAAAAGCAATATCAAACCACGCAAAAACCGCCGAAGTTCCTTTTATTGTCGATAATACCGTAGCAACTCCAGCCTTGTTAAACCCAATTAAGCACGGCGCAAATATCGTAATTCACTCGTTAACAAAATATATCGGCGGACACGGAACTTCTTTAGGAGGAGCAATTATTGATGCAGGAACTTTTAATTGGGCAAATGGTAAATTTCCAGAATTTACAGAACCTTCCGCAGGCTATCATGGGCTGGTTTACAATGATGTTTTAGGGGCATCTTCTTATACTTTTAAATTAATTTTAGAAGGATTACGTGATTTTGGAGGAGCGTTGAGTCCTACAAATGCGTTTAATATTATCCAAGGATTGGAAACCTTAGAAATCAGAATAAAAAAACATAGTGAAAACGCCCTAGAATTAGCGAAATGGTTAGAAAACCAAGAAGAAGTTGCTTGGGTAAATTACCCAGGATTGGAAAGTAGCAAATATAAAAAATTAGCAGATAAATATTTACCAAAAGGACAAAGCGGTATCGTAACTTTTGGCGTAAAAGGAGGCTATGAATCGGCTAAAAAAGTAGCGGATACTACAAAATTATTTTCATTATTAGCCAATATTGGCGATACGAAATCTTTAATTATTCATCCTGCAAGTACCACGCATCAACAGTTAAGCGAAAAGGCACAGATAAGCGCAGGCGTTACTAACGATTTAATTCGTTTATCCGTAGGATTAGAAAATATTGATGATTTAAAAAATGATTTAAAAACGTCTTTTTTAAAATTATAATATGTTAATACAGCAACTTTTACAGATAAATATTATCAACTTTACCACAGAAAATGGACTTTTTTTCGAAAAAACTCCTTTAAGTTATGAAGTTTTTGGCAAAGAGTTAGGCACAGCACCCGTGGTTTTAATCAATCACGCATTAACAGGAAATAGCAATGTTGCAAACCAAAAAAATGGCTGGTGGAAAGATTTAATCGGAAAAAATAAAGCCATAAATACGGCAAATTATACAGTTTTATGTTTCAATATTCCAGGAAATGGCTACGATGGTTTTTTAATTGAAAATTATAAGAATTTTATGGCTAGAGATATTGCAAAGCTGTTTTTAAAAGGCTTAGAAAAACTAAAAATCACAAAATTATTTGCCTTAATTGGCGGTTCTTTAGGCGGAGGAATTGCGTGGGAAATGGCAGTTTTAAATCCTGAAATAACACAAAAATTTATCCCAATTGCCACCGATTGGAAAGCTACGGATTGGTTAATTGCCAATTGTCAAATTCAAGAACAATTTTTAGTAAATTCAAAAAATCCTGTGCATGATGCCCGCATGCACGCAATGCTTTGTTATCGAACGCCAAAATCTTTTAAAGAACGTTTTCATCGCTCTAAAAAAGATAATTCTGAAATATTTAATGTTGAAAGTTGGTTATTACATCATGGCGAAAAATTACAAGAACGCTATCAATTGGCATCCTATAAATTAATGAATCAGTTGTTAAAAACCATTGATGTAACCAAAAATAGCAATGAAAATAAAGTAGCTGTTTTAGAAAAAATTCAAGCCGATATTCATATTATTGGCGTTGATTCTGATTTATTTTTTACCGCCGAAGAAAATAGAGAAACGCAAAAAGAACTCGCTTCAGTACATGATAATGTTACGTATAATGAAATAAATTCGGTACACGGACACGATGCTTTTTTAATGGAATATGAGCAATTGGATAAAATTATCAGCCCAATTTTTAATCCAAAATTAAAAAATAAGAACATAAAAATAATCAAATTTGGAGGAAAATCGTTGTCAAATAACGGAATTAGCAATGTAATTTCTATTATTGAAGAAAAAATAAATAATCAAGAAAAAATAGCAGTAGTTGTTTCGGCAAGAGGAAATGCCACAAATCAACTAGAAGAAATTTTAGAAAAATCTGCTAAAAATGAAAATTATAAACAGCAGTTTGAAGCTTTTAAATTTGAGCAATCAAAATTAACGCCACTGCTTGATTTTTCATCAGAATTTACACATTTAGAAAAACTTTTCGAAGGAGTTCGTTTATTAGGTGATTTTAGCCCAAAAATAAAAGATGAAATTCTAGCACAAGGAGAAATTTTATCAGCAAAAACAGTTACTGAACTTTTAACGCAAAAAGGAATATCAGCAAAAATTACCGATGCCAGAAAGCTATTAAAAACAGCTGAAAATTTTGGAAATGCACAGCCAATTATAAAAATATCAAAAGAAAATGTACAAAAATATTTTAAGAAAAATAACAATACAGTAACTATTGTAACAGGTTTTATAGCCTCTAATTTAAAAGGAGAAACTACTACTTTAGGACGAAATGGAAGTAATTATACAGCATCGTTATTGGCGAATTTTTTAAATGCTGATGAATTGCAAAATTACACGCATGTTGATGGAATTTTTACCGCAAACCCCGATTTGGTTGCCGATGCTCAAAAAATAGAAACGCTTTCTTTTTCTGAAGCAAATGAATTAGCCAATTTTGGAGCGACTATTTTACATGGAAAAACAATCAGTCCGTTATTGGAAAAAAATATCAATCTTCGGATTTTAAATACGTTTAAACCCAACGATTCAGGTACTTTAATTACATCGAAAACAACTTCAAAAGGCATAAAATCGATTGCTGTTTTAGATAATGTTGCTCTATTAAATTTTGAAGGAAGAGGTTTATTAGGAAAAGTTGGCGTAGATGCGCGTATTTTTAAAGCGTTAAGTAATAAAGAAATAAGTGTGAGTATTGTGTCGCAAGGTTCTTCGGAAAGAGGCATCGGTTTGGTGATTGATAAAAGTAAATCCGAAGAAGCTATAAAGGCATTAGAGCAAGAATTTGAAAGTGATTTTTATACCAAAGATGTACATCAAATTTCAATTGTAGCCGATGTTTCGGTGATTTCAATTATTGGGCAAGATTTAAGTGAATTTCATCATTCGTATAATGCCTTGATTAAAAATCAAATTGTTCCGTTGCTATTTAATAACACAATTTCAGGTAAAAATGTGAGTTTGGTTGTTAAAAAACAGCAATTACATAAAGCTTTAAACGTTATTCACGGGCAAGTTTTTGGCGTTGCTAAAAAAATAAATATTGCCGTTTTTGGAAAAGGTTTAGTGGGTGGAACTTTAATTAATCAAATTATAGAAAACACAAAATCAGTACTTGAAAGAAATAAAATTCAATTGAATATTTTTGCCATTTCAGGTTCTAAAAAATTGCTGTTAAATCAGAAAGGAATTGATGAAAATTGGCAAAATAAAATCGAAAATAGTCAAGAGGTTTCTTCGGTAAATACCATTATTAATTTTGCAAAACAACATCATTTAGAAAATTTAATTGCTGTTGATAATACGGCTAGTCATCAATTTATTGAAAATTATACATCGTTAATTGAAGCTGGTTTCGATTTGGTTTCTTCTAATAAAATAGCCAATACCGTATCGCATAATTTTTATAAAAAATTAAGAGATACTTTAGCTAAAAATAATAAATCATATTTGTATGAAACCAATGTTGGTGCAGGTTTACCGTTAATTGATACGATTAAATTATTACATGATTCAGGAGAAAATATCACCAAAATTAGAGGCGTTTTTTCGGGGTCGTTAAGTTATTTATTTAACACTTTATCTTCGGATGATGTAGCCTTTTCTGAAATACTTCAAAAAGCAATTGACAAGGGATTTACCGAGCCAGACCCAAGAGAAGATTTATGCGGAAACGATGTGGCTAGAAAATTATTGATTTTAGCACGAGAGTTAGATTTAAAAAATGAATTGGAAGATATTGCCATTGAAAATTTAATTCCAATAGATTTTAGAGAAAGTTCTTCGGCTGATTTTTTATCGAATTTAAAAGCTTTAAATACTGTTTTTCAGCAGAAAAAAAACGCACAAAAACCCAATCATGTATTGCGTTATATAGGTGATTTATCAGGCGATTTATCAAAAGAAAAAGGAAATTTAACGGTGAAATTAGTTTCTGTGCCAACAAATTCTGTTTTGGGAAGTTTAAAAGGTTCGGATGTTCTTTTTGAAATTTACACGGAATCTTATGGCGAAAAACCCATTGTTATTCAAGGAGCAGGAGCGGGGGCAAAGGTAACCGCAAGAGGTGTTTTTGGTGATATTTTACGCTTGGCAAAAAATAATTAAAAGATAAAAAACAACAAATATGAGTCATCAGTTTGAAACCCAAGCGATAAGAAATCAAACCGAACGTTCACAATTTTCGGAACATTCTACGCCGTTATATCTAACATCTAGTTTTGTGTTTGAAGATGCAGAAGATATGCGTGCTTGTTTTGCTGAAGAAAAAGATAAAAATTTATATAGCCGATTTTCAAATCCTAATACCACGGAATTTGTAGATAAAATTGTGGCGATGGAAAAAGCGGAAGCAGGATATGCTTTTGCAACTGGTATGTCGGCTGTTTTTTCGACTTTCGGAGCTTTATTGAGTGCTGGCGAGCATATTGTTTCTTGTAAATCTGTATTTGGTTCAACACATAGTTTGTTTACTAAATATTTTCCGAAATGGAATATTGAAACTAGTTATTTTAAAATATCTGAAGTTGAAAAAATAGAAAGTTTAATTCAGCCAAACACTAAAATTTTATATGCCGAAACGCCAACAAACCCAGCGGTTGATATTATTGATTTAGAATTGCTTGGTAAAATTGCTAAAAAACATAATTTATTATTGATAATTGACAATTGTTTTGCGACGCCTTATTTGCAAAATCCTATTGATTTTGGTGCCGATTTAGTCATTCATTCGGCAACTAAATTAATTGACGGACAAGGAAGAGTTTTAGGCGGAGTTACTGTTGGAAAAGCTAATTTAATTCGAGAAATTTATTTATTTTCAAGAAATACAGGTCCTGCAATGTCGCCTTTTAATGCGTGGATTTTATCAAAAAGTTTAGAAACATTAAGCATCCGTGTTGAAAAACATTGTGAAAATGCCTTAAAAATAGCGGAATTTTTAGAAAATCATCCGAAGGTAAATTTAGTGAAATATCCATTTTTAAAATCGCATCCAAAGTATGAAATCGCCAAAAAACAAATGCGATTCGGTGGAAATATTGTAGCTTTCGAAATAAAAGGAGGCATTAATGCAGGGCGGAAGTTTTTAAATGCCATCAAAATGTGTTCTTTATCGGCAAATTTAGGCGATACTAGAAGTATTGTAACGCATCCAGCATCAACAACACATAGTAAATTAAATATAAATGATAGAATAGAAGTAGGAATTACCGATAGTTTAGTTCGATGTTCTGTCGGTTTAGAAAATGTAATAGATATTATAAACGACTTAAAACAGGCTTTAGAAAAATAACAAATAATAAAAAATTAAATAAAAAGTGTACTTTTGGGGTATGCTATCTAAAAAAACAAAATACGGAATTAAAGCCCTAACATTTATCGCTAGGCAAGAACACGGAATAAAAATGCAAATAGCCACTATTTCCGAATGTGAAAATATTTCACATAAATTTCTAGAAAGTATTTTACTCACATTGCGAAAAGCAGGTTTTTTAGGTGCGAAAAAAGGAAAAGGTGGCGGATATTATCTGCTAAAAGAAGCATCAGAAATACAAATGACCGACGTTATTAGAACTCTCGAAGGACCAATAGCGATGCTTCCTTGCGTGAGTTTAAACTATTATGAAAAATGTATTGATTGCCCTGATGAACAGGCTTGTGGTGTACGTAAATTGATGATACAAGTTAGAGATAGTACCTTAGAAGTATTGAAAAATACAACCCTTGCCGATTTAGTATAAAAAGTCCTTTTAAGTAGTGTTTTTGTAAAATTTAGCCTTAATTTTTTTGTTATCTAATTTGAATTGATACATTTGCAATCTTAAAACCTAGTTACCCGATAGGGAAATAGTATTTTGAAATGATTTTAGAACAATTAATAAAAGAAAATAAAAATAACACGCCAGGCAAAGGAGATGAAAACACCTTGCGAAGCCTTGCTAAATCGGTAAGTTGGCGGATAATTGGAACAATAGATACGGTTTTAATATCGTGGTTAATTACAGGAGAATTAGCCTTAGCATTTTCAATAGGAAGCATCGAATTAATTACAAAAATGGTATTATACTTTTTTCACGAAAGAATTTGGAATAAAATAAAATGGGGAAAATAATGAGCTTAAAAAACGAATTAAATTTAGAAATTTTAAATAAAGAATTAGCAAAACTAAGCCCAAAAGAAATTGTGCAATGGGTTTTTAATTTAGATCAAAAAACCATTATTACCACAAACTTTCGACCTTATGAAGTAGCTATTTTACACCTAACATCCCAAGAAAGCCCCAATATAAAAGTTGTTTGGTGCGATACAGGTTACAACACCCCCCAAACCTATAAACACGCCCAAGAACTCATTGAAACATTACACTTAAATGTTGATTTATATGTGCCGAAACAAACCGTAGCACATCGTACTGTTATTATGGGGCTTCCTTCGGTTGATGATAAAAATCATGCGAAATTTACTGAACAAGTAAAATTAGAACCCTTTAAAAGAGCTATGAAAATTCATCAGCCTGAAATATGGTTTACCAATCTTCGAAAAGGACAAACGGCTTTTAGAGATGGTATCGGTGTTTTATCTTTTAGTAAAGATGGCATCTTAAAAGTAAGCCCTTTTTATCATTGGACAGATGAAGATTTAGACGGGTATTTAAAAACCCATAAATTACCAAATGAGTTCAAATATTTTGACCCAACAAAGGTAGAAAGTAACAGAGAATGCGGTTTACATATTTAAAAATAAGAGTATCATTATGGACATTATAGCAATAGAAAAAACAGACATAACATCAAAAACAACATCAAAAAAAGTATCAAAAATAGCCTCAAAAACTTTAGAAAACACCATAAAAGTAGGTGCTTTAGAAAGCGAAGCTATTTATATTTTCAGAGAAGTTGTCGCACAGTTTGAAAAACCTGTATTATTATTTTCAGGGGGAAAAGACAGTATTACCTTAGTTCGATTGGCACAAAAAGCATTTTATCCAGCGAAAATACCGTTTCCTTTAATGCACATTGATACAGGGCATAATTTTCCTGAAACTATCGAATTTAGAGACCGTTTAGCCAAAGAATTAGGCGTGGAATTAATCGTTAGAAATGTTCAAGATAATATTGATAATGGTAAAGTTAAAGAAGAAACGGGTAAATATGCAAGTAGAAATATGTTGCAAACTGAAACGCTATTAGATGCCATTGAAGAGTTCGGTTTTGATGCCTGTATCGGTGGTGCTCGTAGAGATGAAGAAAAAGCAAGAGCCAAAGAACGTATTTTTTCGGTAAGAGATGATTTTGGGCAATGGGACGAAAAAAATCAGCGTCCTGAGTTATTTGATATTTTAAACGGAAGAATTGATTTAGGGCAGAATGTACGTGTTTTTCCTATTTCAAATTGGACAGAGTTAGATGTTTGGAGCTATATTCAAAAAGAAGCGATTGAAATTCCTTCAATTTATTTTGCACATAAAAGAAAAACCTTTGTTCGTGATGGAATGATTTGGTCGGCTGAAGATGCCGTTGTTTATCGTGAAGAAGATGAGGTTGTTCAAGAGCGAATGGTGCGTTTTCGTACTGTTGGCGATATGAGTTGTACCGCCGCTGTGTTGTCGGATGCTGTAAGTATTGATAAAGTGGTTGCCGAAATTAAAGAATCAACCATTTCAGAAAGAGGGGCTAGAATTGATGATAAACGCTCGGAAGCAGCCATGGAAAAACGTAAACAACAAGGTTATTTTTAAGAAGATTTAAAATTTATCTGAAAAAATTAAAAATAATTTAATAAAAAAAATCGGTCTTTAATTGTTTTCAAGTTTTGAATTGAAATCAGTAAAAACCAATAGCATACAAAAATGAACGTATTAAAAATAGCAACAGCAGGAAGTGTCGATGATGGTAAAAGTACTTTAATTGGTCGTATTTTATATGATACAAAATCATTAACAGACGATAAATTGGAGGCAATTGAAGCAAAAAGTAAACAAAGAGGTTTTGATTATTTAGATTTTTCATTAGCAACCGATGGTTTAGTTGCCGAACGTGAGCAAGGAATTACTATTGATGTTGCACATATTTATTTTTCAACACCAACAACGAGTTTTATTATTGCCGATACGCCTGGGCATATTGAATATACTCGAAATATGGTTACGGGAGCATCTAATTCTCAAGCTTCTATCGTTTTAATTGATGCTCGAAATGGCGTAGTTGAACAAACGTATCGTCATTTTTTTATCAATACCTTATTACGTGTAAAAGATGTGGTAATTGCGGTTAATAAAATGGATTTGGTTGATTTTTCAGAAGAAAAATTCAATGAAATTAAAAAAGAAATCCAAGATTTAGCAAGTAAAAGTGGCTATGAAAATCAACAAATAACCTTTATTCCTATTTCGGCATTAAAAGGCGATAATGTAGTTAAATCATCAACAAAAATGCCTTGGTATAAAGGAGAAACCTTGTTAAATCATTTAGAAACCTTAGAATTTGAAGATGTTTCTCAAGCTTCGCAAACACGTTTTCCTGTGCAAACGGTTATCAGACCTAAAACCGAACAATATCACGATTTTAGAGGATACGCAGGTAAAATTTATGGTGGCGATTTAGCCGTTGGCGATACCATAATGGTATTACCTTCTGAAACAAAATCGAAAATAAAAAGCATTCATTTTTTTGATAAAGAATATCAAAAAGCAACTCAAGGAAGTTCAATAACCATCACTTTAGATGATAATATTAATATCAGCCGAGGCGATATGTTGGTCAAAGAAAATGAAGAACCAACCGTTGCAAAACAATTAAATGCCACTATTTGTTGGATGGATAAAACACCTTTACAAGCATCTTCAAAATACATTATAAAACACGGTGTAAATGAAGTGCAGGCAAAAATAACGACTTTAACATCAATTATAAAAACCGATTTTTCGGGGAAAGAAGAAAATCCATCACAATTGATTTTAAATGCGATTGGCGAAGTTTCTTTAAAAGTAAATAAACCGCTGTTTTTTGATAGTTATAGTAAAAATAAAGCAACAGGTTCGTTTATTTTAATCGACCCAAAAACCAATAACACCGCAGGAGTTGGCTTTATTGAGTAATCAAAATTATATCAAAATAAAACGCTTGTAAAAAAGCGGATACCTAATAAAATTATGCAAAGTTTTAGAACCGAAATAGAGAACCCAATTGTAGAAAAAGATATTCTAGAATTAGCACGAAAAATTGAACTTTTTAAAGAAGGTAAAATTGATGAAGAGCGTTTTCGTAGCTTACGATTAGCACGAGGAGTTTATGGGCAACGTCAATTGGGCGTGCAAATGATTCGTATAAAATTGCCTTACGGAAGAGTTTCTAGCGAACAATTACACCGAATTGCCGATGTTTCTGACGAGTATTCTCGTGGGCGTTTGCATATTACAACGCGTCAGGATATTCAAATTCATCATGTGAGTTTAGATAGAACGCCAGAATTATGGGCACAATTAGAAAAAGATGATATTACTTTACGAGAAGCTTGTGGAAATGCCGTTCGAAATATAACCGCATCGGAAACCGCAGGAATTGATGTAAATGAACCTTTTGATGTGTCGCCCTATGCCGATGCTACGTTTAAATTTTTCTTAAGAAATCCAATTTGTCAAGAAATGGGACGAAAATTTAAAATGTCATTTTCAGCTACGGATGAAGACACAGCGTTAAGTTTTATGCACGATTTAGGTTTTATCGCCAAATCAAAAATAATAGACGGAAAATCAGCAAAAGGATTCAAAGTTTTATTAGGCGGAGGATTGGGGTCACAACCTCGACATGCCGATATTATTTATGAATTTTTACCTGTAAATTTATTAATTCCTACTATTGAAGGCGTTTTACGTGTTTTTGACAGATACGGTGAACGTGCAAAAAGAGCAAAAGCTCGTTTGAAATTTTTAATAAAAGATATAGGTGTTCCTGCTTTTTTAGATTTAGTTAAAGAAGAACAAAAAGCATTTTCATACACAAATTATCCAATTGATACAACTGATTTTGAGCAGGAAATAAAATTTGAAACTGCTGAAATTCCTTTGGTAAAAATCAAAGATAAAGAAAGTTATAATAAATGGAAACAGTCAAATGTTATCAAACAAAAGCAATCAGGTTTATTTGCAATTGGAATAAAAGTTCATTTAGGTGATTTTTATACCGATAAAGCTCGTTTATTAGCCGATTTAATTAAAAAATATGGGGCAAATGAATTGCGTTTTACCTTGCGTCAAAACATTTTAATTCGTCATATTCGTGAAGAAGCTTTGCCTTTTTTTTATATCGAATTAGAAAAATTAGGCTTTACCGAAGCGGGATATAATAGCTTTAACGACATCACGGCTTGCCCTGGAACAGACACCTGTAATTTAGGGATTTCGAGCAGTACAGGAATTGCCTCAGAATTGGAACGTGTTTTAAAAACGGAATATCCTGCGTATGTAAACAACAAAGACTTGGCGATTAAAATTAGCGGTTGTATGAATGCCTGTGGACAGCACAATATGGCACATATCGGTTTTCAAGGAATGTCTGTAAAAGTTGGTAATTTATTAGCACCTGCCTTACAAGTTTTAGTTGGTGGTGGTGTAATTGGTGATGGGCAAGGGCGTTTTTCTGATAAATTAGTAAAAATACCGAGTAAAAGAGGACCAGAATCGTTGCGTATTTTATTAAATGATTTTGAAGATAATAAAATTCAAAATAAACTCGAAAATGAAGATTTTTTAACATATTATGATAGAAAAGGAAAAACGTATTTCTATGATTTGTTAAAGCATTTGTCGGATACCTCTAATTTATCCGAAGATGATTTTATGGATTGGGGACACGATAAAAACTATGTGAAAGCCATCGGAGTTGGTGAATGTGCTGGGGTTGTTATCGATTTAATTGCAACACTTTTATTTGAAAGTGAAGAGAAAATTGAAAATGCTAGTCAAGCTTTTAACCAAAAACAATGGTCGGATAGCATTTATCATTCGTATTCAGCAATTATAAATACTGCAAAAGCTTTATTAACTGCCGAAGGTGAAAAAACAAATACACAGGCAGGAATTATAACTAATTTTGATAAGGTTTTTATTGATACAAATAAAATTACGTTGCCAACAAAAACTTCTTTTGCTGATTTTGTGTATCAAATAAAAGAAAATGAACCAACAGAAGCATTTGCAAATAAATATTTAAACGATACAAAAGTGTTTTATAAATCGGTAGATTCTTATAGGAAATTAGCCTTAGAAAATTAATAAAAATAATAATGATGATGAGAAATTTACCAAAATTAACCGTAATCGGAGCAGGGCCTGGCGATGTAGATTTAATCACTTTAAAAGCTATTAAGGTATTAAAAACAGCCGACGTTGTTTTATACGATGCTTTGGTAAATGATGAATTATTAAGTTATATAAACCCAAAAGCTGAGGTTATTTTTGTAGGAAAACGCCGAGGTTGTTATAAATATCAGCAAGAGCAAATTAATGAATTAATTGTGGCTAGAGCAAAATCGCAGGGGCATGTGGTACGCTTAAAAGGTGGCGATCCGTTTATTTTTGGACGAGGAGCTGAAGAAATGGAATATGCAGCGAAATTTGGCGTAACAGTTGCGGTTATTCCAGGGGTTTCATCATCATTAGCCGTAGCAGCTTCTCAAAATATCCCGCTTACAAAACGTGGATATGCTGAAAGTTTTTGGGTCATTACAGGAACAACCAAAGAACATAAATTGTCGAGCGATATTGCTTTGGCATCAAAATCAAATGCAACAGTAGTTATTTTAATGGGAATGGGTAAATTATCAGAAATTGTAAATCTTTTTAAACAAGAAAATAAGCACGATTTACCCATCGCAATTATTCAAAACGGAACCACATCCGAAGAAAAAATAGGCATAGGAACGGTAGACACTATCGAACAAATTGTGCTTGAAAATCAATTGGAAAACCCTGCAATTATCGTGTTAGGAGAAGTGGTAAAACATCGTGAAGAATTATTGAAAATCAAAAATCAGAATACTACAAAAAAGGTGAAAAGAATAGCATAACAATGGCGGAACAACGAAATAATTTATATCCAATATTTTTAAAAACAAATCAACTAGAAACCCTAATTGTTGGTGGTGGATTTGTAGCACTTGAAAAATTATCCTTTTTGTTAAAATCAAGCCCAAATTCAAAAGTGGTACTACTCGCACCATTTTTTAGAGAAGAAACGATGGCTTTAGCAAATAAGTTTTCGGTTAAAATGATAACAGCTGTGTATCATAAAAATTACTTGGTAGATAAAAATATGGTCATCGCAACGACCGATAAAGTTGCTGTAAATATTCAAGTATATAAAGATTGTAAAGCTAAAAATATATTGGTAAATGTGGCTGATAATCCGCCGTATTGTGATTTTTATATGGGTGGAATCGTAACCAAAGGAAACGTGAAAATTGCAATTTCGACCAACGGAAAATCACCGACAACTGCTAAAAGATTACGTCAGTTTTTTGAAGAAGTAATTCCTGATAATATTGACGATTTGGTACAAAATTTAAACAAATATAGAAAAACGCTGAAAGGCGATTTTGAACACAAAGTAAGAACACTAAATTTGTTTACAAGAAGTTTAGTAGAGTAAATATCAGAAAAAATTATTAAAAAACCTCCAATTTTTAAACCCGTGTATTTGTTTGAATACATCGTGTTTTAAAGTGGTAAAAAACTTAAAAAATGATTACAACAGATATCTTAATAATAGGAGCAGGTCCAACAGGACTATTTACTGTTTTTGAAGCAGGATTGTTAAAATTACGCTGTCATTTAATTGACGCATTGCCACAACAAGGCGGGCAGTGTTCAGAGATTTATCCAAAGAAACCGATTTATGATATTCCTGCATATCCAGAGATTTTAGCGGGCGATTTAACTCATAAATTAATGGAACAAATCAAGCAATTTGAACCAGGATTTACCTTAGGAGAACGTGCTGAAACTATCGAAAAACAAGAAGACGGAAGTTTTATTGTAACCACCAATAAAGGCACAAAACACCAAGCACCCGTAGTCGCAATTGCTGGAGGTTTAGGAAGTTTTGAACCACGAAAACCACCCATTCCAAACATCGCCGATTTTGAAGATAAAGGCGTGGAATACATGATTAAAGAACCAGAAGTATATCGCAATAAAAACGTGGTAATTGCTGGTGGTGGAGACTCCGCTTTAGATTGGTCAATTTTTTTAACCGATATTGCAAAATCAGTAACCTTAGTACACCGAAGAAATGAATTTCGTGGCGCTTTAGATTCCGTAGAAAAAGTACAAGAATTGAAAAATGCAGGAAAAATCAACCTAATAACACCTGCAGAAATTAAAGGAATTGTTGGGCAAAATCATGTAGAAGGCGTGGTAGTTTCTCAAAAAAATCAAGAGAAAAACGAAGAAGAATATACGCTAAAATGCGACCATTTTATTCCTCTTTTTGGCTTGTCACCTAAATTAGGACCTATCGGAAATTGGGGCTTAGAAATTGAAAAAAATGCCATCAAAGTAAATAATGCCTTAGATTATCAAACAAATATTCCAGGAATTTATGCCATTGGCGATGTAAATACCTATCCTGGGAAATTAAAATTGATTTTATGCGGTTTTCACGAAGCAACTTTAATGTGTCAAAGTGCTTTTAAAATTATTTATCCTGATAAAAAATACGTAATGAAATACACCACAGTAGGCGGTATTGATGGTTTCGATGGCACTCGAAAAGAAGCCCCAAAAGCAGTGGTAAAAGCCATAAATTAATTTCATCGATTTGATTAAATCTCAAAATAAAAGCATAGTTTTACGAGTTTATATAGAATTTTATATTCGTAATTGAGATTTAATGAATACAATAGAAAAACCACTGAAAAATTATAATATCTGTTTAAAAGATACTGTTGAGATTTTTACCAAAAAAATATTTTATGCCTTGTTTGACCAAGAATTTAAAGCAAAGAATAAAGAAAGTATTACTGAAAATTTCTTTGAAATAACAAGACGTTTAAAAATACAAAATGCGGATAAAATTTGGGTGTCATTTCAAGATAAATTACCAAAAATAAGACGAAAACTAGATTTAGATGCCATCGCTTTTGAAAAAACAGACCCAGCAGCGAAAAGTTTAGAGGAAATTTATTTGGCGTATCCAGGGTTTCATGCTATTGCAATATATCGTTTAAGCCACGAACTAAATGATTTAAAAGTACCTACAATTCCTAGAATGATGAGCGAATATGCACACGGATTAACAGGTACCGATATTCATCCAGGAGCAACGATTGGCGATTCGTTTTTTATTGACCATGCAACAGGAATTGTAATTGGTGAAACAACAATTATTCAAAATAATGTGAAAATTTATCAAGGTGTTACACTCGGTGGAATTCAAGTTAAAAAAAGTTTAGCCGAAACAAAAAGACATCCAACTATTGAAAATAATGTAACTGTGTATGCTAATGCCACTATTTTAGGAGGCGATGTTATTATAGGTGAAAATAGCGTAATTGGTGCAAATGTGTGCGTTACAGCATCTGTACCGCCAAAATCGTTAGTGATATATCAATCAGAAAATAAAATTATTTCATTAAATAAAGTTTAAAATTATGAAAGCAAAAAAAATAACAGACTTTGTTGGAAATACCCCGCTAGTAGAAGTTAGCAATATTCTTGATAAAAAAGGCGTGCGTCTTTTTTTAAAATTAGAAGGAAATAACCCTGGTGGAAGCGTAAAAGATAGGGCTGCTTACAATATGATTTTAGAGGCTTTAAACCGAAGAAACATTAAAAAAGGAGACCATTTAGTCGAAGCAACCAGCGGAAATACAGGAATTGCATTGGCTTTTATCGCAAATGTATTGGGCTTAAAAATGACTCTTGTAATGCCTGAAAATTCAACGGTAGAACGTGTGAAAACTATGAAAGCTTACGGAGCAGAAGTCTTATTAACGCCAAAAGAAGAAGGGATAGAAGGTTCGAGAGATTTAGCTCAAAAATTACGCTATAAAAAAGGCTATTTTATGCTAAATCAATTTGAAAATAACGATAATTGGAAGGCTCATTACAAAACCACAGGTCCTGAAATCTGGAAAGATACCGAAGGTGAGGTAACTCATTTTGTATCGGCAATGGGAACTACAGGAACTATTATGGGAGTTTCTACCTATTTAAAAGAGCAAAATTCAAACATTCAAATTGTTGGTGTACAACCAACTGATGATACTAGTATTCCGGGTATTAGGAAATGGTCAAAAGAATATTTACCAAAAATATTTGACCGCTCTAAAGTTGACCAAGTAATCGAAATTAGTGAAAATCAAGCCCGTAATATGACCCGAAAATTAGCCAGTCAAGAAGGTGTTTTTGGAGGTATGAGTAGTGGTGGAGCAGTGCATGCCGCTTTACAAGTTGCCGAGGAAATTGACCAAGGAATTATTGTGGCAATTATCTGTGATATTGGCGATAGATATTTATCATCAAACTTATATAATTATTAAATTTTAATAATTATAGCTTCAAAATTATTAAAACAAAAAAAAAGTTCGTTAATTTGCACTTTATTAGTTCATTAATTTAATAAGAATGTTATCAAGAAAGGTGGAGGGATTAGACCCTAAGAAACCTTAGCAACCCTTTATTTGGAAATTTTAAAACTTTTTAAATTTCCAAATAAAGAAGGTGCTAAATTCTACTTAAAAACTGTTTCATTAAAAAATACAGCTTTTTAAGAGAGATAACGGCAAAGAACTTTTTTTCCTCTTTTCCTGATAGCTTCTACTATAAAATCAGGAATGTCAAACATTTATCAAGAAATACAAAAACGTATTCTGCTGCTCGATGGAGCAATGGGAACCATGCTTCAGGCATATAAATTTACCGAAGAAGATTTCCGAGGAAAACGCTTTAAAAATTACCCAACATCGCTACAAGGAAACAACGATTTACTTTCTATTACACAACCCCAAGCTATAAAAGAAATTCATGCAAAATATTTTGAAGCTGGAGCTGATATTATAGAAACCAACACTTTTTCAGGCACAACAATTGCCATGGCTGATTATCAAATGGAAAATTTAGTCTATGAATTAAATTATCAATCAGCAAAAATAGCGAAAGAAGTTGCCGATGAATTTACCCAAAAAGAACCGCATAAACCACGATTTGTTGCAGGTTCGATAGGTCCTACAAATCGTACTGCAAGTATGTCGCCAGACGTAAACGATCCAGGTTATAGAGCCGTTACTTTTAATGAATTACGCATCGCTTACAGGCAACAAGTGGAAGCACTTTTAGACGGCGGTTGCGATATGTTATTAGTAGAAACTGTTTTTGATACCCTAAACGCAAAAGCAGCATTATTTGCTATTGAAGAAGTAAAAGATGAACGTAAAATTGAAATTCCTGTAATGTTAAGCGGGACAATTACTGATGCCAGCGGTCGAACGTTGTCGGGGCAAACTGCCGAAGCTTTTTTAATTTCTATTTCCCATATTCCGCTATTATCCGTAGGGTTCAATTGTGCTTTAGGAGCTAATTTATTACAACCTCATTTAGAGGCAATCGCTTCGAAAACCAACTTTGCAATTTCGGCTCATCCAAATGCTGGACTTCCAAATGCTTTTGGCGAATACGACGAAACTGCCCAAGAAATGGGAAATCAAATTGAAGAATATTTTAAGAAAAATTTGATAAATATTATCGGTGGATGCTGTGGTACAACGCCAGAACATATTGCAACAATTTCGGAATTAGCAATTAAATATCCTCCAAGAAAATGCAAATAAAACAAGAAAAATATTTAAAATTATCAGGTTTAGAACCATTGATTTTAAATGAAAACAGCAACTTTATAAATGTTGGAGAACGTACCAATGTAGCTGGTTCTCGTAAGTTTTTACGATTGATAAAAGAAGAAAAATTTGAAGAAGCTTTAGCCATTGCAAGACATCAAGTAGAAGGAGGAGCACAAATTATAGATATTAATATGGATGATGGTTTGATTGATGGAAAACAAGCCATGGTTCGGTTTTTAAACTTGATTGCTTCTGAGCCTGATATTTGTAGAGTTCCACTGATGATTGATAGCTCGAAATGGGAAATTATTGAAGCAGGTTTACAAGTTGTGCAAGGAAAAAGTGTGGTAAATTCTATTTCGTTAAAAGAAGGCGAAGAAAAATTTATTTGGGAAGCAACGCAAATTAAAAGATACGGAGCGGCGGTAATCGTAATGGCTTTTGATGAGGTTGGGCAAGCTGATACTTATCAAAGAAGAATTGAAATTGCTGAACGTTCGTATCGTGTTTTGGTCGATAAAGTAGGTTTTGCATCCGAAGATATTATTTTCGATTTGAATATTTTCCCTGTCGCCACAGGAATGGAAGAACACCGAAAAAATGCTATCGATTTTATTGAAGCAACTCGTTGGGTGCGTCAAAATTTGCCCAACGTAAGCGTAAGTGGTGGCGTTAGTAATGTGTCATTTTCTTTCCGAGGAAATAATACTGTCAGAGAAGCAATGCACTCGGTTTTTCTGTATTATGCGATTCAAGCTGGAATGAATATCGGAATTGTAAATCCTGCGATGTTGGAAGTTTATGATGATATTCCAAAGGATTTATTAGCACATATTGAAGATGTAATTTTAGATAAAAGAGAAGACGCAACAGAACGTTTATTAGATTTTGCAGAAACTGTAAAAGGCGTTAAAAAACAAGATGAAACAAAAATATTAGCGTGGCGAAGTTTGCCATTGCAAGACCGAATCACGCATTCATTAGTAAAGGGAATTGATGAATTTATTTTAGAAGATGTAGAATTAGCAAGGAAAGAATCAGCAAAACCAATTCAAGTTATTGAAGGAAATTTAATGATTGGAATGAACGTGGTTGGCGATTTATTTGGAGCAGGAAAAATGTTTCTGCCTCAAGTAGTAAAATCGGCTCGGGTGATGAAAAAAGCGGTGGCATATTTAAACCCCTTTATTGAAGCCGAAAAAGGCGAAAAACAACAAGCTTTAGGAAAAGTTTTAATGGCAACTGTAAAAGGCGATGTTCATGATATTGGTAAAAATATTGTAAGCGTTGTTTTGGGCTGTAATAATTATGAAATTGTCGATTTAGGCGTAATGGTAGCGCCTGAAAAAATTATCGAAACCGCCAAAAAAGAACAGGTTGATATTATTGGTTTATCAGGGTTAATAACGCCTTCTTTAGATGAAATGGTGTATTTGGCAAAGGAAATGGAACGTCAAAATTTTACAGTTCCGTTGCTAATTGGCGGTGCAACAACTTCAAAAGCACATACGGCAGTAAAAATAGATACACAATATAAAAATGCAGTTGTCCATGTAAATGATGCCTCAAGAGCGGTAACGGTTGTCAGTGATTTATTAAATAAAGAAACAAGTAATGCCTATGTTGCTAAGTTAAAACAAGATTACGATGAATTTCGTGAAAAATTTTTAAAACGAGGAAAAGCAAAGGCATATATTTCTATTGAAGAAGCGAGAAAACGTAAATTTAAAATTGATTGGGAAACGTCATCAATTGTAAAACCAAAAGAATTAGGAATTCAAACTTTAGAACAAATCAGTTTAAAAGAATTATTGCCATTTATTGATTGGAGTCCGTTTTTTAGAAGTTGGGATTTACACGGAAAATATCCAGATATTTTAACAGATGAAATTGTCGGTGAACAAGCAACACAATTATTCAAGGATTCAAAAAATATTTTAAATGAAATCATTACTAAGCAATTATTAAAACCAAAAGGAATTTTTGGCTTATTTGAAGCAAATTCAATAAATGATGATGATATTTCTATTCAGAAAAATTCAAAAGAAATTGCTGTTTTTAGAACCCTGCGTCAGCAATTAAAAAAACGAGATGGAAAACCAAGTATTGCTTTAGCCGATTTTATCGCGCCAAAAACATCAGAGAAACAAGATTATATGGGCGCTTTTTGTACAGCAATTTTTGGTGCAGATGAATTAGCAAAAAAATATAAAGATAAAGAAGATGATTATAATGCAATTATGGTACAGGCAATTGCCGACCGTTTTGCAGAAGCTTTTGCCGAATATTTACATCACAGAATACGAACAAAACATTGGGGATATGCGGTTGATGAAAATTTATCAAATGAAGAATTAATAAAGGAAACTTATAAAGGAATCCGTCCTGCACCGGGGTATCCTGCTTGTCCTGACCATTTAGAAAAAGAAACAATTTGGGCACTTTTAAATGTCGAAGAAAAAATAGGCGTAACCCTTACCGAAAGTTTAGCGATGTTGCCAGCCGCCGCAGTTTCAGGATATTATTTTGCAAATAAAGAAGCAAAATACTTCGGATTAGGAAAAATTACCGATGACCAAGTGCGTGATTTTGCAGATAGAAAAAATATCACGCTAGAAAAAGCTAGAAAATGGTTACATCCTGCGATTGCCGATGTATAAGAGCCTGTTTAAAAATTAAATAATAAACTGTCAGTTCGAGTGATTTTTTTTCTTCAAAAAATTGTATCGAGAACTTTTTTAATATTAAAGTTAATCAACATGAAATAATTCAAATTCTCGATACTATTTTAATTCCTTTTAGTCATTAAAATCACTCGAATTGACAAGAATCATCAAAAAAAGTAAAGAACTACGGTAAATCAGGATGCGAAACTGAAATAAATTCAGTTTGACGGATTCGATTTTTCAGCTATAAAACCTGTTTAAATAAAATTTAAACAGGCTTTAAATAATTAAAAATAAATTTTATGAAAGTAACAGAACACATAAAAAAATCAAAGGGAAAAACATTGTTTTCGTTTGAAATTATTCCGCCGAAAAAAGGAAATAATATCCAAGATTTATATAATAATATTGAGCCGTTAATGGAATTTAATCCACCTTTTATAGATGTTACAACTTCGAGAGAAGAACATTTATATATCGATAAAGGCAACGGTTTATTAGATAGAAAAATTACTAGAATGCGACCTGGAACGGTTGGGATTTGTGCGGCGATAAAACATAAATACGATGTAGATACCGTGCCACACGTGCTTTGTGGCGGTTTTAGTAAAGAAGAAACCGAATATTTATTGGTCGATTGCCATTATTTAGGTATCGAAAATGTAATGGCATTGCGGGGCGATGCCATGAGTCATCAGCGGTATTTTGAAGCTAATAAAGATGGGCATCAATATGCAACGGAATTAGTGGGGCAAATTCAAAATTTAAATAATGGAAAATATTTACACGATGTAATTGAAGCAAATCATAAGGCTGATTTTTGTATTGGCGTTGCGGGGTATCCTGAAAAACATTTAGAAGCTCCATCGTTACAAACCGATTTAAAACGGCTAAAAGAAAAAGTCGAGGCAGGAGCAGATTATGTGGTTACGCAAATGTTTTTCGACAATCAAAAGTATTTTGAGTTTGTAAAACAGGCAAGAAAAATGGGCATTACCGTACCGATTATTCCTGGAATAAAACCTATTGCTATAAAACGTCATTTGCAATTATTGCCACAGGTTTTTAAAATTGATTTGCCACAAAATTTAATCACCGAAATAGAATTGTGTAAAAATAATCAGCAGATTCGAGAGCTTGGAATTGCATGGGCAATTGCACAATCGCAAGAATTATTAAAAGCGGGTGTGCCTGTTTTACATTATTATTCTATGGGAAAAAGTGATAATATTAAAGCTATTGCCAAGGCATTATTTTAATTTTTTATGATTTTTGAAGATATTTGTTTTTGATGATTTCGGCAACGGTTTTATTTTCTATTTTAGAAGCCAGCCATGAAAGAATATCTAAATATA
The DNA here is from genome assembly GCF_964036635.1 of Tenacibaculum dicentrarchi. NCBI lineage: Bacteria > Pseudomonadati > Bacteroidota > Flavobacteriia > Flavobacteriales > Flavobacteriaceae > Tenacibaculum > Tenacibaculum dicentrarchi. Next base: position 1,141,937 of record NZ_OZ038524.1, read on the forward strand.
AGAAGGCTCTTTTTTCATACGGATGATTTTCATATACTTTTAAACGATTATATATTTTTTTAAATTCTTTTTTTATTTCATGCGGAAAAACATCACCTAACGCTTTTATTGAAGATATAAGTTCTTTTTGAACTTCTTGAAGATTTTCCATTTTTAATAAAAAGCGATAGGTGTCTTTAAATTGTCGTTCAAAATCATAGTCTAAACCGCATTCGTAATGAGCTATTAAGCTTAAAATTCGGGCAAAACATTGTAAATCTTCGGCAACATGAATTTTTTTAGAAGAAATAATTTTATTCAAATAAAAGATACATTCTTTGTTTTTTCCCATTCCAAAATACAAACTGGCTATTTTGTAATATAAAACAACAATATGATGGTTGTCTAGTTTATTTCTATAAATTTCAATCTTTTTATTGATAGTTTCTACCAAATATTCACCTTGTTCAAAAGTTCCTTCTAAAAAATGTAAATGTAATTTATTTGCATAGTAATATTGGAAAATTAAAATTTCGGTATTGCTATTTATTGGAATTAAATTAGTTTCAATTTCTTGTTCAAAACAAGCGAGTTCTTCTTTAAATTTTTTAAAATGTTTGATAAAAAATAAACTTTCTAATAAGTAATTGGTTCCTTTTAGGTAAAAAACCGGATTAATAGCAATGTTTCGAGTATCGTTTTTAAATAAATAAACCCACTTATGTGCATATTTATAGCTTTGAAGAAAATCTTGCGTTAAAAAACTACGCCATAAATTGGCTTTGTAAAGCCATAATTTTTCTCTGAAACCTAAATTATTATAATCATAATTAGGTAATTTAGAATTAAAATAAGAGTTTACTTTTTGAAGTTCTATATCGTTTTTTACATAGCCATTTTTTAATAGAGCTCCATATAATTGTAGCGATAAATTAGATAATTTACTAGCAATTACATTTTGCTGACTTAGTTCTTTTGCTTGAATTGATAATTCATCAGAACGAGTACTGATACTTCGTGTAATGTATTGGCTTTCAATTATTTTCTCAAATTCTACAATTTCATAAGCAATGTTTTTTTCTTCGCTATCAATTGCCATATTTTTGGCTTTATCGAGTAATTTTAAACTTTGTTTGTACAATCCTTTTTGATATAAAATAGTTGCGAAATCTAATAGTTCTCGTATTTGAATTCGGATATTTTTATGTGCGGGATTCATCCGCAGACTAATTAAAATTTGTTTGTATAAATGTGCTTTTAAATTAGAAAGTTGCTGTTTGCTTACAATATTATTTTTAATAATGATTTTTTCATCATATTTTTTTTGTTTATCTAAAAATTTAAAAAGCGTAAAAAATTTTGCATTATTATTTCCTTCTAAACGACCAACGTAAAGATTAAACTGACGTTTTTCAGATTTTGATAAAGATTTTATTAGTATAAATAACGTATCGTTTTGTTGATTGGATGGTGTAGTATAATTTGTCATAAACTCTTGTTTTTTAATGTTTTAAGTTTTTTTTTGAAAAGTTAAATATCGTACGTTATACTTAAAAAAAAATAAATTAAAGACATCAACAGCTATATTTGATTAATTAAAGGTAAATAAATTAAGATAGATGCAAAACGATAAAGTACAAATTTTTGATACAACACTTCGTGATGGCGAGCAAGTGCCTGGTTGTAAGTTAGACACAACCCAAAAATTAATTATCGCCGAAAGGCTTGATTTTTTAGGAGTCGATGTTATTGAAGCTGGTTTTCCTGTGTCTAGCCCTGGAGATTTTGCTTCGGTACAAGAAATTTCAAAAATTGTTAAAAATGCTACTGTTTGTGGATTAACACGTGCGGTTAAAAAAGATATTGAAGTGGCAGCCGCAGCGTTAAAAAATGCGGTGAAACCAAGAATTCATACAGGAATCGGAACAAGTGATTCTCATATAAAATATAAATTTAATTCTTCACAAAGTGAGGTTATCCGAAGAGGAAAAGAAGCAGTTTCTTATGCTAAAAACTTTGTAGATGATGTAGAATTTTATGCCGAAGATGCAGGAAGAACAGAAAATTCTTTTTTAGCCAAAGTCTGCGAAGAAATGATACAATCAGGTGCAACGGTTTTAAACATTCCTGATACCACAGGATATTGTTTACCAGAAGAATATGGTGCGAAAATTAAGTATTTAAGAGAGAATGTAAAAGGAATTGAAAATGTAATCTTATCTTGTCATTGTCATAACGATTTAGGCTTGGCAACCGCAAATTCAATTGCTGGAGTTATTAACGGAGCAAGACAAATAGAATGTACCATCAACGGAATTGGCGAACGTGCAGGAAATACGGCTTTAGAAGAAGTCGTAATGGTATTAAAACAACATCCGTATTTGAATTTGCAAACCGATATTAATACCAAATTATTGTACGATACGAGTATAATGGTGCGTGAAAGTATGGGAATGCCTGTGCAACCAAATAAGGCAATTGTAGGAGCAAATGCCTTTGCACATAGTTCTGGGATTCATCAAGATGGCGTTATTAAAAACCGTGAAACCTACGAAATTATGAATCCGTTAGATGTTGGTGTAACAGAAAGTGCCATCGTTTTAACTGCCCGAAGCGGAAGAGCGGCATTGGCATATCGTTCTAAAAATATAGGCTACGAATTGACAAAAATACAGTTAGATTCGGCATATAAAATATTTTTAAAGTTAGCTGATAAACAAAAAGAAGTAATTGATGATGATATTCATGAAATTATGAAGGAAGTCAATAAAATATCAAAAATAATAGTAGCATAAATTAGCACAAATAAATAATAGCATAAATGATAATGGGAAAAACATTATTTGATAAAGTTTGGGACGCTCACGTGGTAGATACCATTGAAAACGGTCCACAGGTTTTATATATAGACAAGCATTTAATTCACGAAGTTACCAGCCCTCAGGCTTTTAATGAGTTGAAAGAACGAAATATTCCAGTTGCAAGACCCGATAAAATTGTTGCCACCGCTGACCATAATACGCCAACGGTAAATCAGCATTTGCCTATTGAGGATGATTTATCGAGAAATCAATTAGCAGAATTAACTAAAAATTGTAAGGAAAATAATATTACTTTATACGAATTAGGACACGAAAATAACGGAATTGTTCACGTTATCGCACCTGAATTAGGAATTACACAACCTGGAATGACCATGGTTTGTGGAGATTCTCATACTTCTACGCATGGAGCTTTTGGAACCATTGCCTTCGGAATTGGAACAAGTCAAGTAGCACAAGTTTTTGCAAGTCAATGTTTGTTGCTTCAAAAACCGAAAAGTTTGCGAGTTACCGTAAACGGAAAATTGAAAAAAGGCGTTTTACCTAAAGATGTTATTTTATATATTATCGCTCAATTAGGAACCAATTCAGGGACAGGGTATTTTTGCGAATACGCAGGAAATGTCTTTGAAGAAATGTCGATGGAAGGCAGAATGACGGTTTGTAATATGAGTATCGAAATGGGTGCAAGAGGCGGAATGATTGCTCCTGATAAAACTACTTTTGACTACGTAAAAGGAAAAGAATTTGCTCCAAAAGGCGAAGATTTTGATACAAAAGTAGCTTATTGGAAAACCTTAAAAACCGATACAAATGCTACTTTTGATAAGGAATATACGTTAAACGCTGAAGATATTGAGCCGATGCTAACCTTCGGAACAAACCCAGGAATGGGAATTAAAATAACTGAAAATATTCCGCAGGAAAATGATGCTTCTTTTGAAAAATCATTATCTTACATGAACTTTCAAAAAGGCGAAAGTTTAATTGATAAAAAAATAAATTACGTGTTTATCGGAAGTTGTACAAATTCTCGAATTGAAGATTTTAGAGAAGTTGCAAATTACGTAAAAGGAAAGCAAAAGGCTCAAAATGTAAATGCTTGGTTAGTTCCTGGGTCGCAAAAAGTGGCAAAACAAATTGAATCTGAAGGCTTAAAAACTATTTTTGAAACCGCTGGTTTTCAAATGCGTCAGCCTGGATGCTCGGCTTGTTTGGCAATGAATGATGATAAAATCCCCGAAGGTGAATATTGTGTTTCAACATCAAATAGAAATTTTGAAGGAAGACAAGGACAAGGTTCAAGAACCATTTTAGCAAGTCCGTTAATGGCCGCCGCCGCCGCCGTAGCAGGGAAAATTATCGATATTACAAAATCATTCAATTATTAAATTAACAGGGTAAGTAAAATGGAAAAATTTATAAAATTAACCGATACCGCAGTTCCACTAACAACCGAAAATGTAGATACCGATCAAATTATTCCTGCTCGTTTTTTAAAAGCGACTGATAAAAAAGGTTTTGGCGATAATGTTTTTAGAGATTGGCGTTTTCATAAAGATGGAAGCGTAAACGAAGAATTTATCTTAAATAATAAAAATTATAAAGGAAGTATTTTAATTGCTGGTGATAATTTTGGCTGTGGTTCGAGTAGAGAACACGCGGCTTGGGCGTTGTTTGGCTACGGTTTTAAAGTAGTGGTTAGTAGCTTTTTTGCCGATATATTTAAAGGGAACGCTTTGAATAACGGAATTTTACCTGTGCAGGTATCCGAAGAGTATTTAAAAAAATTATTGAAAAAAATCACTGAAAATCCAACGACAAGTGTTATTATTGACTTAGAAAATCAAGAGATTAAAACAGCTGTTGGTACGCGTAGTTTTGAAATTAATCCATATAAAAAAGTATGTATGATTAATGGCTATGATGATATTGATTTTTTAGTAAGTAAAAAAGATAAAATAGAAGCTTTTGAGGCTTCATTATAAAATATAAAAGATGAAATTTAATATCGCTGTAATTCCAGGAGATGGTATTGGTCCAGAAGTAACTGCTCAGGCACAAAAAGTGTTAAAAGCTGTGGCAAATGTGTATGATCATACCTTTATGTTTAAAGAGGCTTTAATGGGTGCTTGCGCTATTGATAAAACGGGAAATCCGTTGCCAGAAGAAACGATTGATTTATGTAAAAAAAGTGATGCCATTTTATTTGGTGCTATTGGTGATCCTAAATATGATAACGATCCTACTGCAACGGTGCGCCCAGAGCAAGGTTTGTTAAAATTAAGAAAGGAATTAGGGCTTTTTTGTAACGAGCGTCCTGTAAAAGCATACAGTCAATTAATTGATAATTCTCCCTTAAAAAGAGAAATTATCCAAGGGACTGATATTACTATTTATAGAGAATTAACGGGCGGAATTTACTTCGGAACAAAAGAATTAAGTGACGATAAACAAACGGCTTCTGATAGCTGTTCTTATTCTGTATTCGAAATTGAACGCATTGCGCATTTGGCTTTTAAAGCAGCACAAAACAGACGTAAAAAATTAACGTTAGTCGATAAGGCAAACGTGCTGGAAACTTCAAGATTGTGGCGTAAAACAGTTACTGCTTTAGCAAAACAATATCCTGATGTAGCACTTGATTTTATTTTTGTTGATAATGCAGCGATGCAATTAATTTTAAACCCGAAGCAGTTCGATGTTCTTTTAACTGAAAATTTATTTGGCGATATTTTATCGGATGAAGCAAGTGTAATTGGTGGTTCTATCGGTTTATTGGCTTCTTCATCTATCGGAAAAGAAAATGCACTTTTTGAGCCAATTCACGGTTCATTTCCACAGGCAAAAGGAAAAGATATTGCTAATCCGTTAGCGGCTATTTTATCGGCAGCGATGTTGTTGAAACATTTAGGTTTACATGAAGAGTCGTTTGTTGTAGAAGCGGCTGTTGATAAATCGTTAGAGTTAGGAATAACGACTCAAGATATTGCTTCTGACAAGAATTTTGGAACAAGTAAGGTTGGTGATTTTATTGCTGATTATATTTATAATAAAGAGGATAGCAATATCAATTTTAAAAATATTCACATGGGGCAAAGTACTATTATATAAAGTGGTTTTTGGTTAATGAATAATTTGATTTTTTGAAAAATATAATGAAATCCCGTGCTTTTTGGTGCGGGATTTTTTTCAGCATTACATCAACAGTAAAACTATAGTAAATCAGGGTGTAAAACGGAATTTGATGGCTTTGATTTTTTAGGGATAAAATATTTTAAATCTAATTTAAACAGGCTCTTAAATAAATTTACTTAATTTTGAAGCTAAAAATTTTATAATTATTAAATGAATAAAAAGCTATTTAGCGCCGTATTTTTTTTACTTATTTTAAATGCTTATAATGGCTTTTCTCAAGAATGGAAAAATTTAAGAAGCTACAAAAAAGTAACCAATAAAAATATCCTTTGTAAAGGCTGTTGGCTTAAAAAAGACAGAAAAAGAAATACAAAAATCTGGGAAAAAGCTAATACCTATAATCTTTCTATAAATGACGGTTATTTAAAATATCAAAAAATAAGTCAAATTCGTGATTTTTATCGATGGTTTGATAAGGCTCGAAAAAAGAACGGACACGAAATAATTTCCGTAGGAATAATGGCTATCGTGGCAACGCAGTTTTCTAAAATTGATAATTATTTTATTCGGAAAATTATTATCAGAAATAAAGAAATTATTTGGTTTGCAAATCAAGGCTCTAAAAATGTGTTGAAATATTATTTTCCACTCCTTAAAAATATTCTTTTTTCTGAAAAAATACTAAAAGGAGAACAAGCAAAACAATGGGATGTTAAAAACACGAAAATAGAACAATGTGAAATTGTAACACCTCTTTATGAAAAGTTATCAGCTAAAGCAGCACGTAAATTAGGACGAATGGCGAAAGGTAAAGGTCTTTTTTGTTTTGGAGTAAAAAAAGAAATACGCTTTGAAGGAAATATTGAAAGTTGCCAATCAAAATATGAACATGCGCTGTTTAAATTAAGAAAATATTACTTAAATCAATAAAAAACACCTGTTTTTTAGTCGCTACTTTATTTTATATCTAAAAAAAAACTATTATAAATTATAATATACTTTGTAATTAGTCACATTTGGTTAATTTACAAGAAAAAAAAGTTAAAATTATTGCTTAAATTAAGAATTTCGTAAAATATGTGTTTTATCTAAAATATTGATTTTTATTTAGGATAATTTAATAAAAAACACGCATCTTTGCGATATTAAATGAAAAAACAAATTTTAAATATTATTTCTATTATTGTCGTTGTGATTATTTCACAAGGATAAGGAAGTGTATTTTATTTTTTATAAATTAAAAAGCTTCCTATTTTAGGAAGCTTTTTTTGTTAGCCATATAATATATGAGTTTTTAAATAAAAAGCTATGTATTTGTTAATTACTGTTTTTATAGCAGGAATTTAAAGTATTGAATAGTATATAATTTAATTGGTAATTAGTTGTTTTTTAGCTGGTTGTGTTTTTGATTAAGCTGTTGAGTATCATTAAATAATCAGAAAAAAGATAGTTATTAAAATACAATAAAATAATTTTGATTATCCACTTTAACAATAGTAATAATTGCTTTAAAAAGTATAAGCAGTACGATTTAGATTAAAAGAGATTAAAAAGAAATAAAATGAAATTAAACAAACACAGTAGCAGGTTAACACAAGACGAATCGCAACCAGCTTCTCAAGCAATGCTTTATGCCGTGGGTTTAACCGAAGAAGATATGAGTAAAGCTCAAGTCGGAATTGCAAGTACAGGATATGACGGAAATCCGTGTAATATGCACTTGAATAATTTGGCATCAGAAGTTAAAATTGAAACAAAAATTGCAGGTTTAGTCGGTTTGGGTTTTAATACAATTGGTGTTTCTGATGGAATTTCTATGGGAACTTCAGGAATGAATTATTCATTAGCGTCAAGAGATGTTATTGCCGATTCTATTGAAATAGTCATGAACGCACAGAGTTACGATGCACTAGTTTCCGTAGTTGGTTGCGATAAAAATATGCCTGGTGCTGTTATTGCCATGTTGCGTTTAAATCGTCCGTCAATTATGATGTACGGCGGAACAATCGCTTCAGGGAATTATAAAGGAAAAAAATTAAATATTGTATCGGCATTTGAAGCTTTAGGACAAAAAGTTGCAGGTGAAATTGACGAAGACGAATATAAAGAAATTATCAAAAGAGCTATTCCTGGGGCAGGAGCTTGTGGCGGAATGTACACCGCAAATACTATGGCTTCGGCAATTGAATGTATGGGGTTTTCATTACCGTATAATTCGTCAATTCCTGCGGAAAATCCGAATAAATTATCCGAAGCTGAAAGAACCGCTTTGGCAATTAAAAATTTATTAGAATTAGATTTAAAACCGTTGGATATTATCTCTAAAAAATCCATAGAAAATGCCATTGCACTTGTAAATGCTTTGGGAGGTTCGACCAATGCGGTATTGCACTTTTTAGCAATTGCTCACGCTGCTGATATTGATTTTACCTTAGATGATTTTCAAAAAGTAAGTGATAGAACTCCATTAATTGCCGATTTAAAACCTTCAGGAAAATACTTAATGGAAGATGTACATTCGGTTGGAGGAACCCCTGCAATTATGAAATATTTGTTAGATAATGGCTATTTACATGGCGATTGTTTAACAGTTACAGGAAAAACATTAGCAGAAAATTTAGCCGATGTTACACCAATGGAATTTGAAGCACAAGATGTAATTCATCCGAAAGATAAAGCGTTAAAAACATCAGGAAATATTCAAATAATTTATGGGAATTTAGCTGTGGAAGGAGCTGTCGCTAAAATTTCAGGGAATGAAGGATTACTTTTTGAAGGAAAAGCTGTCGTATATAATAGCGAGCAAGAAGCAAATACAGGAATATCAAACGGAGAAGTTGAAAAAGGTGATGTTGTTGTTATTCGATATGTTGGCCCAAAAGGAGGACCAGGAATGCCTGAAATGTTAAAACCAACATCATTAATTATGGGTGCAGGTTTAGGAAAATCGGTCGCATTAATTACCGATGGTCGTTTCTCTGGAGGAACACACGGTTTTGTGGTAGGACACATAACACCTGAAGCACAATCAGGAGGAAATATCGCACTTTTAAAAACAGGTGATAAAATTAAAATTAGTGCCGAAGATAACTCAATAAATGTTTTACTTTCTGAACAAGAATTAGCAGATAGAAGAAAAAAATGGGTTGCACCAGAATTAAAACACAAAAAAGGAATTCTATATAAATACGCAAAATCAGTAGCATCAGCATCAAAAGGATGTGTTACCGATGCTTTTTAATCCCTGAAATTATGAATACAAAAACACAAACACAGCCTAAAACAGTATCAACAGAAAAAGTACATATTTCAGGAGCAGAAGCCGTTGTAAAATGCTTACTTGAAGAAGGAGCAGATGTAATTTACGGGTATCCTGGCGGTGCAATTATGCCTGTTTATGATGAACTGTATAAATATGAAGACAAAATAAATCATGTTTTAACTCGACATGAACAAGGAGCAACACACGCTGCGCAAGGTTTTGCAAGAGCAACAGGAAAAGTAGGAGTAGCACTAGCAACTTCAGGACCTGGAGCGACCAATTTAATTACAGGAATTGCTGATGCACAAATAGATTCTACGCCAATGGTTTGCGTAACAGGGCAAGTAGCATCACATTTATTAGGGTCTGATGCTTTTCAGGAAACTGATATTGTTGGTATTTCAACGCCTGTAACCAAGTGGAATTATCAAATTACAAAAGCTTCTGAAATTCCTGAAGTTTTTGCAAAGGCTTTTTACATCGCAAAATCAGGACGACCAGGACCTGTTTTAATTGATATTACTAAAGATGCTCAGTTTGAAACCTTCGATTTTGAATATAAAAAATGTACTTCTGTACGTAGTTATAAAGCAAAACCAGCGGTTGAAATAACGCAAGTTCAAGAGGCAGCTAAATTAATAAATTCGGCTAAAAAACCATTAATTGTTTTCGGACAAGGCGTTATTTTAGGACAAGCAGAACAAGAATTTAAAGATTTTATTGAAAAAGCAAATATTCCATCGGCTTGGACAATTTTAGGGTTATCAGCATTGCCAACAGAACACCCGTTAAATGTTGGAATGGTTGGAATGCACGGAAATTATGCACCCAATAAATTAACCAATGAATGCGATGTTTTAATTGCCATAGGAATGCGTTTTGATGACCGTGTTACTGGCGATTTAAATAGATATGCAAAACAAGCAAAGGTTATTCATTTTGAAATAGACCCAGCCGAAATCGATAAAAATGTAAAAGCTGATGTGCCTGTTTTAGGCGATGTTAAAGAAAGTTTAGCCGAAATTTTACCGCTAATCAACCAAAATAAGCATGATAAATGGCTGGAAGAATTTACAAAATTAGAAGCGATTGAATATGATAAAGTAAAAAAAGAAGATTTATTTCCATCAAAAGATGGTTTAACTATGGCGGAGGTTTTAAAGGAAATAAATATCGCTTCTGGAGGTGATGCCATTATTGTTTCTGATGTTGGGCAACACCAGATGTTCACCTGTCGTTATGCCAAATTTAACAAAACAAAAAGTAATATTACCTCTGGTGGATTAGGAACCATGGGATTTGCATTGCCTGCCGCAATTGGGGCGAAAATGGGAGCGCCAGAAAGAGAAGTTGTAATGATTGCTGGTGATGGTGGTTTTCAAATGACCATTCAAGAATTAGGAACTATCTTACAAAATAAAACAGCGGTGAAAATTGTGGTGCTTAACAACGAATTTTTAGGGATGGTTCGTCAATGGCAACAACTATTTTTTGATAAAAGATATGCATCAACAGAAATGACAAATCCTGATTTTGTGGCAATCGCAAAAGGATATAGCATTGATGCGAAAAGAGTTACCAAAAGAGAAGATTTAGCAAGTAGCGTTAAAGAAATGATGGCATCAAAAGATGCTTACTTTTTAGAGGTTTGCGTAGAAAAAGAAAATAATGTGTTTCCGATGATAGAAACAGGAGCATCAGTTTCAGATATAAGATTATCGTAATTATAGAAAACATGGAAAATAAACAAACATATACCGTTTCTGTTTATACAGAAAATAATGTAGGATTGTTGAATAGAATTTCAGGAATCTTTTTAAGACGAAATATCAATATTGAAAGCATGAATATTTCTAAATCAGAAATAAAAAGCGTTTCAAGAATTACATTGCTTGTAAAAGTATCCGAAGAACAAATTAAAAAAATCATCAGGCAAATTGAAAAACAAGTTGAGGTGATTAAATCGTATTATCATACCGATGAAAATACGATTTATCAAGAATCTTGTTTGTTTAAATTAAGTTCAAAGTCGTTGCTTGAAAATGATGAAATTCAAACAATTATAAACAGTAGTAAATCGAGAGTTATCAATATCAATAAAGATTTTTTTGTGCTTGAAAAATCAGGAACAAAAGAAGAAATTGAAGCTTTATATCATACTTTAGATAAACATGGAATTATGCAGTTTGTGCGTTCAGGGCGTATTGCAATTACCAAAGATGAAATGAGGATTTCAAACTTATTATCAGTGAACTAATTAGATAAAATATTAAAAAAATACTATAAAAATGGCAACAAATTATTTCAATACATTATCGTTAGCAGGCAAATTAGAACAATTAGCAAAATGCAGATTTATGGAAGCTTCAGAATTTTCTGAAGGTGTAAAAGCATTAGAAGGAAAAAAAGTAGTTATTATCGGTTGTGGAGCACAAGGTTTAAATCAAGGTTTAAACATGAGAGATTCAGGTTTAGATGTTTCTTACGCGTTACGTAGCGCAGCAATTCAAGAAAAAAGAGCCTCTTTTAAAAATGCTTCTGAAAATAATTTTAATGTTGATACTTTTGAAGCCTTAATTCCTACTGCCGATTTAGTCTTAAATTTAACGCCAGATAAACAGCACACAAGAGTTGTAAATACGGTAATGCCTTTAATGAAAAAAGGTGCTACTTTATCGTATTCGCATGGTTTTAATATTGTGGAAGAAGGAATGCAAATCCGTGAAGATTTAACTGTAATTATGGTAGCTCCAAAATGCCCTGGAACAGAAGTAAGAGAGGAATATAAAAGAGGTTTCGGTGTGCCAACTTTAATTGCAGTTCACCCAGAAAATGACCCTGAAAATAAAGGCTGGGCTCAAGCAAAAGCATACGCAGTGGCAACAGGAGGACACAAAGCAGGAGTTTTAGAATCGTCATTTGTGGCTGAGGTAAAGTCAGATTTAATGGGTGAACAAACTATTTTATGTGGTGTTTTACAAACGGCTTCAATTTTATCTTTTGATAGCATGATTGAAAAAGGAATTGAGCCTAGTTACGCATCTAAATTAATTCAATACGGTTGGGAGGTGATTACCGAAGCTCTAAAACATGGAGGAATTACCAACATGATGGATCGTTTATCAAACCCTGCAAAAATTAAAGCTTTTGAAATTTCAGAAGAGTTAAAAACAATTATGGCGCCGTTGTTTGTAAAGCATATGGACGATATTATGTCGGGGCATTTTTCTAAAACAATGATGGAAGACTGGGCAAATGACGACGTAAATTTATTGTCTTGGAGAGCCGAAACAGGTAAAACATCTTTTGAAAAAACAGCAGCTACATCTGCAGAAATTAGCGATCAAGAATTTTTTGACCACGGAACTTTAATGGTTGCCTTTGTAAGAGCAGGAGTAGAGTTAGCTTACGACAACATGGTAGCGTCAGGAATTAAAGCAGAATCGGCTTATTACGAATCGTTACACGAATTGCCTTTAATTGCAAACACGGTTGCTAGAAAAAAATTATACGAAATGAACCGTATTATTTCTGATACTGCTGAATATGGCTGTTATTTATTTGACCACGCCGCAAAACCATTATTAGTTGATTTTATGAAAACTGTTGATACCAATCTTATCGGTAAAGCGTTTAAAAATTCAGTGACAAATTCGAACGAAGTCGATAATTTAGCGTTAATCGCTGTAAATACGGAAATTCAAAATCATCCGATTGAAGCAATTGGTAAAACACTAAGAGCATCAATGACGGCAATGAAAACAATAACTCAAGAACAAGAAAAAGAAGCCGTAGTTTTTCATTAAAAATATGCAAACACAAACCATATATTCACCAACAATAAAAGCGGTAAGGGAGGCTGTAGCTACACTAAAAGGTGTGGCTATAGAAACTCCGCTATTAAATAATTATATTTATTCTGAAAAATATAACGCAAATATTTTCTTAAAAAGAGAAGATTTACAACAGGTAAGATCGTACAAAATTAGAGGCGCTTATAATAAAATGAACTCGGTAACACAAGTACAACGAGCAAACGGAATTGTTTGTGCAAGTGCTGGAAACCATGCGCAGGGAGTTGCTTTTGCGTGTAAAAAACTTCAAATTCACGGTACAATTGTAATGCCAGCACCTACGCCAAAGCAAAAAGTAGCGCAGGTAAAAATGTTTGGTGGCGATTATGTTGATATTCAATTATCGGGCGATACGTTTGATGATGCTTATAAATATGCAAAAAATATTTGCGATACTTTAGAAAAAACATTTGTGCATCCTTTTGATGATCAAAAAATTATTGAAGGACAGGCAACCGTTGGTTTAGAAATTATCGAGCAATCTAAAGAAATTATTGATTACGTATTTGTTCCCGTAGGCGGTGGAGGCTTGGCATCTGGGGTGTCGAGTATTTTTAAATTATTGTCACCAACAACTAAAGTTATCGGCGTAGAACCAGCAGGAGCAGCGTCTATGAAAACTTCGATTGAGGCAAATAAAAATATAAAATTAGCTAAAATTGATAAATTTATTGATGGTGCGGCAGTACAACAAGTAGGGAATTTAACCTTCGATATTTGTAAAGAAAATTTACACGATATGATTACCGTTCCTGAAGGAAAAGTATGTCAAACAATTTTAGATTTATACAACAGAGAAGCCATTGTGGTAGAACCTGCAGGAGCGTTAACTATAACAGCTTTAGATTTTTTTGCCGAAGAGATTAAAGGTAAAAATGTTGTTTGTGTAGTTAGCGGAAGTAATAACGATATTGCTAGAACTGCCGAAATTAAAGAACGTGCCTTATTATATAGTGAATTAAAACATTATTTTATCATTCGATTTCCGCAAAGAGCAGGTGCGTTAAAAGATTTTTTAATGGATGTTTTAGGTAAAAATGACGACATTACTTTTTTCGAATATTCTAAAAAATCGAGTAAAGAAAATGCACCAGCCGTGGTTGGAATTGAATTGGTAAAAAAAGAAGATTTAGCGCCTTTAATTGCAAGAATGAAAGCGCTTAATTTCTATGGAGAATATTTAAATGATAAACCTAATTTATTTGAATTTTTGGTTTAATTAAGCTATTTAAAATTATTAGAGTCGTTTAAATTTTAAAGAAAGTGTTTTTTTAAAGAGATAAACGTCATACTGAATTTATTTCAGTATCACATCAACAAGAGAACTACGGTAAATGAGGATGCGAACCTGAAATAAATTCAGGTTTACCGACGCGATGAAATTTAAACAGGCTCTTAATTATAAATCGCAATTTTTTTTATCTTTTTTAGAGTGAAACCAATGAAGAATAAAAGAAATTGCGATTTTTTTCAACTTAAATATTATTAAGTTCATTTAAAATTAAATCACATCCTTCTTTAATTTCATCATCTGAAATAGTTAATGGAGGAGTGATTCTTATAGCGCTTCCTTCAAAAAGTAGCCAGAATAAAATCAGGCCTTTATCTAAGCAATTCAAAATTATTTTTGAGGCAATTTCAGGCGATTCTACTATTAAAGCAAGCATTAAACCTCTTCCTCGAATTTCTTTAATAGCTTTATGGTTTTTAAATTTATCCCTAATAATCGCTTCTTTTCGTAGGGATTCTTTAATAAGATTTGACGATGTAATTTCGTCAACAGTTGCCAAAGCAGCACTGGCAATTACAGGATGCCCACCAAAAGTAGTAATATGTCCTAATTTAGGATTTTCTTTCAAGCAATTCATTACATCAAAAGAAGCAATAAACGCACCAATTGGCATACCGCCACCTAAGCCTTTTCCTGTAATAATAATATCAGGAATAACATTGTAATTTTCAAATCCCCAAAATTTTCCTGTACGTCCAACGCCTGTTTGAATTTCATCTAAAATAAGCAATGCACCAACCTCTTCACAGCGTTTTTTTACTTTTGATAAATAATCATTTTTAGGTTCGATAAAACCAGCTCCACCTTGGATGGTTTCTAAAATAACGCCTGCTGTTTTTGTGGTAATTTTTTCTAAGTCGATTTCATTATTAAATTCGATAAACTTTACACCAGGAATTAAAGGGCGAAAGGCTCTATTTTGAGCTTCGGCTCCACAAACGCTCATTGCTCCTTGGGTATTTCCGTGATATCCGTTTTTAGCGGCAATAATTTCAGTCCTTGCTGTAAAGCGTTTTACTAATTTCAAAGCGCCTTCGGTTGCTTCTGTTCCTGAATTTACCAAGTAAACCGACGATAAATTTTCAGGTAATGTTTTTGCCAAAGCCTTGCATAAATCTAATTGTGGTTGCTGAATAAACTCGCCATAAACCATAACATGGGTATAAGAATCGAGCTGTTTTTTAATCGCTTGGGTAACTTTAGGATGATTATGCCCGAGGCTATTTGCCGAAACTCCAGCTACGAAATCGAGCATTTTTTTACCTTTTTCATCGTAAATATAGCTTCCTTTTGCGTGAGAAATTTCAATAGCTAAAGGATGTGGTGTTGTTTGTCCTTGGTATTTTAAAAAATCGTTTTTCATCTTTATACGGCTATTTAATTTTTCTTAAAAGTTGTTTTCTAGGCGCACTTTTTTTGAATTGTGCTTTTAAATACTGTTTTTTTACCTTTTTTACAGCGGTATCATTTTTGATGATTTTTTTTATAGAAGTCAAGGGTTTTTTATCTTTTTTGAAAAGATCATCAACGCTTAAAGGTTGCTCATCGCTACGCCAAATAAAGCCTCTGAATTTTTTTTCTTCGGATGGAAACTCAGAGGGAGGAAATGTTTTTCCTTCGGATAATTTAAAATATTTCGTTTCTATAATTTCATTTTCAGCAAAGGTAAATTCAATATCGCTGGCAATTTCTTTGGTAACGGTTTCTAATTTTTTGGTGTTTTCGTTTCTGTTATAATACAACGATTCGGCATTTCCTTTTACAAGCATGGTTTTTAACTTGCTTTTTTCAAATTTACCGTAAATATTTCGTCCTTTTATCTGATTAAAATCATCTTTAGATAACGAGTCTTTTTGAATCATAAAAGCATTTTTTAAAACTTTCAAAGAGTCTAATTTATTGGTAACAGTATTGTTTTTTAACTGAATACTATCGCCTGTAATTTGATTTTTTCCAGACCATAAAATAGGATTTTTAAACATTCTGGTAAGCCCTGAAACTTGGCTTGTATGAATAGAATCACATTTTCCTTGCAAGTCTGATTTGAAAATTTTGACATTGTTAAAAATTCGAATAATTCTATTATTAGTTTTACCTGTTAATAAAATTTTATCACCAGCAACATACATTGAATCTTTATCAATAGCGTTAATAGCCACGGCTTTATCAATAATGAAAAGCGAATCTTTCTTTTCATATAATTCGGCATAATTACCTTTGGTTACCATTTTTTGAACTGTGTCAATTACCTTGATGTTATTGGTTGCCGAGGCAAAACCTTGGCGTTTATCATAGTATAAACTATCGGCAGAAATGGTGCGTTCTTTTAAAAATAGCTTGGCATTTTTCACAAAATAAGCCACATCAGTATTGGTGTTATAAAAACCACGTTCACAATATACCTTGGTACTATCTTTTAAATTTGTAATGGTGCTTGCACCGTATAAATAGGCTAAATTTGAGTTGGTATAATAGTCTAAATGGTCAGATTCTAGCTTATTTTGAGGGTTTACAACGCTAACTTTTGATTTGGCGGTAAACTTTTTTTCTTTTAAAAAATACGTTCCTCGGATGCTTTTTAGTACGTTTTTTTTGTCGCGAATTGTACCTCGGTTAGGATAATATAAAAGTTGATTTTTTCTGTCAAAATGAAGTGTATCGGTACTTAGCTTCATTTCTTTATCGTTAATTTCAACATTTCCCCAAGAGGTTGCTTTTTTAGTGTTTCCGTTATAAAGTACAAAATCACTGTATTGAATAATACTATCGCCTTGTTCAATAATAACTTCTCCTAAGGCTTTAAAAATGTTTTCTTTTTGATAAAGTAAGGCTCTTTTACATTCGAGTGTAGCTCCTTCGTGTGCCATTTTTACATTACCTATAAGAATGGTGGCATCAGGATATTTTTCTTGATCGGTGGTACTTAGCTGTGTAGAAAGTATCTTGATTTTTTTTGCTTGAGAAAAACTAGCTATTGATATAATTAAAAAACTGAAAAGAAATAACTTTTTCAAATGAAACGATTTTAGATAGCAAAAATAATGAAAAGAAGGCGCTATATTTCTTAATAAATCAATAAAATTATTCAAAAAAAAACTCAGCAAGCTTCTATTTAAAGGTTAATTTTGCGGAAATAATAAAAAAGATACATTTATGAGCGCCCATTTTGATTTATCCTTAGAAGAAATGAAATCTTATGGTTATAAAATAGTAGATCTAATTGCTGAACATTGGGATACTTTAGAGAATAAAAAACCTGTAACCTCGGCAACACGTCAAGAAATGGACGATTTGTTTTTAGAGGAAGTTCCTGAAAAAGGTACGAATCCAACAGAAGTTCTAGATTTTGTAATTGATAATGTAATACCGAATAGTACGGTTATTTCGCATCCTAAAGCCTATTCATTTGTGCCAGGACCAAGTAATTTTATTAGCACCATGGCAGATAGTTTGGCTACTGGTTTTAATATTTTTTCAGGAGGTTGGGTAGTTTCTCCTGCTGCGGCAGAATTAGAAATTGTAACGATGAACTGGTTATTAAAAATGTACGATTTTCCTGTTGAAAAAGGTGGCGGTATTTTTACAAGCGGTGGTTCTATGGCAAACTTAACGGCATTAGCAACGGCTCGACGTATAAAATGTGGCGATGATTTTTCGAAAGCTGTTATTTATCTGTCTGACCAAGCGCATTCTTCTAATATTAAAGCAATTCGAGTTTTAGGTTTTAAAAAAGAACAAATTCGTATTTTACCTACCGATATTGAATTTAGAATAAGCATTAATAAATTAAAAAATGCCATTGCTAAAGATCGTTTAGAGGGGTTACAACCTTTTTGTTTTATTGCATCGGCAGGAACAACAAACACAGGAACGGTTGATCCTTTAGATGATATTGCTGATATTTGTGAAGCTGAAAATTTATGGTTTCATATTGATGGAGCCTACGGTGGCGCTGCTATTTTATCTGAAAAAGGCGTAAAAGCATTAAGAGGTATTGAAAGAGCTGATTCTTTAACCGTAGACCCACATAAATGGTTTTATCAACCTTATGAAATAGGCTGTTTATTGGTAAAAGATGCATCTTGGTTAAGTGGAACTTTTAGTGAAAAACCAGAGTATTTACGTGATATTGAGGGGAATGAATCTGAAATTAATTTTTATGATTATGGAATTCAATTAACCCGTCGTTTTAGAGCATTAAAATTTTATATGTCGATAAAAACATACGGATTAGATACGTTCAAAAAAGCGGTAACTTATAATATTGATTTAGCAGACAGAGTTGAAAAAGTGTTGCGTAAAAGTAGGAATTGGGAAATTGTTTCGCCAGCAACCTTAGCGATTATTAATTTTAGATACCATCCGATTGGAGCTAATTTATCAGAAAAAGAAATTGATGCATTAAATAATGAAATTTCTAAAAAGGTAATGGAATCTAAAGAAGCATTCTTAGTAACGACTATTTTAAATAAGCAGGTTGTTTTAAGAATGTGTTTAATCAACCCAAAAACTACCATTGATGATGTAGAAGAAACATTAGCATTGTGTCATCAATTTGGGCAAGAAATTTTATCTAAAAAATAATTTTTAATACATATAAAAAAAAGCCTTCATCTTTTTTGATGAAGGCTTTTTATGTAAAATAGAAATAAATTTATCTATTAATTGTTTGCATTCTGTCTGGACCTACAGATACAATTGTTATTGAAACACCTGTTTCTTTTTCAATAAAAGCAACATAGTCTAATAAGTTTTTAGGTAACTGGTCAGCCGTTGTCATTTTTGTTAAATCATCTTCCCATCCTTTGAATTCTGTATAGTTTACAGTTACATTTTCAGGTTCAATATTATAAGGCAAATGTGTAATTTCTTCGCCTTTATAATTATATGAAGTACAGATTTTTAAAGTGTCAAATCCTGAAAGAACATCTCCTTTCATCATCATTAACTTAGTAACTCCGTTTACATCAACAGCATATTTTAAGGCAACTAAATCTAACCATCCGCAGCGTCTTGCACGACCAGTTGTAGCTCCAAATTCATGCCCAACTTTAGCCATTTCAGCACCATCTTCATCGAATAATTCAGTAGGGAAAGGACCTGAACCAACACGAGTAGTGTAGGCTTTGAATATTCCGAATACATCTCCAATTCTGTTAGGAGCAATTCCTAAACCAGTACAAGCACCAGCGGCAGTTGTATTAGAAGAGGTTACAAACGGATAGGTTCCAAAGTCAATATCTAATAAAGAACCTTGCGCTCCTTCAGCTAAAATTGTTTTTCCAGCTTTAATTGCACTGTTTAAATACTCTTCAGAATCAATAAACTGTAATGTTCTTAATTTTTCAATACCTAAGTCAAATTCAGCTTCTAATTCGTCTAAATCATACTCTACTTGAACATCAAAAAAGCTAAGCATACTTAAATGCTTTTTGGTTAAAGCTCTGTACTTATCTTTCCAGTTATCTAACTCTAAATCACCAACACGCATTCCGTTTCTACCGGTTTTGTCCATGTAAGTAGGACCAATTCCTTTTAAAGTAGAACCAATTTTCGCTTTTCCTTTAGATGTTTCAGACGCTGCGTCTAATAATCTGTGGGTAGGTAAAATTAAGTGAGCTTTTCTAGAAATTAATAATTTAGAGGTATAATCGATGTTATGTACGTCTAAATTTTCTAATTCTTTTTTAAAGATAACAGGGTCAATTACAACACCGTTACCTACTACATTTAAAGCGGTTTTATGAAAAATCCCTGAAGGAATTGTGTGTAAAACATGTTTGTTACCATCAAAGATTAAGGTATGTCCTGCATTTGGTCCTCCTTGAAATCTTGCAATAATATCGTAATCTCTTGTTAAAACATCTACGATTTTACCTTTTCCCTCGTCTCCCCATTGTAATCCGAGTAATAAATCTACTGCCATTTAGTGTGTTATTAAGTGTATTTGTGTTGTTATTGTTTTTTTCTTTTTGTTCCGTAGAAATAAAGAGAGTGGTTGTGAATATCAATATCAAAAACTTCTTCTATTGTTTTTTTGATAATTTGAATTCTAGGGTCACAAAATTCTTTTACTTCGCCAGAATCTGTCATAATTAAATGATCGTGATTTTTATCGAAGTAACTTTTTTCATAACGTGCCATTGATTGCCCATCAAACTGATGTTTACGAACCAATCCACAGTCTAAAAGTAAATCTATCGTGTTGTAAAGCGTAGCCCTACTTACACGATAATTTTTATTTTTCATTTTGATATAAAGTGACTCTATATCAAAATGTTCTTCCGCAACATATATTTCTTGTAAAATAGCGTAACGCTCTGGTGTTTTACGATGCTTGTTTTCTTCTAAAAAAGTAGTGAAAACTTTTTTTACAACTTCTTGATTTTCGATTGAACTACTCATTTTTTTTTAAAATTTACGGACGGACAAATTTACAGTTATTTATTGATAAAAAAAGCAGTATCTTAAAAATGATATTATAATGTGTTAACACGTGCTACTTTTTGTATCCCTTCTATTTTTTTCATCGCGTCAATTATTTTATTTAACTGTACTTTATTCTTGATACTTAACGAAATTTTCCCGTCAAAAACACCTTCAGATCCAGTAAAATTAATGCTATGTATAAAAACATCCATACTATTAGAAATAATACGGGTTATATCGTTTATTATTCCTTTATTATCAATTCCTGACAGGTGCAAAATAGCGGTAAATTCTTCTTTAGTTGAATCAATCCATTTTGCTGACATAATTCGGTATGCGTAATTTGATTGTAAAGAAATTGCATTTGGGCAGTTGTTTTTATGAATTTTAAGTCCTTCATTTATTGTTGTAAAGGCAAAAACTTTATCTCCAGCAATAGGGGTGCAACATTTAGCTAAGGTATAATCAAGAGTTTGTTCATCTTTACCAAATACAAGTGCATCATATTTATGGTTAACTTCTTCTTTTTCAGAAATATCTTTAGTAGGAGTACGACGAAAAGTATTTTTAATAAAGCCCATAATAAGCCCACTTCTTTGCGCAACAAATTCTTTTAATTTTGCGTTATCAATAGCTCCGTTACCTACTCTAAAAAATAAGTCGAAACTTGTTTTTAATTCGAAATAATTAGCAAGTTCGTTAATTATTTTTTCGCCAGACCCTAGTTTTAAATGACGTAATTTTCTAAATAAAATAGCTTTTCCTTCTTCGGCAATAATTTTTTCTTCTGCTTTTAATGCCGATTTAATTTTAGTACGTGCTCTGGCGGTAATTACAAAATCTAACCAGCGCACATTGGGTTTATTATTGGTAGCGGTTTGAACCTCTACCTGGTCACCACTTTTAAGAATGTGACTTAAAGGAACTAATTTTCCGTTTACTTTTGCGCCACGGCATTTTAAACCAACATCGGTATGTACGGCAAAGGCAAAATCTAATGCTGATGCTTTTTTTGGTAGTGATTTTAAATCACCTTTTGGGGTAAAAACATATATTTCTTTAGCGTATAAGTTTAGTTTAAAGTCTTCTACAAAATCGACTGCGTTAATACTTTGATTTTCTAGTGTTTCTTTTAAACGATTTAACCATCCGTCAAGTCCATTTTCTTTTGCAGCACCTTGCTTGTATTTAAAATGTGCTGCATATCCTTTTTCGGCAATTTCATCCATTCTTTGAGAACGAATTTGCACCTCTACCCATCTAGCTTGCGGTCCCATAACGGTAATATGAAGGGCTTCGTAACCTGTTGATTTTGGTTGTGAAATCCAATCACGTAAACGAGCGGGGTTAGGTTTAAAGAAATCAGTTGCAATAGAATATATTTTCCAAGCATCAAATTTTTCATCCGTAGAAGTAGGTTCATAAATAATACGAATAGCAAATTTATCATATACTTCTTCGAAGGTTACATTTTGCTTTCGCATTTTTCTTCGGATAGAATAAATAGATTTAAAACGTCCTTTAATTGTGTAGTTAAAACCTTCTTTATTTAATGACTCTTTTAAGGTTCCTGTAAAAGTATCAATATATTTTTGTTGCTCTTCTTTACTGTCTTTAATTTTAAGTAAAATACTGTTGTAAACTTCAGGTTCAGTATATTTTAAACCTAAATCTTCTAGTTCGGTTTTAATATTATACAACCCTAAACGATGTGCTAAAGGGGCATAAATATATAATGTTTCCGAAGCAATTTTAACCTGTTTATAACCAGGCATTGCATCCATGGTTTGCATATTGTGCAGGCGGTCGGCAATTTTGATTAAAATTACACGTACATCATCGTGCAAAGTAAGGAGCATTTTTCTGAAATTTTCTGCCTGTATAGAATAATCTTGTTCCTTTTTTAAATTAGATATTTTGGTAAGTCCGCTAACAATACGGGCGATATTTTCGCCAAACAAACGTTCCATATCGTCAATGGTATAATGGGTATCTTCTACAACATCATGAAGAAGTGCGGCAGCAATTGAAGTAGCACCTAAACCAATTTCATCAGCAACAATTTTAGCCACCGCTATTGGATGGTAAATATATGGTTCACCTGTTTTTCTACGTTGTTTTGAGTGTGCTTCAACAGCAATATCAAAAGCTTTACGAATTAATTTTTTATCGTTTTCAGATAATGTTTGATACGTTCCTTGTAATAAATTTTTATACCTGTGGGCTATTTCTTTGTTTTCTTCTTCTATCGTTGCATTATAACTCATACGTTTAAATCTTTTGTTCTCTGTTTCATAATAAAAATAGTATAAAGAATTTTATTGAGCAAGTTTTTAAGGTAAATGTTTAGCATCAATTTAAAAATGAAAAAAAAGGCTATTTTTACAATAAAAAGCTAAAGAAATTTAAAAATATGGAAACTATTGATGGTTCTAGACTGAAAGAGTTAATTGAAAATATATATTTAATTGAAGATAAAGATCGAATTAAAAATAACGGTATAATTTCAGATAAAAGAATAAATCTTGACGGTTCTTCTGATATTAGATATTCAGATTTTAATACAATTGGTTTTAATAATTGTCATTTTTTTGGTTCAAGTATTCATTTTGTGTTTTTTAAGTCAAAAAATGATGAAGCTTCTAGAATAGTTTTTACTGATTGTACTTTTAATAATGATTCATTAGAATTTATTTGTTGCGAGAAACGTGACTCTGTTTGTTTTATGGGAGAAACTAATATTAAAAATTATTTAAGCTTTGATGGTTGTAATTTATATCTTCTATACTTTGAAAAAAAGTGTAAAATTGAAACTTTAAATATTCATAGATCTGAAATTATTAAAAAATTCACTATCAATAAAAATAGTATTAAAAAATTATCAATTAATAATACCGATTTTAAAGGTAAAGTAGAAATTTTAGATTCAACTTTTAATAGTGCTAGTATTTCAAATTTAACATGTTCTAATGTTTTTAATTTTAATAAAAATGAAATAAAAAATAATTTAGATATTACAAATGTTACTTTCCAAAAATTTAATTTTTATGAAAATAAATTTTCAGAGGAAGAAGAAAACTGTCAAATGAAATTTTTAGATAATACTTTTAAAGGAAAAAGTTACTTATCAAATTGGAAAGCTTTGAATACTGATTTAATTATTCAAAATTGTGATTTTAAAAAATCTACAAGATTTAATAATTCAAGTTTTAAATCTTTAAAGTTAGAAGAAACAACTTTTAATGATATCTGTTCTTTTCAAGACACAGAGTTTTATAATGTTATTATTGATAGAACAAGTTTCGATAAAACGGCCTATTTTGATGATATTTTAATTTCAGATATCGAAAATTGTGATAGAAAAACATTAAGAAATATTAAACATGAACTTCAACGGAGTAATAATAAAATCGATTTAGATAAATTTAAAGCATCTGAAATTAATGCTTATAGAAAAGAACTTAAAAAAGATAAAAAATATTGTTATAACAATATAGATGTTTTTATTCTTGATGTTGGATATTGGTTTTCTAAGAATGGAACAAATTGGTTTAGAGCTTTACTAGTATCATTATTAGGTAGCTTTATTTTTTACGCTCTTTTCTTTTGGGCAAGTGTTGGTGATTTCGGGTTTGGGAATTTTGATTTTTCTGAGCTATGTTTTTTTATGAATGGGTTTACAAAATTTTTAATTCCTACAAATATTTACAATCCTTTAATAGATAAAACGTTTGTAATAGGTTGGTCTTGGTTGCCTTTTATTTTGGGTAAAATATTTTTATCAATAGGTATTTATGAAATTATAGTTTCATTTAGAAAATTTAAATCTTAAGTTTTTATGAATAAGAGTTTGTCAAAGTAATTAAAAAACAGTAAATTTGCAGACTTATAAAAATTTAAACAATTCAATTATGAATCATTACGAAACTGTTTTCATTTTGAATCCCGTTTTATCTGAAACTCAGGTAAAGGAGACAGTAAAAAAGTTTGAGGACTATTTACTTTCTAAAGGTGCAGAAATGATTTCTAAAGAAGATTGGGGCTTAAAAAAATTAGCGTACCCAATTGAAAAGAAAAAAAGTGGATTTTACCACTTATTAGACTACAAAGTAGCTGGAGATGCTATTGCTCCTTTTGAATTAGAATTTAGAAGAGATGATAGCGTTATGCGTTATTTAACTGTAAAGTTAGACAAGCATGCTGAAGCGTGGGCTGAAAAGAGAAGAGAACGTGTTAAATCTGCAAAAAAGTAAGAAATGGCGTCAACAACTATAGATCAACAAGCAAAAGGAAGTAAGCAAGGTGAAGTACGTTACTTAACTCCGCTTGATATTGAAACAAAAAAAGAAGCAAAATACTGTCGTTTTAAAAAGAACGGTTTTAAATACATCGATTATAAAGATGCTGACTTCTTAATGTATTTAGTAAACGAACAAGGTAAAATTTTACCAAGACGTTTAACAGGAACATCATTAAAGTATCAACGTAAAGTGGCTCAGGCTATCAAAAGATCTCGTCACTTAGCTTTAATGCCATACGTTGGTGATTTATTAAAATAATAAAGAAGTAGAAACATGGAATTGATACTAAAACAAGACGTAGAAAATTTAGGTTTTAAAGACGATGTTGTAACTGTTAAGAATGGTTATGGTCGTAATAGCCTAATTCCTAAAGGATATGCAATATTAGCTACTTCTTCAGCTAAAAAAGTATTAGCTGAAAACTTAAAGCAACGTGCTTTTAAAGAAGCTAAATTAGTAGAAGAAGCTACTGCTGTAGCTGAAACTGTTAAAGGATATGAAATCAAAATTACTTCTAAAGTAGGTTCTGGTGATAAGTTATTTGGTTCAGTAAACAACATTAATGTTGCTGAAGCTTTAGCTAAAGCTGGTACTGTTATTGATAAGAAATTTATCAAAGTTACTGGAGGTAGTGTAAAAAGATTAGGTAAATATAACGCTGCTGTACGTTTACACAGAGCTGTTGTTGCTGATATCGTATTTGAGGTTGTTGCTGAAAAGTAAGAATTTTAAATTAAAACTATATAAAAATCCTATTCATTTATTTGAGTAGGATTTTTTTTAGTTGAAATTTTTATTTTTTGAAGCAATTTCCCGCTTTCCGCACTCGCTTTTTTTTGAAGAAAAATCAAAAAAAGAGCTCAAACAAACGCTTCAATCGGGGCTAGGGGTTTTAGTTTCTTTTTATAATTTGTATTTATTTAATGAGTTTGTTTAAAAATTAAAGAAAGTGTCAGTTCGAGTGATTTTTTTCCTTCAAAAAAATTGTATCGAGAACTTTTTTATCTTCAAAGTCAATCAAAATTCATCAAATAAGATACAAATCAGGATGTGAACCTGAACTAAATTCAGGTTGACGGATTTGATTACTTATTTTTCTATTATAATTTTTTTCAGAAGAAATTTAAACAGGTTTTAAATACAAAACATAAAAAAACCTGAACAATATTGCTCAGGTTTTAAGTATTTTTAATTCTTATTAATCAATTTTAATATTCTCTTGATTTCTAAGAATATCATCCATTGTTTCTCTTTTTCTAATTAA
The DNA here is from genome assembly GCF_964036635.1 of Tenacibaculum dicentrarchi. Classification (NCBI taxonomy): domain Bacteria; kingdom Pseudomonadati; phylum Bacteroidota; class Flavobacteriia; order Flavobacteriales; family Flavobacteriaceae; genus Tenacibaculum; species Tenacibaculum dicentrarchi. The sequence continues at coordinate 1,168,277 of NZ_OZ038524.1, forward strand.
GTAGTCTTTTCCTTTGTAAATCATTACTTCGGCAGGCTTAAATCTTGAGTTATAGTTCGATGCCATTGAGTAACAATAAGCTCCAGCATTACTGAAACATAAAACATCTTCTTCAGATATTTCATTAATACGTCTGTTAGAACCAAAAGTATCTGTTTCACAAATATATCCAACAATACTATAAAAACGTTCTCTTCCTTTAGGGTTCGATAAGTTTTCAATAGTATGGTACGAATTATAAAGCATCGGACGAATTAAATGATTCATTCCGCTATCAATTCCTGCAAAAACAGTTGATGTAGTTTGCTTAATTACATTAACTTTTGCTAAAAACTTTCCTGATTCGCTAACTAAAAACTTACCAGGTTCAAACATTAAAGTTACATTTTTACCGTAGTTTTTGCAGAATTGATTAAATCTTTCAGATAATTTTTTACCTAATTCAACAATATCAGTAGAAATATCATCAGATTTGTAAGGAACTTTAAATCCACTTCCGAAATCAATAAAATCAATATTATTAAATTGATGGGCAACATCAAATAAAATATCTGAAGCTCTAATAAAAGTGTCAATATCTAAAATATCAGAACCTGTGTGCATGTGAATACCGTTAATGCGCATTCCTGTATTTTCAACAACTCTTTTTATATGCGGTACTTGATGAATTGAAATCCCGAATTTAGAATCAATATGCCCAACAGAAATATTACTATTTCCACCCGCCATTATGTGCGGATTTATACGAATACAAACAGGAGTTTTCGGGTGTTTCTGCCCAAATAATTCTAATATAGATAAGTTATCAATATTAATTTGAATTCCTAATTTTGAAACTTCTTCAATTTCTTGTAATGAAACACCATTTGGTGTATAAATAATATCTTTAGGAGAAAACCCTGCAAGTAAACCTAGTTTTACTTCTTGAATAGAAACAGTATCTAAACCACTATTTAAGGTTTTAAAAACCTTTAAAATATTGATGTTAGAAAGTGCTTTTACGGCATAGTTTATTTTTAAATTTTTAACCTTAGAGAAAGCAGTGGTAATATTTTTATATTGATTTATTATTTTTTCAGTATCATATACATAAAGCGGCGAACCGTATTTGTTTGCTAAATTTAATAATGCTTCTCTATTCATTGTACTTGTATTATTTTATGAATGTTTTTATACCCGACAAATGTAGAAAAGGAATTTTCTTCAAAAAATTAATTGTAAAAAATAGACAAATCGAGTTTTTTTTGTGAAAAAAAATAGTTTATGCGTTAATTTGTTTAAATTTTGCATTTTGATTTGCCGTAATTATCCTATTGATGCGATGCTGAATTCAATTTAGTATAACGTTTATAATTTTTAATTAAAAGCATAAAAAAAACGCTAGCAATATTACTAGCGTTTTTAAAAGTATATTTTGGGTGTTCTTTATTTGAATTTAACTGCTACTTTTTGAGCAATACCAACAATTACTTCGGTTGCTTTTAAAATACTTTCAACAGGTACGTATTCATAACGCCCGTGAAAATTATGCCCACCTGCAAAAATATTAGGGCATGGTAAGCCTTTGTAAGATAATTGAGACCCATCAGTACCACCTCTAATTGCTTTAATTAATGGTTTAATACCTAAATCGTTCATAACTTCTTCGGCAATATCAACAATATGCATAACAGGAGTTACTTTTTCCTTCATATTATAATATTGATCTTTAATTTCAATATCAATTAAATCTTGCCCTAATTCAGCGTTCATTTCTGATACTAAATTTAACATATCTTGCTTACGACCTAGAAATAATTCCATATCATGGTCTCTAATAATATACTGTAAAACAGTTTTTTCAACCTTACCTTCTATGTGGTGTAAGTGAAAAAATCCTTCATACCCTGTTGTTTTTTCAGGAACTTCATTTTTAGGTAACTTATTAATTAATTCGCTAGCAATAGTCATTGAATTAATTAATTTTCCTTTGGCATAACCAGGGTGTACAATTTTACCATTTACAGTAATCTTAGCACCTGCAGCATTAAAGTTTTCATATTCAAGCTCTCCAATTTGACTTCCGTCCATGGTATATGCCCACTTAGCCCCAAACTTTTCTACGTCAAACATATGTGCTCCTTTACCAACTTCTTCATCAGGAGGAAAACAAACTCTAATTTTACCATGTTTAATTTCAGGATTTTGGATTAAGTATTCCATTGCCGAAACAATTTCGGTAACACCTGCTTTATCGTCGGCACCTAAAAGTGTAGTACCATCTGTAGTAATAATTGTTTGTCCTTTATATTGTAATAAATCTTCAAAATAATCAGCAGACAACACAATGTTTTCTTCTTTATTTAAAAGAATATCTTTTCCGTCGTAATTTTCATGAATTTGAGGCTTTACATTTTTACCTGTAAAATCAGGGCTGGTATCAATATGTGCAACAAAACCGATGGTTGGCACTTCGTAGTCTAAATTACTAGGTAAAGTAGCCATTAGGTAACAGTTTTCGTCTAATTCAACGTCTTCCATTCCCATTTCTTTTAGCTCTTTTTCAAGAACTTTTGCTAAATCCCATTGGTTTTCAGAACTTGGGAACGCAGGGTTGTTAGGGTTACTTTCGGTATCAATAGTTACGTATTTGATAAAACGATTGATAATATGTTGTTTGTTCATTGTGTTTTTATTTATGTTATTTTCTATTAAATGTTCTAAAAATATTAATTTAGGTTTATTTTTTCGATTAATTCGATGGCTTTGCAGAAGCGTTCTGTAACCAAATAATCGCCATAAACTTCCGTTTTAACGTGTAAAAAATTATCGGTGTTTATTTTTGTAAAGGTATTTAAAATATGATAGGAATATTTGCCTTTTTTTCCTTGGGCATAACTATAATAAGAAGGTTTCTTAAATAATTGTAAGTGCTTTGTTTTAAGTTCTGTTAAGCCCATTTTTTTGTTATCTGCTGTAATTTTTTGGGCAAAAGTTTTATCAATATAAACAGTATTGTGTACCAATGTTACATCAATAAGCGTTGTTTTTGTTAAATTAACAGTGGTATCTGCGGCATAAATAGATGTTTTTTTAGTGTCGTAATATAAATTTACTTTCCAATTTTCAGGAAAATAAGTTGTAAAGTATTTTCGAAAATCTTGCTGTTCTTTAAGAGTGTTTTCCTGATAAAAAGCATCATTTTTACAAGTGAAATCTTTTTTTAAATCGGAAGATGAATTACAAGATGTGATTAATAAGAAGGTTAAAATTGATAAAAAATAGTTCATAAATAAGTAATTAATTTTAGTTTTTTTGAGTAAAATAAGCAATGAGCAAATCTACTACATAACTGTACGATTTTATACCATTTACTTGGTTGTTTGCCTTTAAATAAGCGTTGTATCCTTTTTTAAAATACGGTTCAATAGGGTTTTTAAATTGCTGCCAATGTAAGTAACTGTCGTTATAATCTTTATAAATCCCTTTATTTACGGTGTTTTTTAGCTTTTTAGCGCTGTTTTTATCTCTTTTATAAACCTGGTTAATACAATAGGTGTACGCCATTCTGTATCCAGAATATTTAAAATATATATCTTCATTTGAAATAGCCGCCAAAAAGCCTACAAAATTGGCATCATTTTCAGCTGCCCAACCAATTTGATGCGCCATTTCATGGCAAGTTGTTGCAGGATAACCTGTTTTAGGAAGCAGGTCATTTATTTGTGCTTCGCCAGTAATCGGGTTAATATAGCCGCCAGTTCCGTTATAAGATTGAAATAAGCTAACTACCGAGCTTTTTATTGATGGAAATTGATATTTTAACTGCGGATATTGCTTTTCTAACTGCTTGTATCCGTTAGTGGCTAAGGCATATATTTGTTTTCGAGTGTGAGGAACAGTTACTTTAATAGTATCATTATGAGTAATGTCTAGATGTGTTTTATTTAATTCAAAAATAATTTTTTGCGTAGTTTCAATAAGTTGTTCCGTGCTATAATTTGCTTGTTTTAATCCTAAATTTTCAGCCAAAGGTTCTCTAAAATAATTCAATCCCCAAAAGGCATAAAAACAAAAATAAAGCAGCGATAAAATACCTGTAAACTGTAAAAATTTTGAAATACTATTTTTAAAGTTATTTTTAATCAAAGAGTAACAGGCTTTTATCATTAGAAATAATAAAATTAAACCCAATATATCGCCTACAGAAAAAGGAATCCAACCTAAAATCAGCCGTAGTGTTTTAGAAATAGAAGGATAAACCCTGCTACTATAATACTCTTCTATCCAGTGTGGTTTTTTGCTTAAAAAATGTATAAGAAATAGTTGAATAGGCAGGGTGAGCGCTATAATTATTTTTATTTTAGCCTGTTTCATACCCTCAAAAATAAGAAAGTTACTGGTAAAAACACTAGGTTTTAAGTAAAATAATGACTATTTTTTGTATGTTAATTTTTGATAAATAAAGTTAAAGACAGCTACTAAAAATATCAGTTGAAAAAATTATCTTTGCACCATGGAACGAACTCAATCTGACAGAGGAAGAAAAACGAATAACAGTAGAACTGTTAATCTTGAAAAAGGAAAATTACCGCCACAAGCCTTAGAGCTAGAGGAGGCAGTTTTGGGGGCTATGATGATTGATAAAAAAGGAATTGATGAGGTAATTGATATTCTTACCCCTGAATCTTTTTATGATAAAAGACATCAAGAAGTATATCAGGCAATTTACACACTTTTTCAAAATTCTGAACCAATTGATTTGCTTTCAGTATCGAATCAATTAAAAAAGACTGGAAAATTAGCCGTAGCTGGAGGTGATTTTTTCTTAATCGGTTTAACTCAAAAAGTAGCCTCTTCGGCACATATTGAGTTTCACTCTCGTATTATTTTAGAAAAATACATTCAACGTAGATTGATTACCATTTCTTCGGAAATAATTGAAAATTCTTATAATGAAACTGTTGATGTTTTTGATTTATTAGACGAAGCCGAAGGAAAATTATTTGAAGTAACTCAAGGAAATCTTAAAAAAGGAGCAGAAAAAGCCGATTCATTAGTACAGCAATCTATTAACAGGATTCAAGAAATTTCAGGAAAAGGCGGAATGAGTGGTTTGCAAACAGGTTTTACAAAACTAGATGCTTTAACATCGGGTTGGCAACCTTCCGACTTAATTATTATTGCAGCCCGTCCTGGTATGGGAAAAACAGCATTTGTAATTTCGATGGCTAAAAATATGGCTATTCAGTTTAATAATGCGGTTGCTATTTTTTCATTAGAAATGTCATCGGTACAATTAATTACCCGTATGATTTCTTCTGAAACAGGTTTAACATCTGAAAAATTACGTAAAGGAAATTTAGAACCCCATGAATGGGAACAGTTAAATGTAAAGGTTAAAAAACTTTCTGATGCTCCTATTTTTATTGATGATACACCAGCACTTTCTATTTTTGATTTACGTGCAAAGGCACGACGTTTAGTATCGCAGAACGATGTAAAAATAATTGTGATTGATTACTTACAATTAATGACTGCAGGAGGTTCGTCAGGAAATCGTGAACAAGAAATATCAACTATTTCTCGAAATTTAAAGGCATTAGCAAAGGAATTGAGTATTCCTGTAATTGCATTATCGCAATTATCACGTGCTGTGGAAACTCGTGGAGGTTCAAAAAGACCATTACTTTCTGATTTACGTGAATCTGGAGCAATTGAGCAAGATGCCGATATTGTTTCGTTTATTTTTCGTCCTGAATATTACGGAATGACCGAATGGGATGATGACGACCACTCGCCATGTGAAGGGCAGGGAGAATTTATTGTAGCAAAGCATCGTAATGGTGGAATGGATAATATTCGTTTAAAATTTACAGGACATTTAGCCTTATTTTCTGATTTAGATGAAGGAAATAGTAGTGAATTTGAATCGAGTATGAACGGAGGAGGTGTTACTAGTTTTAATAATGAAGTCGCTTCGAATGGGTTTGCTTCACCTGAAGATGCTTTTGGTCCGAGTGATGACGATGTCCCGTTTTAGTGGAGTTTCTAGCGTCATGCTGAATTTATTTCAGCATCGCATAAAGCGAAGAACTTTGGAAAATCACGATGTGAAACTGAAATAAATTCAGTTTGACGGATTCGATTTCTTATTTTTCTTTATGTTGAAGAAAAAATAATTCGAACTAATAATTTTTTATAAAAATATATAAAATACACAATTACGACTTTGTAATTGTGTATTTTAGTTTTTGATATAAAAAGAAGATGAAAAAAACACTACACATAATACTATTTTTATTGATTTCAAACTCACTTTGGGCATCGTTCATTTATGTTCCGATGAGTCATGAAAATCAAAAAAATCATTTAAAATCCTACGGAATTGTTTATTATGCTTTAGAAAATGGCTTAAAATCAAAGTGGTTGTTAAACTATGATGGTGGTGCTTTTTTACTAGAAAATAATAATTCGCTAGAAAAAGAATGTAAAATTAGAGGGGTTTCGTATCAGGTAATTTCAGATGCTAAAGCTCAAATAATTTTAGAAAAAATTTCATCTCCTTCTAAAAATCAAGAGGCAGTTACACTTGAAAAAGCTCCTAAAATAGCGGTGTATTCTCCAAAAGGAAAAATGCCTTGGGATGATGCGGTAACCATGGTGTTAACCTATGCCGAAATTCCTTTTGATATCATTTATGATCAAGAAATTTTAAATGATAAATTGTTATTATACGAGTGGTTGCACTTGCATCACGAAGATTTTACAGGGCAATACGGTCGTTTTTATGGAGCTTTTAGAACTGCGCCTTGGTATATTCAGCAGAAAAAAGATGCAGAAGCATTGGCAACAAAATTAGGGTATGCAAAAGTATCCGAAGAAAAAAGTGCTGTTGCTAAAAAAATACGTGATTACGTAATTGGTGGTGGTTTTATGTTTGCCATGTGCTCAGCAACCGATAGTTTTGATATTGCTTTATCCGCCGATGGCGTAGATATTTGTGAAGGAATGTTTGACTCAGATGCTTCGGAAGTAAATTATCAATCAAAAATAAATTTTAATAAGACCTTTGCCTTTAAAGATTTTGAATTAATTCGCAATCCTACAACCTACGAATTTTCTTCTATTGATATGACTCGTAAGCGTAAAATAAAAAAAGAAGTAGATTATTTTACCTTGAAAGAGTTTTCGGCAAAATGGGATCAAGTTCCTACCATGCTTACCCAGAATCATACGCAATTAGTCAAAGGTTTTATGGGGCAAACTACTTCGTTTGATGGTAATACTATTAAATCTACCGTGCTAGTTTTAGGAGGAAACCCAACAAATGGAGAAGCAAAATATATCCATGGAACAAAAGGAAAAGGGATGTTTTCCTTTTACGGAGGGCATGACCCAGAAGATTATCAGCATAGAATTGGCGACCCGAAAACCGAATTAGAGCTACATCCAACATCGCCAGGATATCGTTTAATTTTAAATAATGTGCTATTTCCTGCGGCAAAAAAGAAAAAGCAAAAAACTTAAAAAAAGTAATAGGCAATTGTTTTATAAACCGTTACTTTTGCCTAGATATAACAAGACACATCAAAACAACACAACAATGCCAACAACACAACAACTACAAGATTTTACACAACAAGTTCGTAGAGATATCGTTCGAATGGTACACGCAGTAAATTCAGGACACCCAGGAGGTTCTTTAGGATGTGCAGAATTTATTACCTGTTTGTATCAAGAAATCATGGAATACTCTACTGATTTTAAAATGGATGGGAATAACGAAGATTTATTCTTTTTATCAAACGGACATATATCGCCAGTTTTTTATAGTGTTTTAGCACATAGTGGATTTTTTCCAGTAGCAGAATTAGCTACTTTTAGAAAATTAAACACCCGTTTACAAGGGCATCCAACAACTCACGACCATTTACCAGGTATCCGTATTGCTTCGGGTTCTTTAGGGCAAGGAATGAGCGTTGCTATTGGAGCAGCAGAGGCTAAAAAGTTAAACCAAGATGATAAAATTGTATATACATTACATGGTGATGGTGAGTTACAAGAAGGTCAGAACTGGGAAGCAGCAATGTATGCATCAGCTAAAAAAGTTGATAATTTAATTGCTACAATCGATGTAAACGAAAAGCAAATTGACGGAACAACAGACCAAGTATTAGCAATGGGGAGCTTACAAGCTAAATTTGAAGCTTTTGGTTGGGATGTATTAAAAATTAAAAAAGGAAATGATGTAGAAGCTATTTTAAAAGGAATGGCTGAAGCAAAATCTCGCACTGGTAAAGGAAAACCAGTTTGTGTATTATTATATACCGAAATGGGGAACGGAATCGATTTTATGATGAATACACACGCTTGGCATGGTAAAGCACCAAATGATGAGCAGTTAGCAGAATCATTAGCTCAAAATCCTGAAACATTAGGAGATTACTAAATTATTCTTTTAGATAAAAAATTAAAATCTCGCTTTAAAGCGGGATTTTTTTATGCTTTTATTCACAGAAAAATATAAGAAATACCGTAAATTTACTGTTATAATCATCAAATTTAATTATGAGAATAGGAATTGTTTGTTATCCAACTTTTGGAGGAAGTGGCGTCGTAGCGACAGAATTAGGAATGGCACTTGCCGATAAAGGACATGAGGTTCATTTTATAACCTATAATCAGCCTGTTCGATTAGATTTTTTTTCACATCGATTGCATTTTCATGAAGTTGTTTTAGAAGAGTATCCTTTATTTCAATACCAACCTTATGAGTTGGCATTGTCAAGTAAAATGGTGGAGGTTGTTGAAAAACATCAACTAGAAGTTTTACATGTACATTATGCTATTCCGCATGCTTATGCGGCGTATATGGCGAAGAAAATGCTGGAAGAAAAGAATATTAATATAAAAGTAGTAACCACGCTTCACGGTACCGATATTACGCTAGTTGGAAGCCATCCAACCTATAAAACAGCGGTTGAGTTTAGTATAAATCAATCGGATGAGGTAACTACGGTTTCGAACAGTTTAAAAGAAGATACGCTGCGTTTATTTAATATTGAAAAAGATATTAAAGTAGTTTATAACTTTATAGATGGTGAAAAATATAATACAGCACATCAAGGAGATTGTAAGCGTATCGCTTTAGCAACATCTGAAGAAAAAATAGTAACTCATGTTAGTAATTTCCGTCCTGTAAAACGAACCCAAGATGTTATTGAAATTTTCAATAAAATTCAAAAAGAAGTTCCTTCAAAATTATTGATGGTGGGTGATGGTCCTGAGCGTTTAAAAGCAGAAAATTTAGCGAAAAAATTAAATATTGAAGACAAAGTCTTGTTTTTAGGAAATAGTAATGAAGTAGCTAAAATATTATGTTATTCTGATGTTTTTTTATTGCCTTCGCAAACTGAAAGCTTTGGTTTGGCAGCCTTAGAAGCAATGGCAGCTAGCACGGCGGTTATTTCAACAAATTGCGGTGGTTTACCTGAGGTGAATATCCATGGTAAAACAGGGTATTTAAGTAATTTAGGCGATGTAAATGACATGGCAACAAATGCGATTAAAATTTTAAAAAATGAAGCTATTTTAGCAGAATTTAAAGAAAACGCAAAACAACATATTAAAGTATTTTCGTTAGAAAAGATATTACCAATGTATGAAGATATTTATAAAAAATGTTCTAAGAAATAATCTGTGAAAGAGGTGTTAAGCTAAAAAAAACCAGCAACTTTTTCTATTGAAAAAGTTGCTGGTTTTTTATATGAATCAATAAAAATAAAAAAATTATAAAAACATTTTAGCAACTTTTTCTGCCTTTCTATTTTCTGAATAATCATAAAAACCTTCACCCGATTTTACACCTAATTTTCCTGCATTAACCATATTCACTAATAAAGGGCAGGGCGCATATTTAGGCTTTTTAAAGCCGTCATACAATACGTTTAATATAGATAAACAAACATCTAAACCAATAAAATCAGCTAGTTGTAGCGGCCCCATGGGGTGTGCCATTCCGAGCTTCATTACCGTATCAATTTCAGCAACACCAGCAACACCATTGTACAAGGTTTCAATAGCTTCGTTAAGCATTGGCATTAAAATACGATTTGCTACAAAACCTGGGTAATCGTTTACTTTAACAGGTGTTTTTCCTATTTTTTTAGATAAATCAACAGTGAAATTCAATACATCATCAGCAGTATTGTAACCGCTGATAATTTCTACCAATTTCATAATCGGCACAGGGTTCATAAAGTGCATACCAATTACTTTTTCGGGTCTGTTGGTAACCGCTGCAATTTGTGTAATAGAAATAGAAGAAGTATTGCTTGCTAAAATGGTTTTTTCAGGGCAAACTTCGTCTAATTCTTTAAATATTTTTAATTTCAACGCTAGGTTTTCGGTAGCAGCTTCTACCACTAAATCGGCATTTTGAACGCCTTTTTTGATAGAAGTATGTGTTGAAATATTTTGTAAGGTATTTTTTTTATCTTCTTCGGATATTTTCTCTTTACCAAGCATTCGGTCTAAATTTTTGGTAATCGTAGCAATACCTTTATTTAAAGCAGTTTGAGAAATATCAATAAGTTGAACAGTATATCCGAATTGAGCAAAGGTATGTGCAATACCATTTCCCATAGTTCCAGCTCCTATTACAGCGATGTTTTTCATATTCTTAATGATTTTTTTAATGTGTTATATATAATGAATTTAATTACTATCTATATGAAAACTATATGGAATTCGGTATGTTTTTCCAGCATCATTAAATACAACATAACCTTGGTTTACAATAACATTACCTCCAAAATTATTTACGATATAATCATATTTACTGTTAGATAATTTATTACTTAAAATAGAAGAAGAGTAGGTTTGAAAATTATTCATAAACATGGTAGAAGCAAAAAAAGTTTTCACATCAATATCACTGATTTTTTCTGAAAATTTAACCCTAATTTGACCAGGGAAATAGGTGCTGTTTTTAGCATATAAAATAGCCTCTGTAATTTTTATAGTTGGGTGTAATGGATAATCTTGGGCTGTTGTAATTATTTTTTCTATTGTTTTTGAAGCGATGTAATTATTAAAACCGCTATCACTAACAGTTGCTTTTATACGAACTGTATAGCTTGTGTTGGGCTTTAAATTGTTTAAGTAACGGCTTAATTCAGTAGTAGAGTCATCATAATTATTTAATTCTTTTATTGATATATTATAATAAACTTTTTTGTTTTCATTATTATGAGTATAGCTAACAGGTGTCCAATAAGCAATGGCCGAAGTTCCTAAATTATTACTAAAATTAAGTATTAAATCACCATTTATTTTAGGGTAAGTTATGGTTTTAAATGTAATAGTATTCGAAAAAGTTTCTGTTCCGTTATCGGCAATTGCAACTAATTTAAGCGTATATTGACTAGCTTCTTTTAAGTCAGGAAGTGTACGGTTATCAATGAATGATAAAATATCATGTTCAATAATTTCATCATTTAAATAAAGGTTATATTTAAACGAAACATCATCAGCAACGGTTGGTATTGTCCATTGAATTTCCGTCCAATTCGGTTGAGCTTCTCCTTTTAATGACACTGTAAAATCAGAAGGAGGTGTTCCTAAGGTTTTAAATTCAATCTTTTTAGGTATTGAATCGCCATTTTTTAGCTTGGCAATTACTTTAGCGGTATAATATTTATTCGGTGTTAAGTTTTGTAAAAGATGTGTTGTTTCAGTAGTGTTTTCAATAACTAAGGTTCCGTTTAAATAAATATCATAAGTAATAATATTAGCATCTAAATAATTGACCGTTGAAACATTCCAATCAATATTCGCTGCTGTTTGTGTAATATTTTTAGAAGTTAATGTAAGTTCTTGAAAACTGGTTGCCAAAGCATTAAAGCTAATTTCTTTAAATGTTTGTTTATTTTTATCAGTTGTAGCAATAACTCGTATAATATATTCTTTATAAGGAGCTAAATCGGTTATTTTATAGAAGTTTCCAGCGGTATTTTCGGCAATATTCTCTTTTTTAACTTCACCATTAACATAAATGCTATAGGTTAAAGTTGCTTGATCTAATGTTTTAGGTGTTTTCCAGGTAATAACCGCACTTTCAGAAGTTATTTTGGTGGCTAAAACATTAAAAGATAAAGGATCAGGATAATCGGCGGTTGTAAAAGAAAATATTTTTTCAACGTTGGTATCGAAATTAGTTCTTCCGATAATTTTACCCGAATATTGAGTGTTTGGCGTTAAGTTAGATAATTCAAAAGAGTTCTTTTCATACCCTTTTTTAATTAATTTATCATTTAAATAAATATCAAAAACTGCTGTCGTTTTTTCTCCTGAAATACTTGAATACCATTTAAGCGTTGTGCTGTTAAATTGAATATTTTCAGCATCAATACTATTGATAAATATTGAGCGGTCTTCTTGCTCTTCTTCCGAACAAGAAGTTAAGGAGCTTAAAGCTATAAAAAAGAATAAAATAAAAGATTGTATTGATAAACTTGGTGTGAAGGTTAATTTTTTTTTCATTGATATAATTAAAATTATTTAAAATAACGCCAAAAAGAAGGTTTGTGTTTTATTTTTTAAAGCAGTTAATAATCATGTGAGCTACGCGTAATGCTTCGGTTCCTTGGCGTAAAGAAACAATAGGAGTTGTTTCATTATTAATAGCATTTGCAAATGATTCTAATTCATCTAAAATGGCATTGTTTTTAATAACGTTAGGATTGTCAAAATAAATTTGCTTTTTAACACCTTCGGCATTTTGTAAAATCATAGCAAATTCATCAGGGTTTTCAGGAACTTCTTTCATTTTTACCACTTCGGATTTTTTCTCTAAAAAGTCAACAGAAATATAGGCATCTTTTTGAAAAAACCTACTTTTACGCATGTTTTTCATTGAAATTCTGCTTGCAGTTAAATTAGCAACACAACCATTTTCAAATTCAATACGTGCATTGGCAATATCAGGGGTATCAGAAATTACGGCAATACCACTAGCATGTACACTTTTCACTTTTGATTGTACTACAGATAAAATAATATCAATATCATGAATCATTAAATCTAATACTACAGGCACGTCAGTTCCTCGAGGATTAAATTCGGCTAATCGATGAGTTTCAATAAACATTGGTGTGTTTATCATGTTTTTTACTGCAGTAAAAGCAGGGTTAAAACGCTCTACATGCCCAACCTGTCCTTTAATATGATATTGACTTGCTAATGTTCGAATGGCTTCGGCTTCTTGTACGGTGCTTGTAATTGGTTTTTCAATAAAAATATGCTTTCCTTTTTCTATAGCCTTTTGAGCGCAGTCAAAATGAGATAATGTTGGGGTAACGATATCGATAACATCTACGGCATCTATTAATTCTTCAATAGAATTAAAAAGTTTGTAGCCAAATTCTTGAGCTACTTTTTTAGCATTTTCAGTAAAAGGATCGTAAAATCCTACTAATTCATATTTTTCAGATTCTTGCAACAAACGCAAGTGAATTTTACCTAAATGACCTGCACCTAAAACTCCAGCTTTTAACATAATGTGTTTAATTTTGTGTAATTATTTTTATGTGATTATTTTTGAAATTTCAATAAAAAAACCTCTTTAAATAACCGTGTTTTTAATTTAAAAATTGCTTCGGATGTGCCCAAAAAAGCAATACAAACAAAGATACAATTTTATACATATTTATTACTACTTTTGAAATGTTGAAATTAAATTATTACAGACAATTCATATCAAGTACTATCGTATAGTATCATACATTTTTCATGCTTAAATTTTGTTGATAATTAGCGTGTTATCGATGGTGATATTTTTGTTATAGTATCAAAATTAAATATTATTACAAGTAATGAAAGACACCACTAAGCATCAAGGCTTAAGAAATAAGCTAGCAGTTGTTTTAGCATCAAAAGGAATTACCGATCAAAAGGTGCTAAATGCGGTGCGTAAAATTCCCAGACACTTATTTATTGATAGCAGTTTTGAGGCGCATGCCTATCAAGACAAAGCATTTCCTATTGCTGCCGAACAAACAATTTCACATCCATATACGGTAGCGTTTCAGTCGCAGGTTTTAGCTGTTGAAACTGGCGATAAAATACTTGAAATAGGAACAGGCTCAGGGTATCAAACAGCTATGTTGTTAGAATTAAAAGCAAAAGTATATTCTGTTGAGCGTCAGCATGAATTGTTTAAAAAAACATCACTTTTTTTACCTAAAATAGGCTACCGTCCAAAGCGTTTTATTTTTGGAGATGGTTATATTGGTTTATCTGAAGAAGCACCTTTCGATAAAATTATTGTAACCGCAGGAGCGCCTTTTGTGCCAAAACCCTTGTTGAGTCAATTAAAAGTAGGAGGAAGATTGTTAATTCCTGTAGGCGATAAAGAGCAAGTAATGACTTTGTTTATTAGAAAATCAGCAAAAGAATTTGAAAAACATGAATTAGGGGATTTTAAATTTGTACCAATGTTACAAAAGAAAAACTAAAAAATCCGCCTTAAAAAAGCGGATTTTTATGATACTTGATACATCAAATATTTATGCGGTAAGTTCAGTTGCGTTATCGGCAACAATTATTTCTAATTGCTGTTGATTTTGTTTTGTTTGCTCAGTTTTGGCCAAACCACAAGGGCTTGTGCTTCCGCATGAAGTAAAACCGATAAGACTAAGCGTACAAATGGCAATAACTACTAATTTTTTCATTTTGTTTGGTTTAAAAATCTTTAAAAAAATCAAAGATACATATTTCTGATTAACTCACCTGAATCTCTCTTAGTATCAATAACGTTAAAATCTTGCATTTTATTTTGTATGCTGCTTATTAATTTTTCAGTTACTGCTTCGCCATCATTCCATTGGGTTATTGAAAGCCACTTTTGAATGTCGTCTAGTTGTTGCTCATATCTATGGGCTAGTATTTTATCGATATCAGGGGTGTCTTTAAAATCACCTGTATATTGATTAATAATAGCTAATATTTTTTTTACTTCTTCAAAATTATTTTCTAACACTTCGTTTCTAACGGCAATAACAAAGCAAGGCCAAGGAGTTGGGCAATCTCCTAAGCGTCTAAAAGTAGCATTGTCAACCAACGGTTTTGTGGTAAAATGCTCCCACATAAAATAATCAGCATCGCCGTTTGTTAAGGCGTCAATTCCGCCTTGTAAACTACCAACAACTTTAAATTTTAATTGGTCAATATCCCAGCCGTTATTATGCGCATTTACAATGGCCATTAAATGTGACCCTGAACCAAAACGACTAATAGCAACCGTGGCATTTTCGAGGTCTTCAATTTTTTTAAAGCGTGAATTTGCAGCAACATGAATTCCCCATATTAAAGGGCTTTTCACGAAGGTTTGCGTTATTTTAGACGGATTTCCATTATTAATATCTTTAATAATTCCTTCGGTTAAAACAATAGCGATATCTACGTCTCCAGATCGTAATGCTTTACACATAGCACCTGTTCCACCAGGGAAATCTTGCCAACGCAAATTGATATTTTGCTTGGTAAATTCTTTGTTTTTTAAAGCAACATACCACGGATAATTAAAGTGTTCTGGTACACCACCAACTTTTAAGGTTGTCATTTACGAAACTAATTTATTTAATGTATATATAATTAAATTGGCAACTACTTTATTAGGGTTTTCACTAAAAGTACCATTTGCTCTGTTGGCAATTATCGCATTCATTGATGCCGCATTGTGTCCTAATAATTTTGATAGACCATAAATAGCAGAAGTTTCCATCTCTAAATTAGTGATTTTATTTTGTTGGTACTCAAAACTATCTATTTTATTATTTAAGCTAGCGTCTTGTAAAGCTAAACGCAATACACGTCCTTGAGGTCCGTAAAAACCTCCTGCGGTAGCAGTAATTCCTTTATAAATTTTTGCTGAGGTTAATTTATCTTCTAGAAATGCACTGTTAGCAATAATTAAAGGCGATGGTTTTTTAGCGCTCCAATCGGTGTGTTTTATAAAAGCATCTTCCATTTCTGGGTGAGAAATTTCAGTTACTTGATATGAATGTAGCATTCCGTTTAAATCTAGAGCGTGAGTGCTTAGTAAAAAACTATCAACAGGAACACTTTTCTGTAAAGAACCTGAAGTTCCGATACGGGTAATATTTAACGCCGTATGCTGCTCTTTTATTTTTCGTGTTTTCAAATCAATATTAACTAAGGCGTCTAATTCGTTTAAAACGATGTCAATATTATCAGGACCAATACCTGTTGAAATTACGGTAAGTCGCTTGCCTTTGTAAGTTCCTGTGGTGGTTTTAAATTCTCTTTTTTGTGTGGTAAACTCAATAGAATCAAAGTGTTCTGTAACTTTGTTTACACGGTATTGATCTCCTACAAAAATAATGTCAGTAGCTATATGTTCTGGTTTTAAATTTAGATGATAAATGCTACCGTCAGGATTTAAAATAAGTTCAGAATTTTGAATGTTCATTTAATGTAATTTTTAATTGCGTATTTATTCTATATATAAATCGCTTTTTTTAAGGGGGTGTAATATATAAAAAATAGCAGGTATTTTACTAAAGTATTTATTTAGATTGTTAGTTTTTTAAAAAAAAGTACTGTTTTTTGTCTTTTTTCAATAAGTGAGGTTTTTTAGCCCCGATTGAAGCATTTGTTTGAGCTCTTTTTTATTTTTCTTTTCGAAAAAATAAAAAAAGCGAGTGCGGAAAGCGGGAAATAGCTCCAAAAAAAAGTAGAACTGCTATTACACAGTTCTACTTTAAACATTTAGAAAAATTATGAGAAACTAAAATTAAAAATTATTGTATTTTTTCATCTAAATTAGGGTTTCCTTTTTCAGGATTGTAATAATATTGAATTACGTAATCAATATCTTCTTTTTTATCAAAATCAGTATTTGTTCTTTTGATTGATTTTATTGCCATTTTAGCAAAATGTCCGTCATGAGTTTTAAAAATAAAAACGATTGGTTTTAATAATAAAAGGTCACGATTTTGTGAAGAACGGTAGTACCATGTTTTACGAGAATCACCAGAAAAGTTTCGAGGTAACCAATTTATAGCTGCTATATAATTTTCGTAACCTCTATTTAAAGCGTCTTGTTTGTAAATATGGTCAGGTAATCCAAGAGCAGAAGTACGAGTTTGATACTCATCTTCTTGTACTGAAACGGCTACGTCTTTAGTTCTTTTAGGTTCATTTTCTAATCCTATTTTTTCGCCACCTTCGTATTTTGAAAGTCCATTTACTAGAAAAACGCGTCCTCTTACGGCAAAATCCCAATCGTCACTAGTTGGTTCTAAAACTCCTTCTTTAAAGCTAAATTTCTGAAATTCACCTGTTTGTTTAGCTGTTTCTATTTGGTTACCAATTGCACTTGTTGTAAATTCAATAGTTTTGGTATTTGTTTTTACTACTGGTAAATCATCTCCACTGTCTGAACATGCTGTAAAGGTGGTAAAAAGAAGTACTAAAATTGCTTTTGTTAACAGAATCCCTGTTTTTTTCATGACTAGTTATTTATGATTATTTTAATTAAGTTTTTTGTTTCCTACAACAGGGTTTAAAAAATATTTGAAGGTGTAATACGGGTATTTATGCCCAAGAACCTCATTCATTGTACCAGAGGTGTCGCCGTTTTTATAAATATCTTCAATAGCTATTTTGGCGTAGTGTCCATTTTTAGTTTTTACCAATAAAGTACGGTTCTTTTTTACTCGAAGTGTGTGATCGGCGTGCATTTCGTAAGGGTCAAACATTCCTTTTCCGAAATCATCAATAGCCGTTTTCCCAATCCCATCTTGCTTAAAAATAGCATCGTTAGGAACTACAGATATATTTTCATAATCATCTTTAATAATAGCTGCGGAGGCATTTTTTGTTCGCATTGGTTCATGTACACCTCCCGAGGTATACCCTTGGGTCCATTCGCCACCATTTATAATGATAATTCTACTTGAAAATGCAATATCCCAAGAGTCATCAGTTACATATTTTGCCTTTTCAAGATCAAACTTGGTATATACAAGGTCTTTGTTTTCATTTTCAGCAGAGGTAAACATATTTTTAACATATACCGTATTCCCTTTTTTTTCAATAGTTGTAAATTCTGCAATTCGAGGGTCTAAAAATGAATTCTCTTCTTTTTCAGTTGGTTTTTGATCATCACTATTACATGAAATATTTAGCATACTAGCTAAAATTGGCACTAAAAGATATTTAAATTTCATTCTATCTTTATTTAGATTAATTATATATTTGCAAATGTATTTAATTTAAACTAAAATCAAATAAAAATAATGAAAAACAAACATTTTTTTAACTTAAGAATAATATTGATAGTTGGCTTTGCTATTTTTTATTCGTGTAGTAAAAATAAAGAAGTGGTTGAAATATCTGAAAAAGACGATTATAAAAATTTATTATCGGAAGCAGCTAAAATTTTTTCGCCATTGCCAGCAAACGATTATGTTTCTTTTAATGAGCTTACCAACGATAAAGTATTTTTAGGGAAATTATTATTTGAAGAAAAAAGGTTGTCAAAAGATAATACAATTAGCTGTGCATCGTGTCATGATTTAGATAATTTTGGTGCCGATACCCAAGCAGTATCAAAAGGAGTTGATGGTAAAACAGGAACTCGAAATTCGCCAACGGTATTTAATTCGAGCTTGCATATTGCACAATTTTGGGACGGACGAGCAAAAACGGTAGAAGAACAGGCAGGAATGCCTATTTTAAACCCGGTAGAAATGGCAATGGAAAGTGAACAAGCTGTTGTTGATAAAATTAGTGAAATTGAAAAATACCAAGATTTATTTAAAAAAGCTTATCCAAATCAAGCAAATCCAATCAGTTTTGATAATTTAACAAAAGCCATTGGTGCTTTTGAGCGAACACTATTATTACCTTCGAAATTTGACGAATATTTAAAAGGAAATCAGCAGGCGTTAAATCAGCAAGAGAAAAAAGGCTTGTTTATTTTTATGTCTCGAGGTTGTATTAATTGCCATGACGGCCCGGGAGTTGGTGGCGGAAAAATTAGAAATTTTGGTAGCGATATAAGACCTTATTGGGAGCATACTAAAAGTAAAGTGATTGATAAAGGCGTGTTTTCAATAACTCAAAAAGCGGTTGATTTGTATGCTTTTAAAGTGCCATCGTTACGAAATGTAGCAAAAACAGCGCCTTATTTTCATGACGGAAGTGTTGCCGAGTTAGAAGATGCCATCAGAATAATGGGAAAAGTTCAGTTAGACAAAGATTTAGAAGAGTCTGATATTAAGAGTATAAAAGCATTTTTAGAAACTCTTACTTCAGATAAAGAAAATTTATAAAAAGTATTTGTTTTCTTTGATATTTATTTGAAGCAATTTCCCGCTTTCCGCACTCGCTCTTTTTTGAAAAAAATCAAAAAAGGAGCTCAAACAAATGCTTCAATCGGGGCTAGGGGTTTTTGCTATAAAGAAAGTTTTAAACTTAAAAGATACTTAGAATCTGTTTCAATTTCATCTGAAAAAATATAGTGGCAAAAAACGACGGCAAATTAGGATGTGAACCTGAACTAAATTCAGTTTGACGCATTTTTATTTTTAAAACAAGGGTTTTAAACCCTTGCCATATTATTTTGATGTTACAAATTTTTTTGGAGGCTAGGCTCTTAAATAAAAAAAGTGTTAGAATTTGTAAATTCTAACACTTTTTTTTATGATTTAGATTAACCTCCAACACGTTTAACGTTAAAGCCTTTATCTTTTAAAATTTGCATGATTTTATCGCGATAATCACCTTGGATAATTATTTTATCATCCTTAAAACTACCACCAACACTAAGTTTGGTTTTAATTTCTTTAGCTAATTTTTTAAAATCTTCGGTAGCGCCGGTATAGCCATCTAAAATAGTAGTAGGTTTTCCTTTGCGTTTTTCATATTTACAAAGTATCGGGTCGTCTTGTAGCCAAATTTCTGACTTTTTTTCAACCTTTACTTCGCTTTCTTGATGATCGGGAAATAAGTTTTTTAATTGATCTTTAAAATCCATGCTTGTTTTATATTGTTTTTTTTTAAGCTTATTTTTTTAAGCCTAATTCACGTAGGCGTTCGTCTAAAAATTCACCAGCAGTAATATCTTCAAATTGTTTTGGGTTTTGCTCGTCAATACAATTTTCTAAAACATCTAATTTCATATCAGAAACAGGGTGCATAAAAAATGGAATTGAATAACGCGATGTTCCCCATAATTCTTTCGGCGGATTGGTTACTCTGTGTATGGTTGATTTTAATTTATTATTACTATGGCGCGACAACATATCACCCACATTAATCATCAATTCATCAGGTTGTGCAACAGCATCAAGCCACTCACCATTATTGTTTTGAACTTGCAATCCTTTTCCTTGCGCACCCATTAATAAGGTAATTAAATTAATATCGCCATGAGCAGCTGCTCTTTCAGCACCTTTAGGTTCGCTTTGAATAGGCGGGTAGTGGATAGGACGCAAAATACTGTTTCCATCTTTAATGAAATTATCAAAGTAAGTTTCCTCTAAATCTAAATGTAACGCTAATGAACGCAGTACATATTTGGCTGTTTTCTCTAGCATTTGATAGGTTTTTTTACCTATTTCATTAAATTTAGCAAGTTCTTCAACAGTTACATTTTCAGGATATTCTTTAGCGTATTTAGAAGCCGCATCTACATACTGCCCAAAATGCCAGAATTCTTTTAAATCGCCTTCTTTTTTTCCTTTAGCACTTTCTTTTCCAAAAGAAATATAGCCTCTTTGTCCGCCAATACCAGGAATTTCATATTTCTTTTTTATATGGGTAGGTAAATCGAAAAAGTTTTTAATTTCAGTATATAAATTATCAACTAACTCATCATCTAAAAAATGACCTTTTAAAGCTACAAAACCGATGTTTTGATAAGCGTCACCAATTTCATTGATAAATTTTTGTTTTCTATTTTTATCTTCAGATAAAAAATCTGCTAAATTTACGCTTGGAATTTTATTCATTGTTAATAAGTTTAATGATTACAAGGTGTAAAGGTAGTAAAAATAAGGCTTAGTAGCTTAAATTAGTTATTAACAAAAGGAATAAAGTAGGAAATACTGTAATTAAAACCAAAACCAGTATGGCTTTCAAAAACACGATTGAAGCCTGGGGCATATAATGTTTTAAAGTTTTTTTGATCGTTTAAATGAAGCATTACCTTATAAGAAACCCCTGCACTTAAAAATAGGTTTTTAAAGGTTTCGACTTTAATACCTAGTTGAATTTCAGTCCAATGTGCGGTAAGCCCTGTTTCGGTAATCGGTTTTTTTATAGTGTTTGAAGGAAAATAAGGCGTGCCAACATTTGTTTTATAGCTATTTAAAGTTTGATCAAAAAGCGCGGCAGCATACCTAAAACCAACATAAATTTCGTTATTCATGTCTAGCCAATTTTTATAGGCATTGTAGTTAGCGCCAAGTCGAATAAAATTTCCTTTGGCGGTTGAACAGGTGAAATCTTCAAAGCTAATTTCTTCTTCGTAGCCTGCTTCGGCGGCTACATACCAATTTTTAGAAACACGATAATCACCTACAAATTCTAAACCACTGTAACTTTTGTCAACAATTGCTAATGCGGGTTTGCTAATATCAACACCTAAACGCAAACCTGTACGTGTTTTATAGGTTAGCGTGTCTTTTTTTATTTCAGATGATGCTGTTTTCTGAGAAAAACCATTTACAGAAACAAATAATAAATAGCTACTAATAATATACTTGTACATGTGCTTTTGTTTGATTTTCAATAGTCGTAATTTCAGAAGTTGATATGTTATCAATCCAACCTGTATGCTTTAAATTTACATCATTAAAGATAACTTTATAGCCACACGAACGAGAAACATAAACTTCTTCGGGCTTATAATTTATAGTTAATGTTGCTATTTTGTTATTGATAGCTAAATTATCGGTAGCATTCATTTTTAAGGTATAAACAGTTTGGGTAGCCAAACTGTTTAATGGGATATTTATTGAATCAGCTTCTTGGTTTACAAAAAGACTGTCTTTACCTTGTGCTATAATAGAAAAACGGGTAACCTTCTTTTTTTTAGAAGTATTTTTTT
This sequence comes from Tenacibaculum dicentrarchi, assembly GCF_964036635.1. NCBI lineage: Bacteria > Pseudomonadati > Bacteroidota > Flavobacteriia > Flavobacteriales > Flavobacteriaceae > Tenacibaculum > Tenacibaculum dicentrarchi. Next base: position 1,190,400 of record NZ_OZ038524.1, read on the forward strand.
TATCATAAAAACGCAACACTAAGTTAGGTGTTACAGGGTTTTGAATACAGAAATCATCTTTTTCACAAGCTGAAATTCCTATAAAACAACTACACAAAAGAAGGATATATTTTTTCATTTAATAATTAATAAGGTAAGGGATTATTTTTCGAATAAAACAACAGTTTCTATATGTGCTGTGTGTGGAAACTGATCGACTAAACTAATCTTTTTTAGTTTATAACCAGCGTTCATTAATTCTTCAGTATCACGAGCTTGTGTTGCAGGGTTACAAGAAACATAAACCATTCTGTCGGCATTTAAGCGGATAATTTTACGCAATGTTTTCGGAGCAATACCAGCACGAGCAGGATCTAAAATAATGGTTTTAATTTTATTTTGATACTGCGGATGTTCATATAAAAATTTACCAACATCGGCAGCATAAAATTGTAAGCCTTCAATATTGTTTCGTTTCGCATTTTCTTTAGCATCTTCAATTGCTGATGCTACAATATCAACTCCAACTATTTTGGCATTTTCACTTCTTGAGGCTAAAATCTGTCCGATAGTTCCTGTTCCACAGAATAAATCCATTACAACGGTGTTGTCAATAGCTTCTTTATTTTCTAGAGCATAATCAACTACTTTGGTGTATAATTTTTCTGCCGATTTAGGATTTGTTTGAAAAAAGCTTTTCATGCTGATTTCAAAATTTAAACCTAATAATTCTTCTACAATTTTATCTTTACCAGTAACAAGCTCAATACTTCCTGATGTTGCAATGGTTCTATCGCCAACTTCATCGTTAATTGTATGTAGTAATCCTGCTAAACGATCGCCAAAAATATCTTTTAATAAGCTCACAAAAGCGGGCATATCAAATTTTGGTAAATCAGCAGAAGTAGTTACTAAATTAAATAATAATTCGTTGGTTTTATATGATTTACGCACTACGAAATATCGGAAGAAACCTTCTCTTTTTGGTCCGTGCCAAGGTGCTAAACCTGTTTTTTCGCAATATTCACGAATTACTTTTAGGTTGTCTTCAACTTGAGCATCAAATAAACCAGAATCTTTGTTTAGGTTATCGCCCATCCACCAAGTTCCACGACGTTTAAATCCTAGGGTAAAAAAATCGGCATCGGTTTTGTTAACTCTGTCGTATCCAATTGCTGAAAAACCGTATTCCATTTTATTTCTATAGTGAAATACGTTTGGAGAGCTGATAAATTCATCAAATAAATCGTCAACATTTTCAACTTTACCAATTCTTTTAAATAACGATAAGGTACTTTCTTTTTTATATTGATGTTGTAATTCAATTGGTAATTGAATATAAGGTGCTCCAGGGATGTCTTGAAAAGGTAGGGCAACTTCATCTTTTGACGCTTCTAAAACATCGATTAATTTTGCTTCGGCATATTTTTTACTCGATTTGCTAATTTGTGCTTTTACCAACTGACCCGGTAAGGTATTAGGTACAAAAACAACAAAACTACCTTCTTCGGATTTTATTCTTGCGATTCCTTTTCCTCCAAAAGCATAATCTTCAATTCTTAATTCTAAAACTTGATTCTTTCTTACAAATTTATTTCGTTCTCTACGTGGCATCTTCTGTTATGTATAAGTTTGCAAAATTATGAAAAGTTATGGATTGATAGCACAAAAAAGGCTACTCATTTGAGTAGCCTTTTATATAAAATAACCAATATTTTATTGTTTTACTTCTTGTTTTGCTTCTTTAATCATTTGTTGGTTAGCTACAATAGCAAATTCAACACGTCTATTTTTACTTCTTCCTTCTTTTGTTTGGTTAGAGGCAATTGGGTCGTTAATACCTAAACCTTTGGTTTTGAATCGGCTTGTTGCAAGTCCTTTACTTGCTAAGTAATTTCTTACCGCATCGGCTCTTTTACCAGAAAGAGTTAGGTTGTATTCAGCCCTACCAGTACTATCGGTATAGCCATAAATTACAATATCGGTATTGTTATAGCTTTCAAAAACAGGAACTAATTTGTCTAAATTGTCTTTAGCAGCTGTTGTTAAGCTCGATTTATTGGTGTTAAAGCGAACGGCATTTTCACCTAAAGTAAGCATAATTCCTTCACCAACTCTTTCTACTTCAGCTCCCGGTAAAACTTCTTTAATTTCACGGGCTTGTTTGTCCATTTTATGACCGATAGTTCCACCGGCAACACCACCAATAACGCCCCCTAAAACAGCGCCTAGTTCTGAGTTTTTACCATTTCCTAAATTATTACCAAGAACGGCGCCTAAAATTGCGCCTGCAGTGGTACCAATTACGACTCCTTTTTGGGTGTTATTAGCATTTTTAACAGCGCCACAAGAAGTAAGTAAACTACTTGTTAGAACTAAAACCGAAAAGCTATAAATAATTGTTTTTTTCATGATGTATTTTTTTAAAAGTATGTGATTTTTATTGCTAAATGAGTGTTGTATTATTTTCTTTGAAAAGAGTAAGTGATGTTTTTAATTGTGCCTGCAACGTTAATTTTATCAACTAAATCAAAACTTGTTTGTGTTAAGTTATTGATATTTAAAACAAAGCCATTATTTACGTTTTTCGCTTTATGTCTGTTGATTATTTTTAATACAAAATTTCCATCTTTGTTAATGTACCAAGTAGTTGGCGAATTAAAATCAAGACAAGAAGTACTCGGGTTATTAAGTCTCATTTGCCCTTTATTATTGTTAGAAATAAAACTCCAATTACTTCCTACAAAACAGTTAGAATCGGCAATATTAAACGAGGTTACTTTAAATAAATTAGCACCTGTATAGTTTACAGTGCTAATAGTCCAATTTCCTTTTAGCATTTTTTCAGTTTTCTTGTCTAGCTTTGTGTTTACTGCCGAAGTGGTAGTTTTACAGCTAATAGTTGTTGATATTGCAGCTAAAATAAGCAAAGAAAATAAGTTTTTTTTTATGTTTTTCATAATTTTATAGATAAGGGTTTTAAGTATATGTGTTTTGTTTTTTTGATGAAAAAACAGTGTGTATTTTTTAGTATAACGAAGCTGTTTTCATAGTTTAAAGGTCTTCTAAAAATAGTTGAAAAACAATTAAAAATTTATTTTTTTTTAGAGCAAAAAAAACACCTCTATAGAGGTGTTTTTACAACAGTAAACGACTGTTTTTAAAGCTTATTCTTTTTTAGCAACATCATTATTACTTCATAGTGTTGTTAAATTTATTTAGTATTTTTTCCATTTGTTTACCACCAGCCTCACGACCACCTAATCCAAAAGAAAGTACTACTGTTAATGCTACTGCGCCAAGTGTTATTCCGAAAGCTAAATTGATGATGTCATCAGCAATACCCATTTTACCTAATCCGATTGCTAAGAAAACTGCTAAGATAGCAACTTTAACAATACTTCCTACAAATTTATTGTCATCACTTTTCATAAAGTTTTTAGAAGCGATAGTTGCAATCCAGTTTCCTATTGCTAAAATAACCAATCCAAATAAAATATTTCCTGCAAGGTTTAATACTGTATTCATAATTTCAGAAAGCTTACTGAATTCTAATTTATCAATAGCAGTCATTATACCAAATAATACGATAAAAGCATATACAATATTTGAAATTAATTTTTCAACATTTGCTTTACCAGTAAAAGAGTCTAAATTAGCGCTTTTTAATATTTCGTTTAAGTTTAAACTATCTAATAAATCTTTAAGTAAATTACTTAAAAATTTACCACCTATAATAAAAATAATTAATATTAATGTAGCGACCAATATTTTAGGAATTGCGGCAAAGAAAATTTCTAGCATGTTAGTTGCTGGTTGAGAAATAGAATCAATATTTAAAATATTTAAAGCAGCAATTAAAAGTGGAATGAATATAAAAATAAATACAACTTTTTTAAGGATAGTAACAATATTAATATTTTCAGGGAGGTTTAATTTTGGTGCAAATTTTTGAATTGTTCCTCCTGATAAACTTACTAATTCAGAAACTATAGTAGCTAGCATATAACCAATATAGCCGACAAGCCCTGCCCCTACAATATTAGGAATAAATTGAGTAAATCCGTTTAATAATTCTTTAATTGGTTCTAAAACACTTGTCATTCCTAGCTTGTCCAGAGCTAACATAAAAACAAATATCATTATTAAATAGTATGCCAATTTTGAAATTAAGTCACCAAAACGTACTTTACTATTACTTAGAGTGTTATTTAAGCCACTACGGTCGCTTATTTTATCAATTAGTGTTTTAACTACCTTAGCAATAAGCCATCCTAGTATAATAATTAGTAAGGCACTAATAGGTTTCCCAAAACTGCCTGTAATTTGATTGTAAGTGTTTAAAATCTGATTCATAATTTATTTGGTTTTTAGTTATTGCTATGACCCTTGTTTTTATGTTTAGTCACTTTTATAATTCGTTAAATAGTTTTAATAAATTAGAGATAATTTTTAACAAGCGTTAAAACATAAAAAAGACATGTTTTATTTTTTTGAAAAATGTAAGATTTAAACTTTAAAAAAGTTTAATATTTAGTAAATTGCAACACTTTTTAGGGATGATTTCTTTCCCACGCTGAATTTTCGATTTTTTTCGAAAGGATAAAGGTGAACAGGAATAGTTTTTTATTAATTAAAAATTATTTTGAAATGGCTTTAGACCAATTAACTTCGCAACAAGCGATTGAATTAGAAGACAAACACGGAGCACACAATTATCACCCGTTACCAGTGGTATTAAGTAAAGGTGAAGGTGTACACGTATGGGATGTTGAAGGAAAAAAATATTATGACTTTTTATCTGCTTATTCGGCAGTAAACCAAGGACATTGTCACCCAAGAATTGTTGATGCAATGGTAAACCAAGCAAAGACATTAACATTAACTTCTCGTGCTTTTCATAACGATATGTTAGGTAAATATGAGAAATTTGCTACTGAGCTTTTTGGTTTTGATAAATTATTACCAATGAATACTGGTGCTGAAGCGGTTGAAACTGCTTTAAAATTATGTAGAAAATGGGCTTATGAAGTTAAAGGTATTAACGAAAATGATGCAAAAATAGTTGTTTGTGAAAACAATTTTCATGGGCGTACTACTACTATTATTTCTTTTTCTAATGACCCAATAGCTCGTAAGAACTTTGGTCCATTTACAAATGGATTTATTAAAATAGAATATAATAACTTAAAAGCTTTAGAAGAAACTTTAGAAAGTGATGCAACTATTGCAGGTTTCTTAGTTGAACCTATTCAAGGTGAAGCGGGAGTTTACGTACCTTCTGAAGGTTATTTAGCTGCTGCTAGAGAATTATGTGCTAAACATAATGTGTTATTTATTGCTGATGAGGTTCAAACAGGAATTGCTCGTACTGGTAAAATGTTAGCAGTAGATCATGAAAATGTTAAACCTGATATTTTAATTTTAGGAAAAGCTATTTCTGGTGGAGCATACCCTGTTTCTGCTGTATTAGCTGATAATAACATTATGAATGTTATTAAACCTGGAAACCATGGTTCTACTTTTGGTGGTAACCCTATTGCTGCTGCAGTTGCTACTGCTGCTTTAGAAGTTGTACAAGATGAAAAATTAGCTGAAAATGCTGAGCGTTTAGGTAAAATATTTAGAGCTGAATTAGCTGAGTTTGCTAATGAAACTGATTTAGTTTTATCTGTAAGAGGTAAAGGTTTATTAAATGCTGTTTTAATTAACGATACTGAAGAAAGTACTACTGCTTGGGATATTTGTATGAGCTTACGTGATAACGGATTATTAGCTAAACCAACACACGGAAATATTATCCGTTTTGCACCACCTTTAGTGATGACTGAAGAGCAATTAATGGATTGTATCGCTATTATTAAGAAAACTATTTCTGAGTTTAAAAAATAAGCTTCTGAAATTTTTAATATATAAAAGGAACGGTTTTTAATCGTTCCTTTTTTTTGTGCGTAATTTTTTGTGTTTTTTTTCTTCGGATGAAATAATTATTCAATATTGAAAGAATAAAAAATAGAGTACAAATGCCTAGCCCCGATTGAAGCATCTGTTTGAGCTCTTTTTTTGATTTTTCTTCAAAAAAAAGCGAGTGCGGAAAGCGGGAAATTGCTTCAAATAAATCTTTTTGTAGTGCCTGTTTAAATTTTATATTCTGATTTGCCGCAGTTATTTGTCAATTCGAGTGATTTTAATGACTAAAAGGAATTAAAATTGTATCGAGAATTTGAATTATTTTATATTGATAAATTTGAATTTACTATTAAATAAGTTCTCGATACAATTTTTTTGAAGGAAAAAAATTACTCGAACTGACAGTTTTACTTCTGACAATTATATATTACTTCTCCATTTCATAAATATTTAAATGCTTTTTTAAAATTCCAGATGGTGTGTTTTTTGTTTCATCAAAAATTCGAGTATCGCCAAATAAAATAAAACTGTCTTTTGCTCTAGAAACCGCAACATTTAAAATATTAGGTTTGTTATCTTTTTCAAAAAATAAAGTTCCTTCATCTTCGTTAGAATACACGGAACTGAATAAAATAATATTACGCTCAGCACCTTGTAAGGCGTGAACCGTTCCTAATTTGATATTGTTTACTTTAAAACCTGCTTGGGTTAAAGCTTGTGATAATTCTCCTTTTTGACTAGCAAAAGGCGTAATAATTCCTAAAATATTTTCAATGTTTTCAACATTATAAGCCTCTTGAATTTTTTCTTTATTTTGTTGTAACCAAGTAATAATTGCTTTTACCTCGCTAATATTACAGCGACTATTAAATTTACGTTCGCTAATTCCTGCCACATGATACGCCATCATTGACGGGAAAATTTGATTCTCTTTAGCTTTTCCTTTCATTGGTTTTAAAATACCGTTGTAGGCAAGTTCATTACAGAAATTAATAATTTCATCGTTACATCTTCGGTGTTCTAATAAAACTAATCCTTGTACTTTTTCTTCGGATAAAGGAGTTTCAAATTCACAAGCATTTTGTGCCATTTTCATAATACTTCCGTTAGAAGCTAAAAATCCGATGTTTTTTAAATATGCTTCATCTTCTTCATTTTGAAGCATATTAAGTGTAGTTAAATTTCCGATATCAATTTTATTAGGAATAGACCAAATAGGTTCAATTTGTTTTAAATCACCAATAACAAAGGCTTTTTTAGTTAAAGAAAACATTGGAATACTAACTTCAGGAGTTACTTGTCCAGCTTCATCAACAATTAAAAGGTCTAAAAAATTGTATAAAGGTAAATAGTCGAAATCAGGTTTTCCATTTTCATTTTCACCCAAAAATTGACTGTATAAAAAATGACTTGGTGCAGTGTAAAAAGTAGCAACAAAACAAGGCGTTAGCATAGCTCTTCGTTTCCATTTATTTTTAATTGAATTTTCGCCAGTACCTTTTTCAGTGTCATTGTTCAGTGCATATTTTGTAGCAATTAACCAACGAGCTTCCCAATAATGAACAGCAAATAAAAAAGATTTATGACGTAGTTCGATATCTATTTCATCATAAAAAAATCGTGGAGTATGATTGTTTGAATTTATTTTCTCATATTCATTATTCCACATTTGAACTTCTGAGATATATGGAAATCCTTTAATTTTATTTTCTGTTTTCCAGTTCTTTAACTGTAAATTTGATTGTAAAGCCATGTTTAAATTAGCAATACATTCTTTTATAAACGAAATAGCGTTATCATAATTTTCAATATTTTTTTCTGATATTTTAAAAATAACTTCTGAATTGTTTTCAGAAATATCAGTATCAATTTTAAAATATTGAGTTATTTTTTGATGAAAATCATTTTGTTTTATAGTAGATTTTAAACGAGTTATTATAGTACGCCATTCTTTTAATTTTCCTATTTTAAAAATATCTTTTTTTATATAATCATCTTTATTTAAAAGAATATTATTAATATAATTGATGCTATTTATATAATCGCTTGAAAAATTGGTGCCTTCAATTAAAGTATTTTCAATGGTAATTATTTCGTCTTGCAGATAATCGCAAACATCTTCTAATGAATTTGTTTCGGCATTAAAATAATGACAATAATTAGTTAAAAAATAATATTCAGCTTCATTTAAGTATTTTTCATTTTCTAAATCACATAAAGTTCCCTCATTACCAAACATATTTCCCTTTAAAAAATTAATATCTTTCAAAGCTTTTTCATTTTTAGAATTTGAAGGTAAATAAGTTGCGTATCCGTTAAAATTAGGTATCCAACGAGCAGATAATTCTTCTAACGAACTTTTAGAGTTGATAAAACTATCAATAATATTGGTAACCGCTTGATTATTGTTAGAACATGCTAAAATTACGGGCGCATCTTTTCCTTCAATTGCCGATTTTACAAATTCAGTAGCGACCAAACTTTGTAAAAGTGTTGTTTTACCCGTTCCTGGAGGACCATTTACGGCAGTAATGGCATTTTCTTCGGAAGTTAAATAGGATAATAATGTTTTGCGTTGACTTATAGATAACGGAAATTTATTAGACATTTGCCCCAAATGCAATTGATTGTAATTTAAAAAATCAGCATCTGTTACAGGTGTTTTTTTATCCTTGATAAATGGATTTATTATTTTTGATAAAATAGGAATTTCTTCAGTGTTTTTTAATAAGTTTTCATACAAAAAAAGAATGCTTTTTGCTGTAGAAATTTTTGAACTAAGAGCAAAATAAGTCAATTGATATTGTGTCGTATATTTTTCAACTTGATAGTTTTGTAAACTATTTGTGGTAATTTGTGAAAATACATCATTTATATATGCCCAATATTCAGCCCAAGATACTGTTTCATCTTCATAATAAGTTTGAGGTGCTTCCATATCTTTAGCATCTAAAACGATATCAATTTCAGAAAAAATAAAATCATTTTTAATGTCAGCAATTGGTGTTAAATAATTACGTACAATTAAAGGGAATAATTCTTTAGGAGCTTTTAATTCTCCCGAACGATTAACCATTGCAATTATCCAAAATGGATAAATATCTCGTGGTTTGTGTTTTAAATCATCATTGGTTTGATATGTTAAATGAAAAGGAGATAAAACTATTTTTGTTTCTTCTACTTTATACCATTTTGGGTCGTCTTTTTTACTTACACCTTTTATTCGATTAATTCGACGTTCTTCAATATCCAACAATTCATTGGCTTGTTTTGAATTGATAATAGCATTACTTAAATCAGTTGTTTCTTGTTGAAATAAGTTTTTGATTTTATCAATATCAATGGCTAAGTTTTCGCTATCAGATAAACTGTTTTTGTAATATTGTAACCAAGTTTTTTCGTTTTTCATGCTTTTTTGAAAGAAGTACAGCGTTTGTGAATTCTGTGATAAAATAGTGGGCAAAATTACGTTATTTTTTTAGTATCAAAAAACAAGATAAAGATGATGTGATGCCTCACGTTTCTAAATGGTCTTAAAGATTGTAGCATACAAAAGTAAATTTTATTTATATTACACTAATAAAAAAAATAGCTTATGGGATTGTATATTATGTATGTTGTTTTTTCTTCTTTTATAATTTTTATAATGGTCGTCGTTTTTAAAAAAGTGAGTATTTCTCATGCTGAAATTAATACCTTTAAATTTTCAGTAAAAAACGAAGAGAATATTGAACATCAGCAGATAGTAAAAAAAATAGTCGCTTTAATATTGTTGTTTATGCCTGTTTAATTGGAGTAGCTGTTTTAAATATATTATTTTATGGAGTCGGTAGTGCTCAAAATGAAACCACTTATTTTAATTATTTACTAAATGGAATACAATTTCAAGTAGTATCGTCTATTCTTTTTATAATATTAAGTGTTTTAAATCCTTTTATTGTATTTCCAGAAGATATAATTCAAAGAATTACACAGGAAAAGCGAAGTGGAATCTTACGATATGTAATTGTAAATAATAGTAAATCGATGGCAATTCGAATATTTTTATCGGTATTACTAATAACCTTTTTTGTGTATAAAAAATGGCTAGTTATTATTCCTTTTTTACCAGAATACCTAATTTTACAAGGAATTAATATAATGATACTACTGTTCATTTTTAAAAACATCTATATCATGAAAAAGCATCCTATAATTTTTTTTAGATTAAATGTTGTAAAACTTGCAAAGGGAGTGCTTTATATTAAAATTTTTACATTTGTATTGATTCCTTTAGTGCCTTTTACTATGATGACATTAATAGTATTGGGCATCGATGAACATAATTTTTCTATTTCGCCATTGCTTTTTATTGTTTTTAATAGCTTATTAATGGTGTTAGAAATGAAAACAAGCAATTTAAAACCGTATTAAATTTATCTATCAAAAATGAATAGCATTAAAATTGTATCTATATTATTTTTAGTTCTTGCGATTGTAAGTTGTAATAATAATTCGATTGAGAAGAAAGGTTTTCAAGTAAGAGAAATATCAGAAGATAAAACAGGTAAAAAAATTATTGGATTAAATATTGATTCTCTAAACTTCGAATCAAGACCTAGAAATATTTTATTAACAAATAATCCGAAACATAGATTAACGCCTATTTATAAGGTTAATTACAATAAGAAAACGAATAAATCATTTACAGGATCTAATTATTATCATACAAATTATGCTAACAAAGGTATCGGAAATAATTGGAATCATAATTTTATGCCTGGTTTTAAAGCTGTTTATGGGTATAATTTTATTAATATATCGCACTATAATAACAATACAAAAAAGCAAAATAAGTTTTTTGAGAAACCTGTTTTAATAAAAACACTTTATTATCCTGCTTTTTCAAAAGATACGTTAAATTATAAACCAATAAATAGAAAATATTATATGGTGTCTGTTTATGACCAAGATTCTAATAATGATGGATTTATAACGGTAAAAGATTTAAGGAGATTTTATTATTTTGATATTCATGGTATTGGTAAGCGTGCTTTAATTCCTGAAAATTATTCGGTAATGAATTCGGAGTATGATTCAGCAAATGATTTTATGTACGTATTTGCAAAAGCTGATAAAAATAATAACGGACAAATGGAAGCAAATGAACCAACCGCCATTTTTTGGATTGATTTGAATAATCCTAAAAATAATGGTATTCAATATCAATCGAAATAAACTACTTACAGGATTATTTAAAAATTTAAGCATAAAAAAAGCAACCTATTAAAGGTTGCTTTTTATCAAAAATAATAATATTTATTGATTTTGTAATTCGTTTAATCTTTCTAGCATTAATTCTTCATTTCCTATAGCATCCCATCCGATTATTGAAAATACATATAGAATACAAAGAATATAAAGAACATTAAGTATGATACCAATAATTCCTAGTATTTTACCTGCGCTTGCATTTTTAACACCAGTATATTGTTCTGGGTTTTCAGTATCTAATTTTACGGCTTTATTTCCTAAAATAACGGCAGTGATACCTAAGGGTAACCCTATAACTCCGTAAAAACAACAGGTTAAAATTGATAAAATCCCTAAGACTAAAGCAACGGTTGCGTTTGGTAATTTTTCTTGATCTATAGTTTCCATAATTTTTATTTTTTAAAGTAGTTGATTCATTTTCATAACATAACTGATTGCTATAATAAGCACATTTATTACAGCTAAAATACGAATTGTTTTTTGAGTATTTTTAACATCAAAAAAGAAGTTGATAACAAGTACTAAGGCTAGTAATAAAAGGGTGTAAATAGCAGGGTATATTTTAAAGGCAGCGGTAAATTCGCCTTGTATAATAAAGCTTAAAGCCCGCTGAATACCACAGCCTAAACAATCAATTCCGAAGAATTTTTTGTTTAGGCAAGGCAACATATAGTTTTCTAATTGTAAAAACATTTTTATTTAAACATATCCATTCCTGGAATGTTTGGCATACCGTCTTTAGCGGCAACAGCTAATTCGTGTTCGTTAATTTGTCCTGCTCTTTTTAATGCCTTATTTAAAGTTAAAATTAAATAATCTTCTAATTCTTCCTTATCTTCTAATAAAGATTCGTGAATTGAAATTGCTTTAATTTCATTATTAGCTGTTACTGTAATTTTTAAACTTCCGCTATCGGTTGCTTCGTCGATTAAAACGGTGTTTAACCTCTTTTTTGTAGCTTCTACATTTTTTTGAGCATCTTTAATTTTACTCATCATTCCTGAAATATCTCCAAACATTTGTTTTCTATTTTATGTTTTATAGTAATAGCAAAAATAGTACTTTCACCAGCAAATTAATAATTTAATTTATCCAAAGAAAAAAGGAAAATAATAAGACAATAATTTAACTAATTTTAACTAAAATGAAAAAAAACATATCGTATATCATTGCTTTTAGCCTTATTTTTGTTGGTTGCAAAACCAAAGACATGAATAAAAATAATATAAAAAATAATCAAGAAAATAGTACTGCTCCAATTGCCGATAAGCAACCAAAAACCTTAGAAAAGCACGGAGATATACGTGTCGACGATTATTTTTGGATGCGTTTAACAGATGCGCAAAAAAATGCAGAAGTTAAAGACGCACAAACTCAAAAAGTGTACGATTATTTAACTGATGAAAATACCTTTTATGAGCAAAAAACAAAGCACACCAAGGATTTTCAAGCAGATTTATTTGAGGAAATGAAAGGGCGTATAAAGGAAGATGACCAATCTGTACCTTATAAAAGTAATGGTTATTTTTATATTACACGCTACGAAAAAGGACAGCAATATCCTATTTACAGTCGTAAAAAGGAAACTTTAGAGTCTGATGAACAAATAATGTTCAACGTAAATAATGAAGCGAAAGGATATGATTATTTTCAATTAGGAGGTTTAAGTATTTCTCCTGACAATAAATTAACAACCTTTGCCACCGATACGGTAAGCCGTCGTCAATATAGTATCAAAATAAAAAATTTAGAAACAGGTGAAATTTATCCTGATAAAATAGAAAATACTACAGGTGGGGCTGTTTGGGCAAACGATAATAAGACGTTATTTTACACTAAAAAAGACCCTGAAACCTTACGTAGTTCACAAATTTACAAACATATTTTAGGAACTGATACGGCTGATGATGTATTAATTTTTGAAGAAAAAGATGAAACTTTCGGTGCTTTTATCACCAAAACAAAATCGAAAAAATACCTAGTAATGGGTTCTTATAGTACGGTTTCTAATGAATATCAGGTTTTAGAGGCCGATAATCCTAACGGAACTTTTAGAATGATTCAACCTCGTGAGCGTGATTTAGAATACGATATTGCACATTACCAAGATCATTTTTATATCAAAACAAATAAAGATGGTGCAACGAATTTTAAGTTGATGAAAACGCCTGAGGATAAAACAACCAAAGAAAATTGGGTGGATGTAATTCCGCATAGAGAAGATACGTTATTTGAAGATTTTTCAATTTTTAAAGACTATTTAGTTTTAGAAGAAAGAACCAACGGTTTAAATAAAATTCGTATTAAACGATGGGATAATACCGAAGATTATTATTTGCCTTTTAACGAAGAAACATATTCGGCAGGAGTATACGGAAACCCTGATTTTGATACTGATGTAATTCGTTATTCATATAATTCAATGACTACGCCAAGTTCTGTGATTGATTTTAATATGAAAGATCAATCAAAAGAAATTAAAAAAGAACAAGAGGTTCTAGGTGGGAAGTTTGATAAAAATAATTATGTAAGTCAGCGTATTTGGGTAACGGCTCGTGATGGTAAAAAAGTAGCCTTGTCAATTGTACATCATAAAGATACCAAGCTTACCAAAGATACACCTATTTTACAATATGCTTACGGTTCTTACGGGCATACAATTTCTGACGGATTTTCAACAACACGTTTAAGTTTGTTAGACAGAGGCTTTGTATATGCCTTGGCACATATTCGAGGAAGTGAGTATTTAGGACGCGCTTGGTATGAAGATGGTAAAATGCTAACCAAGCAAAATACGTTTAACGATTTTGTAGATTGTTCTAAGTATTTAATAGATAATAATTATACATCGCCAAAGCATTTATATGCCATGGGTGGTTCTGCGGGTGGTTTATTAATGGGAGCAATTATCAATATGAATCCTGAATTATATAACGGAATTATAGCTGCTGTTCCTTTTGTAGATGTAATTTCTACCATGTTAGACGATACCATTCCATTAACAACTGGTGAATATGACGAATGGGGAAATCCGAACGATAAAGAATATTATGACTATATGAAATCGTATTCTCCTTATGACCAAGTAGCTCCGAAGGCATATCCAAATATGTTAATTACTACAGGACTGCACGATAGTCAAGTACAATACTGGGAACCAGCAAAATGGATTGCAAAGCTTAGAGATGTAAAAACAAACGACAACATGTTATTTTTACATACTAATATGGATGCAGGTCATGGAGGTGCTTCTGGTAGGTTTGATGCTTTAAAAGAAATAGCAGAAGAATATAGCTTCTTTTTAATGTTAGAGGATAAGTTAGAAAAATAATGATACTTTTGTAGCTAATTTAGTACAAGCGTCATTGTAAGAGTTGTAAGAAGTCAATTTTTATTTTGTACAATGACGCTTTCTTATTAAGAGAACAATGAATAGAAACAAAGGAATTACCAACTCAATTTTAGATTTAATAGGGCAAACCCCTATGGTAAGGTTAGCCAAAATAACAAAAAATTTTTTAGGAACGTATTACGCCAAAGTAGAGGCTTTTAATCCGGGGCATTCGGCAAAAGATAGAATTGCGTTGCATATTATTGAAAGCGCCGAGAAAAAAGGTATCTTAAAAAAAGGAGATACCATTGTTGAAACAACTTCAGGAAACACAGGTTTTTCATTAGCGATGATTAGTGTTATTAAAGGATATAAATGTATTTTAGCGGTAAGCGATAAATCATCACAAGATAAAATTGATATGTTAAAATCAATGGGAGCTCAGGTACATGTTTGTCCTGCAAATGTTCCTGCGGATGATGCTCGTTCGTATTACGAAGTAGCAAAAAGATTACATAAAGAAAATCCAGGATCTATTTATATCAATCAGTATTTTAATGAACTGAATATAGAAGCACATTATAAAACGACAGGTCCTGAAATTTGGAAACAAACAAAAGGAAAAGTAACACACGTAGTTATTGCAAGTGGAACAGGCGGAACAATTTCGGGTACAGGAAAGTATTTGAAAGAGAAAAATCCGAAAATAAAAGTTTTAGGAGTCGATGCCATCGGTTCTGTTTTAAAAAAATATCATGAAACAGGTAAGTTTGATGAAAATGAAATATCGCCTTATAAAATTGAAGGTTTAGGAAAGAATTTAATTCCAACAGCCACAGATTTTGATGTGATTGATATTTATGAAAAAGTATCCGACAAAGATGCTGCGCTTACTGCAAGAAAATTAGTGAAAACAGAAGGCTTATTCTGCGGATATACTTCTGGCGCTGTTTTACAGGCAACCAAACAATATAATGAAAAAGGATATTTTGATAAAGATAGTGTAGTTGTATTACTTTTACCCGACCACGGATCTCGTTATATGAATAAAATATATTCTGATACTTGGATGAAAGAACAGTGTTTTTTAGAGTCGAATTCTTTCGTTGAGGTTTAAAAATAATTAAAATCAATTATTAATTAAAAATAAAACAGTATGAACATCACATTACAACAAGCGGAAAAAATTATTGTAGCAGCAAAAGCAAAATCAATAGAAATTGACACAAAAATGAATATTGCAGTTGTTGATGCAGGTGCAAACTTAGTTGCTTTTGCTCGTATGGATGGTGCATGGTTAGGTTCTTTAGATATTTCGATTAAAAAAGCAAAAACTGCTCGTTTTTTCGATATGAATACAGGAATTATTGGTGAATTATCTCAACCAGGACAACCCTTATATAATATTGAGCATTCGAATAACGGATTAATTACTTTTCCAGGAGGTGTGCCAGTAAAAGATGAAAACGGAACAATAATTGGAGCTATTGGAGTGAGTGGTAGTTCCGTAGAAAATGACCATAGAGTAGCTGAAGCAGGAGCAAGGGCTATTTAAAAAGTAGTAAAATGTTTTTTTAGATAAAATCATACTTTTTTTCAAAAAAAACGTTATTTTAATGACTAAGTAAAATATAGTAACATAAAATTTTTAAGATTTATGAAAAAATTAGTAGTAGTAGCAGCATTGTTTTTTTCAGCAATATCGTTTGCTCAAATTGAATTTGTTGAAAAAACAAAAATAGATGTTGTTGGGCAGGTAGAATTTGTTTACCTAGAAAAAGTAGGTAATGAGGCGTATAATTTGTTTTATAAAAACATTAACAATACGGTAAATGAATACATTTCGTTTTCATTTAAAAATGTCGATAACGACGCTGCTAAATTACATCAAATTATTGCTAGAGGTTTTGAAGAATCTACTGGTAGTAGATATCAAATTAAAGCAAATGGAGAGGCTGTTTACTTTAAATATGTAAGAGAGCAAGGAATTGTTAAAATGAAAATTCAACAATACGTAAGTAGAGAACCAGATGTTTTAACTGAATCTAAATTGTTAACCTTAGATGAGGTAAACAAATTATTTAGTATGTAATATGGTTATTACTATTTTTAAATAGTACTGATAAAAGCCTAAGCAATTACTTGTTTAGGCTTTTTTTATGCTGATTCTTGTCAATTCGAGTGATTTTAATGACTAAAAGGAATTGAAATTGTATCGAGAATTGAAATTGTATCGAGAATTTGAATTGTTTTCTGTTGATTTATTTTGATGATAAAAAAGTTCTCGATACATTTTTTAAAGGGAAAAAACACTCGAACTGATAGTTTATTTAATTTTTAAATTAGGTGCTAACTAAAATTACCTTTTAAGTAGTCTTATTTGTTTGAAACTAAAAACCCTAGCCCCGATTGAAGCAATTGTTTGAGCTCTTTTTTGTTTTTTTCTTTTAAAAAAAATAAAAAAAGCGAGTGCGGAAAGCGGGAAACTGCTTCAAATTATTTTTATTTATGTTATTGAATTAATATACTGAATCGTTTTATTGTTAAAAATAGTTGCTTTTTCAACATTTACAACGTGTCCGCATTTTTCAACAATTACTAAAGATGCTTTTAGGTGTTTTTCGACTATATTTTTAATACTCGGTAAGAATAAATAATCTTCTTCGCCCATAATATAAAGGGTAGGGATTTTAAGGTCATTCATTCTAAATAAACGCAATAACGGATTTATTTCAGAAGTTAGTTTAAACCATCGTAAAAATTCTTTTTGATATAATTTTTTAGCTTCATTCACAAAAAGTAATCGTGATTTTTTATGATTTTTATTTGGCATGATTACAAAGGCAAAAAGCTTATATAACAACATATAAGGAACAATAGATTTGCATAAGTTTCCTGCAAAAATTAAAAAACGAGAGCGTAAGTTTAGCTTGATAATCGCACCACCCATAATCATGCTTTTTACCAAATCGGGTTTTTTTTCGGCAAGGTTTCTTATTAAAATAGTCCCTAGTGAAATGCCTACAAAATGCGATTTTGTAATTTTTAAATGATTGATGACCTCTAAAATATCATCAGTAATAGCATCAAAAGTATATTTTTTCTGAAAAGGTGTTTTTAGTATTGATTTGCTATCGCCATGACCACGTAAATCTAAAATTAAAACATTAAAATGTTTTTTAAATTCTCGAACTTGTTTGTACCAAATAGCGCTGCTTCCACCTGCTCCGTGTACAAATGTTACCCATTGGTTAGATACAGGGTGTTCGTAAGAATAGTAGTTTAACAAATTAATAAAATTTAAAATTCAGGCTAAAATAATTTAATTTAATAACTTTACTAGCTAAAATTTTTATTGAATTTATTTAAACATATAAAAATAGGCATATTTTTATATTACTAGCAACTAATAACGAGCGTTTTTAAGATAAATAAAAATACACTACTTATCTTTGCAACTTATAAAAAACTTCATAGATATAAATATTATGGCAATGACAGTAAAAACACAGGAAGATATTTTAGCAAAACTAAATATCTATGAGTTAAACGAAATGCAAAAAAAAGCTATTTCAGTAGTAGAAACAACTGCAAATACGGTTATATTATCGCCAACAGGAACGGGTAAAACGTTAGGTTTTTTATTACCAGCCTTAAAGTTAATTGACCCAGAAAATAAAGATATTCAAGTACTAATTTTAGTACCATCAAGAGAATTAGCTATTCAAATAGAACAGGTAATTCGTGAAATGGGAACAGGATTTAAAGTAAATGCTGTTTATGGAGGTCGTTCAATGGCGAAAGATAAAATAGAGTTAAAACATATTCCGAGTATTTTAATCGGTACACCTGGTAGAATTTTAGACCATTTTGCAAATGAGCGTTTTTCTAAAGATAGTATTAAAACCTTAATTTTAGATGAGTTTGATAAATCATTAGAAGTTGGTTTTGAATACGAAATGAGAGGTATTATTAATCAATTACCAAATCTGAAAAAACGTATTTTAACCTCTGCAACGCAAGAAACTGAAATTCCTAAGTTTGTAGGTTTAAATAAACCGACAGTATTAAATTACTTGACAGGAAAAAAATCAAGACAATTAACTTTAAAAACGGTTGTTTCTCCTATAAAAAACAAAAATCAAACGTTACTTGATTTGTTACAACATGTAGGAAATCAGCAAGGAATTATTTTTTGTAATTTAAAAGATAGTATTAATCACGTAAGTGAATTTTTAAAGAAAAATAAAATTGCACACAGTTGTTTTTCTGGAGGAATGGAGCAAAGAGACCGTGAACGTTCGTTAATAAAATTTAGAAATGGTACAAGTCAAGTTTTAATTGCAACCGATTTAGCTGCAAGAGGTATTGATATTCCTGAAATGAAATATATTATTCATTACGAATTACCAGAAAGAATAGAAGAGTTTACACATAGAAACGGAAGAACAGCACGAGTAAATGCAAAAGGAACAGCGTATATTTTAAAATGGCAGAAAGAAAGTTTACCTGAATTTTTAAAAAATATACCTAATGAAAGTATAACTCAGAAACAAAAAATAAAACCTCAGTATTGGGAAACATTATTTATTTCAGGAGGAAGAAAAGATAAAATATCAAAAGGTGATATTGCAGGATTATTCTTTAAAAAAGGAAATTTAACCAAAGAGCAATTAGGCGTTATAGAGTTAAAGCAAGATTGTGCTTTTATAGCAGTTCCTGTAAGTGAAGCGAAAAAATTAATTGAACAATTAAATAATACGCGTTTAAAAAATAAAAAAGTACGTATTACTTTAGCATAATATTATATCCGTATTTATTAACAATAAAAAAGAGCTTTACATATTATATGTAAAGCTCTTTTTGTTATATAATTATTTTTCAGTAGCTAAAATTTCTTTTACAGCTGCTTGATATTTTTTAGGATTTCCAGCTTTTTTAATTTTTTTGTAAGTTTTCTGTGGATTAGAGAATGATTGAGAGAAATATTCCCAAAAACCTAACATTTTCATTTTTATAGGTGTTGGTCCTGATAAAAATTCATCGTATTGTTGATAAATTTCATTATGAAAATCTTCAAAACGTTGCCATCTATCTTTAGGGTATTCCGTGGTATTGTCTTTAATCATCTGTGGTAAAAATGGGTCAGCAATTAAACCACGACCAATCATAAAGTGACTAATACTAGGAAAACGTTCTTGCATTGCTTTAAAACCTGCTACCGATGTAATATCTCCGTTATAATATAATTGATGTTTCGCAACATCAATACATTTTTGAAAAGCATCTAAATCAACACCACCTTTGTATAATTGTTTTCCGATACGTGCGTGAATAGCTACATTTTTTAAAGGATATTTATCTAAAATAGGGAAGGAGTTTAAAATTTCCTCACTATTTTCATAACCCATTCGCATTTTCATTGAAACTAAAATATCAGTTTCGTTGTGTGCTTTGTGTAAAACTTCATCAATTCTAGCAGGATTACAAATTAATCCAGAACCCATTCCTGATTTTGTAACCATCGGATATGGACAACCTAAGTTCCAGTTTAACTCATTATAACCTAAACTTTGTACATATTTAGCAACGAATAAGAATTCATCAGGGTCATTAGTAATAACTTGAGGAATAACAGTTAACGTGTTATTGTTTTCAGGTAATAAATCACGCTTATAGCTCGATTTCACAACCATTTTACCATTTAATCTAATATATGGTGCATAATAAGTATCAATACCACCAAAATATTTATGTTGTGCATTTCTAAATCTAAAATCAGTAAAACCTTGTAAAGGTGATGAAAGTAATGTAAAACTCATAATATTTAATAAGTTGCAAATATAACTTACTTATTGTTGATATTTTAACGTAAAACTTTATACTTTTGAAATACATTACATCTACATAAAAATGTTTTTTAACGTATTAAAAAAGTACAGATTAAAAATAATTATTACTATATTATTTATTAGTATCTATTACTTATGTTTACCTCATAAATTATTTTTAAGCCCAACATCAACAGTTGTTACAGCTAAGAATAATCAACTTTTAGGTGCTGTTATTGCAAAAGATGGACAATGGCGATTTCCTGAATTAGATTCTGTTCCTAAAAAGTTTGAAGCCTGTATTTTACAATTTGAAGATGCTCATTTTTATCAACATTTTGGATTTAATCCAATATCAATAGGAAAAGCATTTATTGAAAATATAAAAGCAAAACGAGTAATTAGAGGTGGAAGTACACTTACACAACAAGTAATTCGATTATCTAGAGAAAATAAACATAGGTCTTATCTAGAAAAAATAAAAGAATTAGTATTAGCAACTCGATTAGAGTTTCGGTTATCAAAAAAAGATATTTTAAAATTATATGCTTCAAACGCTCCTTTTGGAGGGAATGTAGTGGGGTTAGAAATGGCTTCTTGGCGTTACTTCGGATTAAAACCCTATCAGCTTTCTTGGGCAGAAACAGCAACTTTGGCAGTGTTACCAAATGCACCTTCTTTAATTTATCCAGGGAAAAATCAACAAAAATTAAAATTAAAAAGAAATAGATTACTTAAAAAATTATATCAACAAAAAATTATAGATAAAGTAACATATCAATTAGCTTTAGAGGAATTTTTACCTGAAAAACCATATCCATTACCAAGTATAGCACCACATTTTGTACAAGAAGTTGCTAAAAATAATCAAGGAGAATATATTCAAAGTTCACTAGATATTCATATACAAAAACAAGTAAATAATTTAATAAAACAACATTATTTGCATCAAAAACAAAATGAAGTATATAATATGTCTGTGTTAGTTTTAGATGTTGCTACACGAAAAGTAATAAGTTATGTAGGTAATTCTCCAACAGATAAAGAACATCAAAAAGATGTAAATAATGTTGTTTCAGCACGAAGTACGGGGAGTACTTTAAAACCTTTTTTATATGCACAAATGTTACAATCTGGTGCAATATTACCGAGTCAATTAGTAGCAGATATACCTACTGAAATTGCAGGTTACACCCCGAAAAATTTCGATTTAAATTTTGATGGTGCAGTACCTGCTAATCAGGCTTTAACTCGTTCTTTAAATATCCCTTCGGTTCGTATGTTGCAAACCTATGGATTAGAGAAATTCAATGAAGATTTAAAAGCTTATAACATATATGATATTAATAAATCGGCAGATTATTATGGATTATCATTAATTTTGGGAGGAGCAGAAGCGAGTTTGTGGGATTTGTGTAAAACATTTGCAGGTTATGCAGGTGTTGTAAATCATTTTGAAACTACAAATCATAATTATTATTCAAATGAATTTATTGAACCTAGTTATTTGAAAGCTGAAAAAATAACTTTTGGAAATATTCAAGAAAATGATACACATATTGATGCGGGTGTTGCTTTTACAACTTTAAATACATTGACAGAAGTTAACAGACCTTTTACAGAACAATCTTGGAAATATTTTGATTCTTCTCAAAAAATAGGTTGGAAAACAGGTACTAGTTTTGGTAATAAAGATGCTTGGGCAATTGGTGTAACTCCTAAATATGTTGTTGGAGTTTGGGTTGGAAATTCTGACGGAGAAGGAAGACCCGATTTAACAGGTGTAGGAAGTGCAGCTCCTTTATTATTTAATGTTTTTGATGTGTTGCCAAAATCAACTTGGTTTTTAGAACCTTTCGAAGCCTTAATTGAAGAAGAAATTTGTGTGAAAAGTGGTTATTTAGCGTTACCAATTTGTAAGTCAGTTATAAAACGGATTCCTAAAAATGGCGTAAGAGCAAAGCCATGCCCATATCACAAGCAAATAACTGTTGATGCGTCTGAAAATTTTCAAGTAACATCTAATTGCGAGTCTATAACTAATATAAAAAACAAAACTTGGTTTATTTTACCTCCTTTAATGGCACATTATTATAAGCAAAAAAATGCCGATTATACTATTTTACCAACTTACAGAAGTGATTGTGATAAGTTACAAAAGAATACAATGGATTTTGTATTTCCAACAAAAAAATATTCTAAAATATCTTTAACAAAAGGCGATAATAATAAATTAAACCCTATTATTTTAAAAGTAACACATACTAATAGTAGTGCTATTTTGTATTGGTATTTAAATAATGTTTTTATTTCGAGTACAACCCAGTATCATGAACAGGCAATAACGCCTCAAAAAGGAAATCATAAAATTATGGTGGTAGATAATTTTGGAAATGAACAAATATGCTTCTTGGAAATTTTATAAAATTATGTAAATATTTTTTATTAGAAGCAATTTCCCGCTTTCCGCACTCGCTTTTTTTATTTTTTGAAAAGAAAAAATAAAAAAGAGCTCAAACAAAGCTTCAATCGGGGCTAGTAATTTAGTTTTTCAATGATTTTTAGAGTTTATTTTTAAAGTAATAGAGTCTCTAAAAAATAAAACTAACTGATAATCAGTTTATTTTGTTTTTTATTTAAAATAAAAGGATAAAAAAGCTTAAAAAATCAAAAAAGAGTCATATATTTGTAGTCCATAATAGCTATATTTATACTGTTATAAAGTTCATGAAAACATTTTTTTAAAAATAAGTTAATTTTAACTTGTTTAAAACAAATAAAAGAATGTATATTTGCAACCGCTTTCAGAAAGCGTAACGATTAAAGAAATTTGGAAATGACAAAATAGTACGTCAGTTAGTTCGATTCTAACGTTTCTACAAAAAATGATAAGATTATTCTTATCTCTGGTTTTTTTAAAGAGAACTAGGTTCATTGAAAATATTGAAATTGACAGCGTAAATAAGAGTAGAATAACCACAACTTCTAACGAAGTTAAATTCTTTTGAAACTTATTCATTAATATTATTTAAAATATACAATGAAGAGTTTGATCCTGGCTCAGGATGAACGCTAGCGGCAGGCTTAACACATGCAAGTCGAGGGGTAACATTATGCTTGCATAGATGACGACCGGCGAACGGGTGCGTAACGCGTATAGAATCTGCCTTGTACAGGAGGATAGCCTTTAGAAATGAAGATTAATACTCCATAATGTAGTGCTTCGGCATCGGAACACTATTAAACATTTATGGGTACAAGATGACTATGCGTCCTATTAGCTAGATGGTAAGGTAACGGCTTACCATGGCAACGATAGGTAGGGGGTCTGAGAGGATTATCCCCCACACTGGTACTGAGACACGGACCAGACTCCTACGGGAGGCAGCAGTGAGGAATATTGGTCAATGGAGGCAACTCTGAACCAGCCATGCCGCGTGCAGGATGACTGCCCTATGGGTTGTAAACTGCTTTTATACAGGAAGAAACCGATCTACGTGTAGATCCTTGACGGTACTGTAAGAATAAGGACCGGCTAACTCCGTGCCAGCAGCCGCGGTAATACGGAGGGTCCGAGCGTTATCCGGAATCATTGGGTTTAAAGGGTCCGCAGGCGGTCAATTAAGTCAGAGGTGAAATCCCATCGCTCAACGATGGAACTGCCTTTGATACTGATTGACTTGAGTTATATGGAAGTAGATAGAATAAGTAGTGTAGCGGTGAAATGCATAGATATTACTTAGAATACCGATTGCGAAGGCAGTCTACTACGTATATACTGACGCTGAGGGACGAAAGCGTGGGGAGCGAACAGGATTAGATACCCTGGTAGTCCACGCCGTAAACGATGGATACTAGTTGTTGGACTTCGGTTCAGTGACTAAGCGAAAGTGATAAGTATCCCACCTGGGGAGTACGGTCGCAAGACTGAAACTCAAAGGAATTGACGGGGGCCCGCACAAGCGGTGGAGCATGTGGTTTAATTCGATGATACGCGAGGAACCTTACCAGGGCTTAAATGTGGTCTGACAGCTTTAGAGATAGAGTTTTCTTCGGACAGATCACAAGGTGCTGCATGGTTGTCGTCAGCTCGTGCCGTGAGGTGTCAGGTTAAGTCCTATAACGAGCGCAACCCCTATTTTTAGTTGCTAACAGGTTAAGCTGAGGACTCTAGAGAGACTGCCGGTGCAAACCGTGAGGAAGGTGGGGATGACGTCAAATCATCACGGCCCTTACGTCCTGGGCTACACACGTGCTACAATGGTATGGACAATGAGCAGCCACTATGCGAATAGGAGCGAATCTATAAACCATATCACAGTTCGGATCGGAGTCTGCAACTCGACTCCGTGAAGCTGGAATCGCTAGTAATCGGATATCAGCCATGATCCGGTGAATACGTTCCCGGGCCTTGTACACACCGCCCGTCAAGCCATGGAAGCTGGGGGTGCCTGAAGTTCGTTACCGCGAGGAGCGACCTAGGGTAAAACTGGTAACTAGGGCTAAGTCGTAACAAGGTAGCCGTACCGGAAGGTGCGGCTGGAACACCTCCTTTCTAGAGAAAGATGGTGAGTTACAAAAGGGAAATTTTACTCTTTGCTGTTAATTTTAAAACACACTAATAATAAGCTATTATAGTCTCGTAGCTCAGCTGGTTAGAGCGCTACACTGATAATGTAGAGGTCGGCAGTTCGAGTCTGCCCGAGACTACAAAGAGTAAGTTGTTAGAAAGGAAATTCTGGAAACTAGAGGATTCTAAATTCGTAATTCTGAATTCATAATTCTGAATTTCAAATGGGGGATTAGCTCAGTTGGCTAGAGCGCTTGCCTTGCACGCAAGAGGTCATCGGTTCGACTCCGATATTCTCCACAATTCAATTACGAATTGAAAATTATGAATTATAAATTTGTAATTCATCATTCGTAATTATTAAAGTTCATTGACATATTGGTAAAATGATATCGTAAAGAAATCAAGATAGAGAGTTAATCGCAAGATTAACACAATATTTTTATAAAAATAATAATTATAAAGAGCTCGTTCTAAACAGTAATGTTTAGAGCAAAAAGTACAATAAGCTAAATAAGGGCGTATGGCGGATGCCTAGGCTTTCAGAGGCGATGAAGGACGCGATAAGCTGCGATAAGCTACGGGGAGGGGCACATACCTTATAATCCGTAGATTTCCGAATGGGGCAACCCAGCATGTTGAAGACATGTTACCCGCAAGGGGGCAAACCCGGTGAACTGAAACATCTAAGTAACCGGAGGAAGAGAAAACAATAGTGATTCCGTTAGTAGTGGCGAGCGAACGCGGATTAGCCCAAACCAATACTGTTACGGCAGTGTTGGGGTTGTAGGGCTGCGACATTAGCATCTAAGAGAACTAGAATTGTCTGGAAAGACAAACCAAAGAGAGTGATAGTCTCGTATAGGTAATCGAAGATAATATAGCAGTACCCTGAGTAGTGCGGGACACGAGTAATCCTGTATGAATCCACCGGGACCATCCGGTAAGGCTAAATACTCCTGAAAGACCGATAGTGAACTAGTACCGTGAGGGAAAGGTGAAAAGAACCCTAAGTAAGGGAGTGAAATAGAACCTGAAACCGTACGCCTACAAGCGGTCGGAGCACATTAACTGTGTGACGGCGTGCCTTTTGCATAATGAGCCTACGAGTTACTGTTACTAGCAAGGTTAAGGATTTAAGGTCCGGAGCCGAAGCGAAAGCGAGTCTGAATAGGGCGACCATAGTTAGTAGTAGTAGACGCGAAACCGAGTGATCTACCCATGGGCAGGTTGAAGCTGTAGTAACATACAGTGGAGGACCGAACCAGTTGACGTTGAAAAGTCTTTGGATGACCTGTGGGTAGGGGTGAAAGGCCAATCAAACTCGGAAATAGCTCGTACTCCCCGAAATGCATTTAGGTGCAGCGTTGAGCGAAAGTTTTATAGAGGTAGAGCTACTGATTGGATGCGGGGGCTTCACCGCCTACCAATTCCTGACAAACTCCGAATGCTATAAAATGTTACTCAGCAGTGAGGGCATGGGTGCTAAGGTCCATGTCCGAGAGGGAAAGAACCCAGACCATCAGCTAAGGTCCCCAAATATATGTTAAGTTGAACTAACGAGGTGAAACTGCTTAGACAGCTAGGATGTTGGCTTGGAAGCAGCCATTCATTTAAAGAGTGCGTAACAGCTCACTAGTCGAGCGGTTTTGCATGGATAATAATCGGGCATAAACATATTACCGAAGCTATGGATTTATACTTTGTATAAGTGGTAGGGGAGCATTCTATTTGCGCCGAAGGTGTTCTGTAAGGAATGCTGGAGCGGATAGAAAAGAAAATGTAGGCATAAGTAACGATAAAGGGGGCGAGAAACCCCCTCACCGAAAGACTAAGGTTTCCTCAGCGATGCTAATCAGCTGAGGGTTAGTCGGGT
The DNA here is from genome assembly GCF_964036635.1 of Tenacibaculum dicentrarchi. Classification (NCBI taxonomy): domain Bacteria; kingdom Pseudomonadati; phylum Bacteroidota; class Flavobacteriia; order Flavobacteriales; family Flavobacteriaceae; genus Tenacibaculum; species Tenacibaculum dicentrarchi. The sequence goes on from NZ_OZ038524.1 coordinate 1,217,150, forward strand.
CCTAAGGCGAATCCGAAGGGAGTAGTCGATGGATAACAGGTTAATATTCCTGTACTTCTTATAATTGCGATGGGGTGACGGAGTAATGAAAGCACCGCGAACTGACGGAATAGTTCGTTGAAGCATGTAGCTATTAGAACAGTAGGCAAATCCGCTGATCTAGGTGAAATGTGATAGTACAACAAATCTTCGGATGCGTTGATAGTGTGCCTAAAGGCTTCCAAGAAAAACCTCTAAGCTTCAGATTATGAGAACCCGTACCGTAAACCGACACAGGTAGTTGGGATGAGAATTCTAAGGTGCTCGAGTGATTCATGGCTAAGGAACTAGGCAAAATCGACCCGTAACTTCGGGAGAAGGGTCGCCCATCTTCGGATGGGCCGCAGTGAAAAGGTCCAGGCGACTGTTTATCAAAAACACAGGGCTTTGCTAAATTGAAAGATGATGTATAAGGCCTGACACCTGCCCGGTGCTGGAAGGTTAAGTGGAGTTGTTAGCTTCGGCGAAGCAATGAAATGAAGCCCCAGTAAACGGCGGCCGTAACTATAACGGTCCTAAGGTAGCGAAATTCCTTGTCGGGTAAGTTCCGACCTGCACGAATGGTGCAACGATCTGGACACTGTCTCAGCCATGAGCTCGGTGAAATTGTAGTATCGGTGAAGATGCCGATTACCCGCAGCGGGACGAAAAGACCCCGTGAACCTTTACTATAGCTTCGTATTGGTTTTGGATAAGTAATGTGTAGGATAGGTGGGAGACTATGAAGCGGCGTCGCTAGGCGTTGTGGAGTTGTCCTTGAAATACCACCCTTTGCTTATCTAGAATCTAACTCAGCAATGAGAACAGTGCGTGGTGGGTAGTTTGACTGGGGTGGTCGCCTCCAAAAGAGTAACGGAGGCTTCTAAAGGTTCCCTCAGCACGTTTGGTAACCGTGCGTAGAGTGCAATGGCATAAGGGAGCTTGACTGAGAGACATACAGGTCGATCAGGTACGAAAGTAGAGCATAGTGATCCGGTGGTTCCGCATGGAAGGGCCATCGCTCAAAGGATAAAAGGTACTCCGGGGATAACAGGCTGATCTCCCCCAAGAGCTCACATCGACGGGGGGGTTTGGCACCTCGATGTCGGCTCGTCACATCCTGGGGCTGGAGAAGGTCCCAAGGGTTGGGCTGTTCGCCCATTAAAGTGGCACGCGAGCTGGGTTCAGAACGTCGTGAGACAGTTCGGTCTCTATCTGCTGTGGGCGTTAGAAATTTGAGTGGATTTGACTTTAGTACGAGAGGACCGAGTTGAACTAACCTCTGGTGTATCTGTTGTTCCGCCAGGAGCATTGCAGAGTAGCTACGTTGGGAAGGGATAAGCGCTGAAAGCATATAAGCGCGAAACCCACCACAAGATGAGATTTCTTTAAAGGGTCGTGGAAGATTACCACGTTGATAGGATACAGGTGTAAAGGCAGTAATGTCATAGCCGAGTATTACTAATAACCCATAGGCTTATGTAGAAAGTCTTGCGCCCTTACGAGCGCAAGCGAAACTCTTTTGATAATTTATGATATAATTTTTACCAATATGTTAACTTATACAGTTGAAATATACTGAAACGATTTAAGGTGATTATCGCAATGGGGCTCACCTCTTTCCATCCCGAACAGAGAAGTTAAGCCCATTTGCGCCGATGGTACTGCCAATGGTGGGAGAGTAGGTCGTTGCCTTTCTTTGAAACCTCAATCTATAAAGATTGAGGTTTTTTTTGTGTCTTATTTTTTTGTTTTTCTAAAAAAAATATAAAGATTAGTTTATTTACCCAATTAATAAAATTCTTATTAAATAGTAGTGAGTTAGACCTCACAGGTTTCAAAACCTGTGAGGTCTTTTTTGTTTTATCACAGTTCCCTTTTTGATGGGATGCTGGGCTAACTAAATTCAGCATGACGTTTGTTTAATTTTTTCCTTCAAAAATTACTCGTACTCGGACTAACAGGCTAGAGATTGGTGGAATTATAATTGATATATCGATTTATGAAAATTAGCAAAAATGCCTAGCCCCGATTGAAGCTTTATTTGAGCTCTTTTTTTGATTTTTCTTCAAAAAAAAGCGAGTGCGGAAAGCGGGAAATTGCTTCAAAAAATTATTATAACAGCAAATAGTTTTATTTTATATTTTTTGTTAAAATAACTCGAAATTTAAAAAGGTTATTTAAATATATATTTAAAGGATTTACTCTAATTTTATATACTTTGTATTCATATCAAAATATTTGTTCAAAAAATAAAGTAATATTGGATTTTAATTAAAATTTAAAAAATTAAGATATTTTTTAAATATAAAAAACTAGCTCGAATTTTTAATAAATCAAACTAGTTTTTTTAAAGTAACATAAAAAAACATAAAAAATTATATTAAACGTTTTACTTCTTGTTTTAAATATGTAATAGAGGTTTGTGTTGGGTTTTCATTTTGAGAATAATAAATTAAAACACTTTCTCGTAAATCTTTTGCAGTTTCTGCAGTTTCTGAACTGTTTCTAAGATTGGAAATTATAGCTAATTTTGCGGTTAAAACTGCTTTCCAACTATCGTCTGAAACATATAGTTGCTGCACCATATTGTGTTCATATTCCTGTTCTATATTAGCGATTAATAATTGTAGATAACTATTTGTGCTGTCGCCAATAGGGGCTACCCGTATTAGTAATTTTGAAGGATTTATACGTTCGCAAAACAATAATAAACGCTCGTAAGATTGAAGTTTTATAGGTAAACTTTCTTTTCTTTTAGTAACTAGTGCATCAAATTTTTGCTTGTTTTGATCTTGTTGCATAAAAGCACCTAATATGAAATAAGCCACGCCTCCTGTTACTAAAGCAGGTAGTGCATATGCTAATCCTTGAATAATTTTATCTTCCATTTTGCGAATATACAAGTCATAATTAAAATTCTCAATTCAAAATTAAATAATTTTAAATACAATTTTTATATTTTTACATTATTAACAATAAAAAAGGAATAGATTCTTTATAAAACCTAAAAGAATGGTTAAATTTCCGATTTCAAAATCCTTACAAAATTTTTCTATTGAATACTTATTTACAGCAACTTAACGAACCACAAAGAGCAGCCGTTTTACAAAAAGATGGGCCAATGATAATTATAGCAGGAGCAGGATCTGGTAAAACCAGGGTTTTAACCTACCGTATTGCGCATTTAATGGAGCAAGGAGTCGATTCTTTTAATATTTTATCGCTTACTTTTACCAATAAGGCAGCGCGTGAAATGAAAGAACGTATTGGCGGGGTTGTTGGTGTTAGTGAAACTAAAAATTTATGGATGGGAACTTTTCATTCTGTTTTTTCTAGAATTTTACGTTCGGAATCAGATCGTTTAGGGTATCCTTCTAATTTTACTATTTATGATACGCAAGATTCTGTTCGTTTATTATCAACAATTATCAAAGAAATGCAACTTGATAAAGAGCAGTATAAACCAAAGCAAATTTTAAGTAGAATTTCTTCTTTTAAAAATAGCTTGATAACGGTTCGTGCTTATTTTTTAAATCCTGAACTACAACAAGCAGATTTAGAGGCTCGAAGACCTCGAGTTGGTGATATTTATAAGGCTTATGTTGATAGATGCTTCAAAGCTGGAGCAATGGATTTTGATGATTTATTGTTAAGAACAAATGAGTTATTAACTCGTTTTCCTGAAGTTTTAGCAAAATATCAAAGCCGTTTTAAATATATAATGGTTGATGAATATCAGGATACGAATCATTCGCAATATTTAATCGTAAAAGCATTGGCTGATCGGTTTGAAAATATTTGTGTGGTAGGTGACGATTCGCAAAGTATTTATAGCTTTCGTGGGGCAAATATTAATAATATTTTGAATTTTCAAAAGGATTATCCTGAGGTTAAAACCTTTAAACTAGAACAAAATTACCGTTCTACAAGTAATATTGTAGAGGCTGCAAATAGTGTTATCGATAAAAATAAAACCAAATTAGATAAGGAAGTTTGGACGGCAAATGACCCTGGTGAAAGTATAAAAATAATGCGTACTATTTCGGATGGTGAAGAAGGGCGTTTTGTGGCAAAATCTATTTTAGAGAATAAAGAAGAGCATCAATTAACTAATGATTCTTTTGCTATTTTATACAGAACCAATGCGCAGTCAAGAGCCATGGAAGATGCCTTGCGTAAAAAAGATATTAAATATAAAATTTACGGGGGAATCTCTTTTTATCAGCGAAAAGAAATTAAAGATTTATTGTCTTACTTACGTATTTTAATAAACCCGAATGATGAAGAGGCTTTAAAGCGAATTATTAATTATCCTGCAAGAGGAATTGGAGCTACAACGATGGATAAATTAGCTGTGGCTGCTAATCATTATAATAAATCAATTTTTGATATTTTAGTAAATATAAATACAATCGATTTAAAAATAAATGCAGGAACTAAAAATAAATTAGCCAATTTTACCAAAATGATTCAGCGTTTTCAAATAGATGCACAAAAAATGAATGCTTTTGAAATTGCTGATTTAGTAGTAAAAAGAATTGAATTAGTTCAAGATTTGCAAAAAGATGGTACGCAAGAAGGGGCTAATAAAGTTGAAAATATTCAAGAATTATTAAACGGAATTAAAGATTTTATTACTGATAAAATTGAAATGGGTGACGATGCTTCTTTACCCATATTTTTAGAAGATGTAGCTTTAGCTACTGATTTTGATAGTGAAAGTGATGATACACCAATGGTGTCATTAATGACAATTCATTTATCAAAAGGTTTAGAATATCCGTATGTGTATATTGTTGGTTTAGAAGAAGGTTTATTTCCTTCGGGAATGAGTATAAATACTCGTAGCGAATTAGAAGAAGAACGTCGTTTGTTTTATGTAGCTTTAACAAGAGCTGAAAAAGTCGCTTATTTAACATATGCAAAAACTCGTTATAGATGGGGGAAATTAACTGATGGAGATCCTAGTCGTTTTTTAGAGGAAATAGCACCTGAATTTGTAGAATATTTATCGCCTAAAATTCCCACAGGTTTTGGTAATAGATTTATGGATTCTGATATTTTTGATGCCGATGATTTTTCTAGTAGAAAAGTTAGGTTTGAAAAACCGATGCAAAAACAACGAAAAGAGTTTGTTTCTAAGAAAAAAAAACCAAATCTGATTCCTTCAAAAAGTAAGTTGAAAATGAAGGTAGATACAAGTACTTCAATTATTAATTTATTTTCGGGAGAAATAAATATTGGTAATTTTGTAGAGCACAATCGTTTTGGAACAGGTGAAGTTATTGCTTTGGAAGGAAAAGGACCAAATAAGAAAGCTGAAATTAAATTTGGTACCGTAGGGAAAAAGAAATTATTATTACAGTTTGCAAAACTAAAGGTAATAGGGTAGCCAATTAATTGAGATTAATTACCTATTTTGCATACATAATTTAGAGTAAATATACAGAGAAATGACGTTTGATTTAGAATACAATTCAGAAAGAGATCACTTAATAATTCCAGAATATGGAAGACATATACAAAAATTAGTAAATCATTGCATCACTTTAGAAACTAAAGAAGAACGCAATGTAATGGCTAAAGCTATTGTCGATGTAATGGGGAATTTACAACCTCATTTACGTGATGTACCCGATTTTAAACACAAACTTTGGGATCAGTTACATATTATTGCCGATTTTAAATTAGATGCAGAATCGCCTTATGAAATTCCTTCGAAAGAAGAATTGACAGAAAAACCCGAAAAAATGGCATATCCTAAATCGGCTTCAAAATATCGTTATTATGGAAATAATATTCAAACGATGATTAACATGGCTTTAACTTGGGAAGAAGGTGAAAAAAGAGAGGCTTTAGTTTTTACGATTGCCAATCATATGAAAAAATGTTATTTAAATTGGAATAAAGATACGGTTGATGATGCTATTATCTTTAAACATTTATATAATTTATCTGAAAAAAATATTGATTTAAGGGATTCAAATGAAGTTTTATCAGAAAGTAAAAATTTGCTAAGAAAACGAAGTAGTCAAGGACAGTCTAATAAAGGCGCTTCTAAGACAAAATCAAATTACACGACGAATAATAAATATAGAAAAAAATAATATGGCATCATTTAAAATAGAAGGTGGTCACAAACTTAATGGAGTAATTACCCCGCAAGGAGCAAAAAATGAAGCGCTACAAATTATATGTGCCGTTTTACTGACTGCCGAAAAAGTAATTATCAATAATATTCCTGATATTATTGATGTTAATAAATTAATTTTCATCTTAGGTGAATTAGGTGTTAAAATTGAAAAAATAAGTTCAAATTCGTATAGTTTTCAAGCTGATAATATTAATTTAAGCTATTTAGAATCTGCTAAATTTAAAAAAGACGGAAGCTCATTAAGAGGTTCTATTATGATTGTTGGACCTTTATTAGCACGTTTTGGAAAAGGATATATTCCACGTCCGGGAGGTGATAAAATTGGTCGCCGTCGTTTAGACACTCATTTTGAAGGGTTTATTAATTTAGGTGCAAAATTCCGTTATAATAAAGAAGAGTATTTTTATGGAGTAGAAGCTGAAAATGGATTGGTTGGTGCTGATATGTTATTAGATGAAGCATCTGTAACAGGAACGGCTAATATTATAATGGCTGCTGTTTTAGCAAAAGGAATAACTAAAATATACAACGCTGCTTGCGAACCTTATATTCAGCAATTATCTAAGATGTTGAACTCAATGGGGGCGAAAATAACAGGCGTTGGTTCTAATTTATTAACGATTGAAGGGGTAAAATCTTTAGGTGGTTGCGAACACAGGGTATTACCTGATATGATTGAAATTGGTAGTTGGATTGGCGTTGCTGCAATGACACGTTCTGAATTGACTATTAAAGATGTTAGCTGGGAAAACTTAGGACAAATTCCTAATGTGTTTCGTAAATTAGGAATTCAATTAGATAAAAAAGGCGATGATATTTTTATCCCAGCACAAGATAGTTACGAAATTCAAAACTATATTGACGGTTCAATTTTAACAGTAGCCGATGCTCCTTGGCCAGGTTTTACACCAGATTTATTAAGTATTGTTTTGGTATTAGCTACTCAAGCAAAAGGAACGGTATTAATTCATCAAAAAATGTTTGAAAGTCGTTTGTTTTTTGTCGATAAATTAATTGATATGGGCGCAAAAGTAATTTTATGCGATCCGCACAGAGCAACCGTTATAGGACATAATTTTCAATCAAGTTTGAAAGCTACTAAAATGACATCGCCTGATATTCGTGCAGGAATTTCATTATTAATTGCCGCTTTATCAGCAAAAGGAACCAGTATTATTAATAATATTGAACAAATTGATAGAGGATATGAAAATATTGAAGCTCGATTAAAATCAATTGGTGCAAAAATTGAAAGAATAGAAGACTAATAAAAAAATAAACTAATAAAAATAAAAAAATCGTGTCAAGATGGCACGATTTTTTTATTGGCAATATTATTGATTAAAGTATGCTGAAGAAATTAAAGAAACTATTTACAATGAGTAAAGATCAATATACTAAAGAAGACGAATTAAAAGACGCTATCGACAATACTGAATTAGAAACCAACCAAGAAGAATCTCAAGAAGAGAAAGAGGTGGAGGCTAAAGAAGAAGATGAAATAGTACCAACTCCTGAAGAGTTATTAGCGGAAGAAAAAAATAAATATTTACGTTTATTTGCTGAATTTGAAAACTATAAAAAACGTACTTCTAAAGAACGTGTAGAGCTTTTTAAAACAGCAGGGCAACAAGTAATGACAGCTTTACTGCCAATTTTAGATGATTTCGAAAGAGCTTTAGCACATGCTGAAACTAACAAGAAAGAAGTTAAAAAATTAGACAAAGCAGCAAGCAAAGAAATTGCTAGTTTAAATAAAGGAATGTCATTAATTCAGCAAAAATTTGTAGCTACTTTAGAGCAAAAAGGATTAACAGCTGTAGAGGTAAAATCTGGTGATGATTTTGATGCTGATGTACATCAAGCAATTACACAAATACCTGCACCTTCTGACAAATTAAAAGGAAAAGTTATTGATTGTGTAGAAAAAGGATATAAGTTAGGTGATAAAATTATCCGTCATCCAAAAGTTGTAGTAGGACAGGCATAAATACTACGTCATAAGTAGCATTTCAAGGGAATTGCTTGGTGTAGGAGAAGCTATAAAAAGCTTCAAATTATTGAAAATGACAGAATAGACTAGAAATGGCAAAACAAGATTATTACGAAATATTAGGGGTTTCAAAATCAGCAACACAAGCTGAAATAAAAAAAGGATACCGTAAAATGGCTATAAAATATCATCCAGATAAAAATCCGGATGATAAAAGTGCCGAAGAGAAATTCAAGTCATGTGCAGAAGCATATGAAATTCTTAGTGATGATAATAAAAAAGCCCGTTATGACCAATATGGTCATGCAGCATTCGACGGACCACAAGGTGGCGGTGGTGGTTTTGGCGGCGGCGGAATGAATATGGATGACATATTCAGTCAGTTTGGTGATATTTTTGGCGGCGGAGGCGGTGGCTTTGGCGGTTTTGGCGGCGGAGGTCGTCAGCGACAAGCTAGAGTAAAAGGATCTAACATGCGTATTCGTGTAAAACTTACTTTAGAAGAAATTGCTACAGGAGTAGAAAAGAAAGTAAAAGTTCGAAGAAAAGTTCAAGCCGAAGGAGTTACTTATAAAACTTGTACAACATGTAATGGTAGCGGTCAACAAATGCGTGTTACCAATACTATTTTAGGTAGAATGCAACAAGCTGTTACCTGTAGTTCATGTCAGGGAGCAGGTGAAATGCTAGATACCAAACCTAGCGGATCAGATGCACAAGGTTTAATTGTTAAAGAAGAAACTGTTTCAATTAATATCCCTGAAGGAGTTACTGAAGGAGTACAATTAAAAGTTGGTGGAAAAGGAAATGAAGCGCCAGGTAAAAATTCTATTTCTGGTGATTTATTAGTATTGATAGAAGAAATACCTCATGAGAATTTAAAAAGAGAGGGAAGTAATATTCACCACGATTTATATGTTAATTTTTCTGAAGCAGTTTTAGGTGTTTCGAAAGAAGTAGAAACCGTAACAGGAAAAGTAAAAATAAAAATTGAAGCAGGAACGCAGTCTGGTAAAATTTTAAGATTAAAAGGAAAAGGATTACCTAGTATAGAGCATTACGGAACGGGTGATTTCTTAATTCATATTAATGTTTGGACTCCGCAAGAGTTAACCAAAGAGCAGCGTAAGTTTTTTGAGCAAATGCAAAGTGATGATAACTTTAGCCCAAACCCTCAAAAATCTGATAAATCATTTTTTGAGAAAGTAAAAGATATGTTTTCATAGACAAACAGTTTTTTAATTATAAAAGCCCATTCATTTTTTGAGTGGGCTTTTTTATTTCTGATTTTTTTAAAATAATTTGAAGCAATTTCCCGCTTTCCGCACTCGCTTTTTTTATTTTTAAAAGAAAAAATAAAAAAGAGCTCAAACAAATGCTTCAATCGGGGCTAGGCTTTTTTACTAAATTTAATATTTTTTACATAATTTAATAGATAGTATTAGTCTTAGTTACCTTGTTTAATGTTAGTTCTTTACAAGAAATATTTAAGTGTTTACGATTAAAAAAACACATGATAATTAAAATAATACTTCTTTTTGGTAAAAAATGTTGTGAGTTCTTAAAAAGAGTTATATATTTGCAGTGTCTATAAGACGTTATAGACACTTTTTCTTTTTCATAGCAATTTTCCCACTCAATTTATTGAGTGGGTTTTTTTATGAAAGAAGTGAATTTTATAAAAAATTTAAGCAGACCAATCTTATCGACTTATATTTAGTATAAGTAGGAAAGTCTGGACACCACAGAGTAGTATAGCGGATAGTAACCGTCCGATGAAAGTCGAGGACAAGTGCAGCAGAAAGTATGTACAGGTAATGCTGTAGTGAAACCAGGTAAACTCTATACGGTGCAATGTCATGTACATTAGAGCTCGAGCGCTACTCGCGCGATTCTAAGGGGTAGGCAGATTGATTTTACGAGTAATTGTAAAACTAGATAAATGATAAGAGCCTTATTTTATAAGGAACAGAATCCAGCTTAACGGTCTGCTTTTTTTAACTTTTAATACTAAAAATCCCTTAAAACAATGGTTGTTTTAAGGGATTTTCAATTAGGTTAAATTGCTAATTTGATAATAAATTAACATTTTAGGTTACTTGTATTTATGATTTATTGTTTTTTTAAATAAAAAATTATTTTAAACTTAGTATTTAAGTCATTTTATTGTTTATCTTTTAAAATTGAGTTAAAAATAGTACTTTTGTGTAGCAAAAATTAACTGAAATATATGGGCTTTGACATTGATATGGTCAAAGGAATTTATTGTAAATCTGAAAAAGTATAAAACAATTAGATGATTTAGCAGTAATCCATTAACATTAAAAACAAATCTTTTATGAGTATTTATAAAGATTATATAAAGGAAATTGAAGTTCGTAAAACTCAAGAACTTCATCCTAAACCAATTGATGGTGCTGAATTACTAAGCGAAATCATTACACAAATTAAAGATGTAAAAAATGAATACAGAGAAGATTCTCTAAACTTTTTTATCTATAATGTATTACCAGGAACAACAGCAGCAGCAACTGTAAAAGCATCATTTTTAAAAGAAATTATTTTAGGTGAAACTACACTTAAAGAAATTACACCTTCTTTTGCATTCGAACAATTATCACACATGAAGGGAGGTCCTTCAATAAAAGTATTGTTAGATATTGCTTTAGGAAATGATACTTCTTTAGCAAAACAAGCAAGTGAAGTTTTAAAAACGCAAGTTTTTCTTTACGAAGCAGATACTGAACGTTTAGAAGATGCTTTCAAAAACGGAAATAATTTCGCAAAAGAGATTATAGAAAGTTATGCTAAAGCTGAGTTTTTTACAAAGCTTCCTGAAATTGAAGAGGAAATTAAAATAGTTACTTTTGTAGCAGGTATCGGAGATATTTCTACTGATTTACTTTCGCCAGGAGGTGATGCACATTCTCGTTCTGATAGAGAATTACATGGTCAATGTTTGTTTGAACATAATAAAGAGAAACAACAAGAACTGATTGCTTTACAGAAACAACACCCTGATAAAAGAGTGATGTTAATTGCCGATAAAGGTACAATGGGAGTTGGTTCATCTAGAATGTCTGGTGTAAATAATGTGGCTTTATGGACAGGTATAAAATCGAGTCCTTATGTTCCTTTTATAAATATAGCGCCAATTATTGCTGGTACAAACGGAATTTCTCCAATTTTTTTAACAACTGTTGGAGTAACTGGAGGTATTGGTATTGATCTTAAAAACTGGGTTAAACAAAAAGATGAAGCAGGTAATACTGTTAGAGATGAAGATGGAGAACCTATTTTAAAAGAAGCATACTCTGTAGCTACAGGTACTGTACTTACTGTAAATACTAAAGAAAAAAAATTATATAATGGCGATAAAGAATTAATGGACATTTCCGCTTCATTAACTCCTCAAAAAGCCGAGTTTATAAAAGCTGGAGGGTCTTACGCTGTTGTATTTGGTAAAAAATTACAAGCCTTTGCTTCAAAAGCATTAGGTACTGATATTATTCCTGTATTTGCTTCATCAAAAGAAATTTCAATTGAAGGACAAGGACTTACAGCTGTAGAGAAAATATTTAATAAAAATGCTGTTGGTACAACTCCAGGTAAAGTTTTACATGCAGGTTCTGATGTTCGTGTAGAAGTAAATATTGTAGGTTCACAAGATACTACTGGACTAATGACTTCTCAAGAATTAGAGATGATGGCAGCAACTGTAATTTCTCCTATTGTTGATGGTGGATACCAATCGGGTTGTCATACCGCTTCAGTTTGGGACGAAAAATCAAAAGCAAATATTCCTAGACTGATGAAGTTTATGAATGATTTTGGTTTGATAACTGCAAGAGATCCTGAGAATAAGTATAAACCAATGACCGATGTAATTCACAAAGTTTTAAACGACCTTACTGTGGATGATTGGGCAATAATTATCGGTGGAGATTCTCATACAAGAATGTCAAAAGGTGTTGCTTTTGGTGCAGATTCAGGAACCGTTGCCCTGGCTCTTGCTACAGGTGAGGCGTCTATGCCAATTCCGCAATCGGTAAAAGTTACCTTTAAAGGAGAGATGAAAAGCTATATGGATTTTCGTGATGTTGTTCATGCAACTCAATCTCAAATGCTTGATAAATTTGATGGTGAAAATGTTTTTCAAGGAAAAATTATTGAAGTTCATATAGGAACACTTACTGCCGATCAAGCATTTACTTTTACAGATTGGACTGCAGAAATGAAAGCAAAAGCTTCTATTTGTATTTCTGAAGATACTACTTTAATCGAATCTTTAGAGATTGCGAAAGGTAGAATTCAGATTATGATTGACAAGAAAATGGACAACCAAAAACAGGTTCTTCAAGGATTGATTGATATTGCTGATAAAAGAATTTTAGAAATTAAATCTGGTGATAAGCCAGCATTAACTCCTGATGCAAATGCAAATTATTTCGCAGAATTTGAAGTAGATTTAGATCTTATCAATGAGCCAATGATTGCAGATCCTGATGTATATAATGACGATGTTTCTAAACGTTATACGCATGATACTATTAGACCGCTTTCTTTTTATGGAGGAGATAAAAAAGTAGATTTAGGATTTATTGGGTCGTGTATGGTTCATAAAGGCGATATGAAAATTTTGGCTCAAATGCTTAAAAACATTGAAGAGCAAAAGGGGAAGGTTGAATTTAAAGCTCCTTTAGTTGTTGCACCACCTACCTATAATATTGTAGATGAGTTAAAAACAGAAGGTGATTGGGAGGTTTTACAAAAATATTCTGGTTTCGAATTTGACGATAATGCCCCTAAAGGATCGGCACGTACAAAATACGAAAACATGTTATATTTAGAGCGTCCTGGTTGTAACCTTTGTATGGGGAATCAAGAAAAAGCATCGGTTGGTGATACTGTAATGGCAACATCTACACGTCTTTTTCAAGGAAGAGTTGTTAAAGATTCTAAAGAGAAAAAAGGAGAATCGTTACTTTCATCAACACCAGTTGTCGTTTTATCTACAATATTAGGAAGAACTCCTTCGATTGAAGAATACGTTGAAGCGGTAAAAGGTATCAACTTAACAATGTTTAAGCCTTCTCATAAATTATTAGTGAAATAATTATAGGATGATTTAATAAAAATCATTTTAATATAATAGTTATCAAAACCAATGAAGTTCGCTTCATTGGTTTTTTTGTTTTTCTAAATTAATAGATGTTTAAAGCTAATTAGAAGATAAAAAGATTCAAAAAATTATATCTACCGATTTCAGAAATAGTAAATATATTTTCGAGTATTTGTTTAGTTTCACTCAGAGTCAATATTCTTCAATTAAGTTTAATCGAATTGTAGATATGGAAATTGGTATTAATGAAAAAGGTGAGTTTCCATCAAAATTTAAATGGCTTAAAGGAAATATTGGTAAAATAAAATTAACAGCATTCCAAGGAAAAAATATTGAACAAACAGATATTATAAGTCTTGGTAAATCAGGAGTTTTAATTTTTGGAGAAATGGAAGCAGAGTATCAGTTCAATTATGCTGATGCTAAAGGAATTTGTTTTATACAATTTGGATTTCCAAAATATTATGTAAAACAAAAAAGGATTGAATTTGAAACTAAAATATCAAAAATTGAATTAGAAAAAAAATTTTCACACATCTCAAGAATAAAACTTAAACGGGATATATTAAAAGAGTTTCAGAGAGAAAAACATAATATTTTTGAACTATTTAAAAAAGAAGGTAAGGTTGATGTTTCTGATAAAGATTTACAAGGTCAATATTCAATGGAAATTTAAAAAAAATAAAGATAGTCTTTTAAGAATTTAAAAATTAAAACCAAACTCTCGTTATTCTGAATTTATTTCAGCATCGCATAAAGTGAATAAATACAGATACGGCAAATCAGGATGTGAAACTGAAATAAATTCAGTTTGACGGATTCTATTTTACAGCGAAGCGATAAAAGATAAAACCGTTTTTTAATGAAATTTAAAATTTTAAAATTCATTAAAAACAGAAGGAGATTATAAGAATAAAAAAAATTATATTTGTGTAGATTGTATTCTACAAATTTTCTAGCCTATAACTAAGATTATTTTTGGAATAAAATTATTATTAACAGTTTTTTTAGCCTATAACTAAAATACACTAAATGGTAATTTACAATTAGAAACAAGTTTTAGAAGTTAAATTAAAAGAGTATTTTGATAAGTTTTATTTATATATTTGACTTCATTAAAAATAATGAAACATGAAACTTTTAAAAGATAAGACAGCAATTATTACAGGAGCTACTAGAGGAATCGGTAGAGGAATAGCATTAGAATTTGCAAACCAAGGATGTAATATTGCGTTTACTTATAGTTCATCGGTTGAAGCAGCAACTGCTTTGGAAAATGAATTAACAAATTTAGGTATAAAAGCAAAAGGATACCAATCTAACGCAGCTGATTTTGATGCAGCTCAAGAATTAGCAAAAAATGTTTTAGAGGAATTTAAAACAATTGACGTACTTGTAAATAATGCGGGTATTACTAAAGACAATTTATTAATGCGTATTTCAGAAACTGATTTTGATAAGGTTATTGAAGTTAATTTAAAATCTGTTTTTAATTTAACAAAAGCTGTTATTAGACCAATGATGAAACAACGAGCGGGCTCAATTATTAATATGAGTTCAGTAGTTGGATTAAAAGGAAATGCGGGTCAGGCAAATTATGCAGCTTCAAAAGCAGGAATTTTAGGTTTTTCTAAATCGGTAGCTTTAGAGTTAGGTTCAAGAAATATTAGAAGTAACGTAGTTGCTCCTGGTTTTATTGAAACTGAAATGACAGCAAAATTAGATGAAAAAGTGGTAGATGCTTGGCGTAATGATATTCCTTTAAAAAGAGGAGGTACTCCAAAAGATATTGCAAACGCTTGTGTATTTTTAGCTTCGGATATGAGTGCGTATATTACAGGACAAACATTATCGGTTGACGGAGGAATGTTAACATAAAATATTTAATCAATAAAAAAAGCGTAGCAAATTGCTACGCTTTTTTTTTTATTGATTAAATTCATTAAAACTACCATCGTTATACAGCAGTATAATTTTAACTAATTTTTTATCGCCGATATTAGGTGTCTTCATTTCTAAATCAACTTTTTCTATTAAATTTTTATCTTGAGAGAGTAGAGTAGGCTTTGTTTCCTCTTTATCTTCTTCAATTTCTGGTACAACAACAATTTTTTCTTTTTTAGGAAATTCACCTTCGCCATATAAAAACCAATATAAGTCTACTTCAGGAAATTTATTAACCGTTTTCATAACAAAATCTAAACTAGGTTTATTTCTACCAGATAGAAGATGAGATATACTAGAGCGTTGAACCTCTATAGTATCTGCAAAAGTTGACGATGTTAAATTGTAATACGAAAGTATTTTTTTTAATCTGATAAGTATGTCCATAACTAAATTACATTTGTGTATTTGTGTTCACTAAGTCAAAAATACACATTTGTAACTCACAAACAAAGTATTTAACAAAATATATTTTATTAAATACTAAAAAATGAAGAGTTTTTTATTTGTAATTATAAATATTATAACACAATCAGTTTTTTATAATACGTGTAGTAAGACCTGTTTAAATTTCATTTTTATTCATTTAAAAATTATATTTTATAGTAGTTGAAAAATCGAATTGATTTTCCGTAGTTCTTTTCTTCTCTTTAGCGATTCTGAATTCTGAAAATTCTGAAATAAATTCAGGAGACAATAATTGTTTTTTTTTTAACAGTTTTATATTTTCTTATTTATATAATCGAATCGAATAGGAGAGAGGAACAGTAAATTGTTTATTAATATAATATTAAATAGCGAGTAAAGTATTATTATCTTAAAAGTTTTAGATTTTTAAATTTATCTACAAAATCCATATATTACATATGTAAATAAAAGTTTTAGGTTACAAATCAAAAGATGACCGATTACTATTGTAACTATATAGAGTGATGAACAGCTATGTAATATTGTAAACTGTGAAGAAGATCACAAGAGTCAGAGTTTTTACGTGCGTGTGGTAAAAGAAGAGCATGTATTGTAGCTAATAATAATTTACAATTGTGTTTATTTAGCTTGCGTCACGAGTAATTCAATTGATTTACAATTGTATTTTTCATATCCTATTAGACACCGGAAAACAGTTTACATAAGTTAAATTAAGTTAAGTTGTTTGTTTTGTTGTTTAGTATTGTAAATTATTAAAACATCAATATGTTCTTGTTGTTAAAGTTTTACAGGACAAATAATAGTAATATACCTTTACTTTCATACATACTTTTAAAAATTAAAAATTGAAGTTTGTCTGTTTTGTCTGTTTTTTTATTTACTTTATATTTACCTGTTTTAAATTTCACCTGAAAAAAACAACAGGTAAAATAAAAAATATTATTTATCGGTCAACTGAATTTTATTTCAGATTTCAGATTCACATCTTTATTGTATCTGTTGATGCAAATAAAGTAATTCAGTATGATGTTTATCTGTTAAAAAAAAACTTTGTAACATACATAACAGAATGGTAAGGAATCGAATTGTTAAAGGAATTAAAATGTATCGATAATTTGAACTTTTTATGTTGGTGTTAACTTTGACCTTAAAATAAATGGATACTAAAAAATCCGTAATTTTATCTGTGAAATAATCGAAAGATTGAATTTAGCACAAATTTCTAGCCCCGATTGAAGTAATTGTTTGAGCTCCTTTTTTGATTTTTTTCAAAAAAGAGCGAGTGCGAAAAGCGGGAAATTGCTTCAAAAAAAATAATATAGAAATAGTAGGCTAAAATAAGGTAAGAAATTAAATCGGACAAAAGGAGTTTGTTTTAGGTTTATATTTTATATCCTAATTTGCCGTAATTACTCCTGGTTGATACGATGCTGAAATTAAATTCAGCATGACGATAATTTAGTTTTAATTTAATCTCTTAAAATGAAAAGGAATCGTAAAATAAAAAAAGCCTGAACAATTTGTTCAGGCTTAACAAAATAAAAAATTATGATTATTTTATATAAGGTAGGTACTAAAAAAAATGTTTGATTTATTTCTTATTTTCAATCCAAGTTTTAGCATTTACAAATGCTTCTAACCAAGGTGAAACTTCGTCTTTTCTTCCGGCAGGGTAGTTTGCCCAGTTCCATTGGAAAGTTGAACGTTCAATATGTGGCATTGTTACTAAATGACGACCTGTAGCATCACATAACATTGCTGTGTTATAATCTGAACCATTAGGATTATTAGGATAACCTTCATATCCATATTTAGCTACGATACTATAATTCGTTTCTGCTTCTGGTAAGTTAAATTTACCTTCACCATGAGAAATCCAAACACCTAATTCAGTTCCTGCTAAAGAAGATAACATTACCGAATTATTCTCTTGAATTTTAACAGAAGTAAATGAGCTTTCATGTTTCTTAGAATCGTTATGAACTAATCGACCATGTACTTTATGATCAGGATTGATTAAATCTAATTCCATCCATAATTGAGCACCATTACAAATTCCTACAGATAAAGTGTCTTCACGTTTAAAGAAATTCTTTAAAGCGGTATTTGCTTTTTCATTATATAAAAATGCTCCAGCCCAACCTTTTGCAGAACCTAAAACATCAGAATTAGAAAAACCACCAACAGCTCCAATAAATTGAATATCTTCTAAAGTTTCACGACCAGAAATTAAATCTGTCATGTGAACATCTTTAACATCGAAACCAGCTAAATACATTGCATTTGCCATTTCACGTTCAGAGTTTGAACCCTTTTCACGAATAATAGCTGCTTTTGGTCTGTCTTTTTTATCCGAAGAACCTAAAACATCTGCAATTTTTCCTGTAAAATTAGTAGGGAAAGTGTATTTTAAAGGTTGATTTTTATAGTTGTCAAACCTATTTTTAGCTAAACCATTTGCAGTTTGCTTGTCGTCTAATAAATAAGAAGTTTTATACCAAGTATCTCTAACTTCAGAAACATCAAAAGAGAAATTATCTTCATTATTTTTAATGGTAACTTTACCTGAATCATTTGCTGTTCCAATAGTGAAGAACTCAATATTATTTTCTGATAAAATAGTTTCTACTGAAGCATCAGCTTGAAAAACAATTCCTGCATTTTCAGCAAATAAAACTTTTAATGAATCTTCTTCGTTTAAAGAAGAGATATCGAAATCAGCTCCTAAATTAACATCAGCAAAACACATTTCTAATAAAGTAGTTAATAATCCACCAGAAGCAACATCGTGTCCAGCAGAAATTTTATCAGCTTTAATTAAATTTTGAATCGTATTAAAAGCATCTTTTAAGAAGGCTGCATTTGTAATATCTGGAGCTTCATTTCCAATAGTATTTAACACTTGATTGAAAGAACTACCACCTAATTTGAAAGAATCTTGCGAAATATTGATATAATAAATGCTTTCTCCATTTTTTTGTAAAACAGGTTCTACTACTTTAGATAGGTTGTTGCAATTTGCTGTTGCAGAGATTATTACAGTACCTGGGGAAATCACTTCATCTTCCTTGTATTTCTGTTTCATTGATAAAGAATCCTTTCCTGTTGGCACGTTGATACCTAAATCAATAGATAACTCAGAAATAGCTTTTACCGCTTTATATAAACGAGCATCTTCACCTTCATTTTTACAAGGCCACATCCAATTTGCTGATAAAGAAACCGAAGCTAAATTATCTTTTAAAGGTGCCCAAATAATATTTGTTAATGATTCTGCAATTGAATTTCTACTACCTGCTGCAGGGTTAATTAATGCAGAAATAGGCGAGTGTCCTATAGTAGTTGCAATTCCTTCTTTTCCGTTATAATCTAGTGCCATAACACCAACATTATTTAAAGGAATTTGTAAAGGACCAACACATTGTTGTTTTGCTACTTTACCACCAACACATCTATCAACTTTATTGGTTAACCAATCTTTACAAGCAACTGCTTCTAATTGTAAAACTTGATTTAAATAGATGTTTAAATTCTTCGTTTTATATCTTGAATTTTTGTAATTTCTTACAATAGTTTTATCAGTTAAAACAGTTTTAGGAGAACTACCAAACATATCTTCTAAAGCTAAATCCATAGGTTTATCACCTTTAGTTTCAGATTCAAAAGTAAAACGATTATCACCAGTAACATCACCAACAGTATATATTGGAGAACGCTCACGTTCAGCAATTTTTTGTAAAGTATCAATATGTTTTTCAGCGATAACTAATCCCATTCTTTCTTGAGACTCGTTTCCGATAATTTCTTTTGCTGATAAAGTAGGGTCTCCAACAGGTAAGTTATCTAAATTGATTTTACCTCCAGTATCTTCCACTAATTCAGATAAACAGTTTAAATGTCCACCAGCACCATGGTCATGAATCGAAACGATAAAGTTCTCATCGCTTTCTACCATTCCACGAACGGCGTTAGCGGCACGTTTTTGCATTTCAGGATTCGAACGCTGTACGGCGTTTAATTCAATTCCTGAAGCAAATTCACCAGTATCTGCAGATGAAACTGCAGCACCACCCATACCAATTCTATAGTTTTCACCACCAAGAATTACAATTTTATCTCCTTCTTTAGGTGTCTCTTTTAATGCTTGTTCAGCTTTACCGTATCCAATACCACCAGCTTGCATTATTACTTTATCAAAACCTAATTTTCTAGGTTTAGCATCACTTGAAGCAGTGTTTTCTTCGTGTTCAAAAGTTAATACAGAACCTGTAATTAACGGCTGACCAAATTTGTTTCCAAAATCAGATGCTCCGTTAGATGCTTTTATTAAAATATCCATCGGAGTTTGGTATAACCAATCTCTAGCTTCAAATTTATTTTCCCAGAATCTTGTATTTTTAACTGAATCGATAGAAGCTTCTAAACGAGAGTAAGAAGTCATATAAACCGCTGTTCCTGCTAAAGGTAAAGAACCTTTTCCTCCAGCAAGTCTATCTCTAATTTCTCCTCCTGAACCTGTTGCAGCTCCGTTAAAAGGCTCTACAGTAGTAGGGAAGTTGTGAGTTTCTGCTTTTAATGAAATTACAGATTCAAACTCTTTAGTTTCATAAAAATCAGGCTTATCAGCCGATTTTGGTGCAAATTGTTCAACTTTAGGACCTTTTATAAAAGCAACATTATCTTTATATGCTGAAACAATATCGTTAGGAAATTGTTTAGATGTTTCTTTTATCAATTTGAATAAAGATGTTGGCATCTCTTCACCATCAATAACAAAAGTTCCGTTAAATATTTTATGACGACAATGTTCTGAATTTACTTGGCTAAAACCAAAAACTTCAGAATCTGTTAATTTTCGTCCTATTTTTGTTGCTACTCCTTCTAAATATTCAACTTCTTCATCGCTTAAAGCCAAACCTTCTTTTTCATTATAAGTGGCAATGTCTTCAATGTCTAAAATTGGTTCTGGTTGAATATCGATTGTAAAACTATCTTGTTTTAAACCATCGTATTTTTGAGAAATCATTGGGTCGAAATCTGAATAATCGGCTGAAACAACGTCAAATTCTTCTATTCTGATAATATCAGAAATACCCATATTTTGAGTTATTTCTACGGCATTGGTACTCCAAGGAGTAATCATTGCAGCTCTTGGACCAACAAAAAAGAGCTCTAAAGATGTCTCATTTATTTTAGGTTGTTCTCCAAATAACCAGGTAAGTTTTGAAATAGTTTCTGTAGATAATTCTTTTGTTGTTTGAACAGTAAATATTTTACTGCTAACGTTTCCAAAGAAATGAATCATTATTTTGCTGTATTAAGTTGTGTTTGTGTTGTTTTTTTATCAATTTTAATTGACAAATTTACTTATTTTCAAATTAAATAAACAGATAAAAAACAGATAAAATTCAGTAAACGCATAAAAAAAACAACAAATTTTGCTGTTTTTTATTTAATTTCTATCAGGAACTCTATTTATTTCAATTTTACCTTTTTTACGTACTTTGTAATTTTCGTAGCAATTTAAAACGGCTTCAATTATTTGTAAGTCACTTGCTTTTTTGATAAAATAGGCTGAATAATCACAGTCTGTTAGCAGTTTATTTAACTCTTGTTTATCCATCTCTAAATATTCCATCATTACTTCTCTATCAAATTTACCTGCAAGCATTTTACGTAAATCGTCTTTTTTCTTTAGTTTTTGTAATTTTTTAAGTTGCTTAGGTTTTCTTCCGAAGAGGTTATAGATTAAATCAACAGGGTTTAATAATTTTGAAATCGGCGATGTTATTTTTTGAGGTTTACCTATTTCATAGGTTTGCGGCAGTCCATTGATATGGATTCGTGTAAATTTATCTTTAGGAACTTGTTTTACATCTATTTCTAAAACGCCAATTAATGCTGTTGATTTAATAACAACTTCTTTAATCTCTTCGGGTTTTTCTTGTAATGAAATAACCACTTCGTTTCCTTTTAGCAAATCGTTAGTTACTTTTAATTTGATAGAAGAGAAGCCGATAAAAGACACTAAAACAGTATCATTTGCTTTTGATGTTACTTCAAAAAGTCCTTTTTCGTTGGTAATAGTACCAACAACCGAGTTTAAATTTAAAATATGCGCAGCGCTTAACGGTTTTTTGGTTTTCGCATCAATAACCTGTCCTTTTAATTGCTGAGAATACCCTGAAAAGGAGATACATATAAGTAAGGTAAGAAATAAGTATGTTTTTTGCATGCTGCAATAATAAGGATTATTGCTATGAAATTAGTTAAGAAACTGTGAAATTGAAAAATTGGAAGAATAATTTAGGAGGAGGTTTTATCTCTTATTTATAAAAAAAACTGCTTCAAATCTGAAGCAGTTTAAAAAGTGCACGTAACAAGAGTCGAACTTGCACATCCTTACGAATACAAGCCCCTCAAGCCTGCGCGTCTACCAATTCCGCCATACGTGCGTGCTAAAATAAAAAAAGCTAAGCGTAATGCTTAGCTTTTTGTGACCGGGCTGGGGCTCGAACCCAGGACCCTCTCCTTAAAAGGGAGATGCTCTACCAACTGAGCTACCAGGTCATTTTTGCTTATTTGTCTAAGCGGTTGCAAATATACAACGGTTATATTGAATATTAAAAAAAAATGTTCTTTTTTTTAATATTTTTTTAAAGATATTTGTAATCGCTTAATTATTAGAATTATGAAAACAGTATTAATAGGGTATATGGGAAGTGGAAAATCGACAATTGGTCGATTATTGGCTAAAAAAAAGAATAGTCCTTTTATTGACCTAGATGATTATATAGAGGATAAAGAAAAAATGACTGTGTCTGAAATTTTTGAAACGAAAGGAGAAATTTACTTTCGAAAACAAGAACACTTCTATTTAAAAGAAATTTTAGCCTTAAAACAAGATTTTGTTGTGTCGTTAGGAGGTGGCACGCCTTGTTATGCGAGTAATATGGATATTCTGATTGCTGATAAAAACGCAACATCCGTTTATTTAAAAACAAGTATTGCTACAATCGTACAGCGATTGACTAATGAAAAAAATCAAAGACCCTTAGTAGCACGACTAAAAGAAGAAGATTTACACGAGTTTATTGCCAAACATTTATTTGAACGAAGTTATTTTTATCATCAAGCAAAGCATTTGCTAACTGTTGACGCTAAAAAAGTAACGGAAATTGTTACTGAATTAGCGCTTTTAGTAGATTAATAAACTTAAATTCTAGGTTAAATAAACTAGTGTTTGGTTGTTTTTAAATTCAACAACAACGTGTTCTTTGGTTGAGGTTGAAAGAGAAATCCCTTTAAAATCGGCTTTTACAGGATATTTCTTGTGGTTTCTGTTCACCAAAACAGCGGTTTTAAAACGCTTTAATGGAACGTCTAAAAAATGCTTTACCGCATAAATTAAGGTAGTTCCAGAATTTAAAACATCATCAATTAAAACCAATGATTTATTTTCGTATTGTTCAACCGATAAAGAGGTGGTTATTGGTTTTATAGGATTTTTTTTATCGATAAAAACCTTGCATAATTCGATTTTTAAAGGCGATATTTCCGATAATACTTTGTGTATTTTTTCAGCAAATAAATAGCCATTATTAGCAATTCCTGCAATGATAATTTCTTTTTCATCGCTATTACTTTCGTAAATTTGAAAGGCAATACGACGGATTTTTTGTTCAACTTGTAGGTTGTTTAATATAATAGAGTCTGATACGTTCATTTTTTTATTTAAAAATTTAAAAAGAAAAGATAAAGATATTACAAATTACGGTAATTTTAACCTGATTAATTGTCATTTTGATCAGAATCCTCTTCAAAACTATTGTCGGTATTAATTTCAGAATTACCATAATCATCAATATCTCTTCTGTCTTTTTTGGTAGGTCTTCCTGCGCCTTTTTTTCGATAATAATCTTTTGAATATTTCAATAAAGCAGTTCTATCAAACTCTTCTTTTGGGGTTAAATCTTTTCGGTATAAATCAACCAACTTAGCGCCAACACGACTATCAGGTATGTCTAAGACTTTTATCTTATAATTTATTTGATTCTTTCGAATGCTTATTTCTTCATTCCCGAAGATTTCTTTTGATGGTTTTAATTTAACACCATTAATTTTAACGTGTCCTTTTTTACAGGTATCAGTAGCGATACTTCGGGTTTTAAAAAAGCGGATACACCACAAGTATTTATCAATTCTCATAATAAAAGTTAAAATTTATCTTTTAGTTTTTTACAAAGGTATAAAAATGGTAAATTGCAAGTTAAAATTTCAGAATTAAATGATAAAATTTAAACACCTTTTTTATTTCGCAGTAACTAGTATTTTTCTGTATTCCTGCGGATCAGATAATGGAAGAACTATTGTTCGTTTTGACCATGAGGCGCAAGCAGTAAAAGATAGCGACATCCTTGTTGAATTCTTAAAAACGCATTATTATAAAGATGATGTTGACTCTATAAAGCCTTTAATTAAAGGAAAAACAGCCTTATTTACCGATAGTCGATTAAAAACCGAAACGGTAAATGAATACGATTTAGATTATACCTATTATCATTTCGTAAAAAAACAAGGAATATCAACCAAGAAAAATACTACTGTTGTTGATTCTGTTTTAACAACGTATAGATTAAGTTCATTAGTTGTCTCAGATAAATTAGTAAAAGAACAAGATTTAGAAACACCAACTTGGTTTAATGCACAACAAATTGCTGTTAGAGGCTGGTTGTATGGTTTCACGCATTTTAAAGGAGGCGTCTTAAAAAAACAAGACAACGCTCCTAATTTATACGAGGGTGCTGGTGAAGGTTTTTTCTTAGTTCCTTCAGGATTATCTTATAGAAATGCAGGGGCTTTAGCTAATAAAAATTTACTTTATATGGTTAAATTACATGATATTGTAGAAGATACAGACCATGATTTAGATAATGTGCCTTCTATTAAAGAAGATGTAAACGGTGATGGGAAACCTTGGAATGATGATTCTGATAACGATAGAGTTCCTAATTATTTAGACAATGATGATGACGGAGATGGGAAATTAACTAAAGAGGAGGTTAATAAGCAAGGTGGTGATCCGCTGAGTAATTTTAGCGATGCAACAAGACCTTCTGTACCTGATTTTTTAAATAGATTTATTAGATAATATTTTTTTTAAAAAAAATAAAAAAATCCTGAACAATTTGTTCAGGATTTTTTTTGCTTTAAATTTTATTTAAAACATATAAGAAACACCTACAATAATTTGATTTACACGGGTATCAAATTCAATTTTTGTATTACTTGGACTCGCAGCTGTTTTATTAATTAATTCACTTTGGGTATCTGAAAAAGCTCTTTCCCAACGAACATCAATACCGAACTTCCCTAAATCAACACCTGCACCTAATTGCATTCCTACTGAAAAACCATCAGCTTTTACATCTTTAATTTTATCGGTGTCAAAATCTCCTTCAATAACATATTGAAAAGCAGGCCCTGCAAAAACACGTCCTACACCACCTATTTTTTTACCAATTAATACAGGAACATCAATTTTTCTAAAAGAATACGATGTTTTTATAGGGGAAGATGTAATACTTGGTGTAAAAACAACATCGCTATTTAACTGAGTATACACTAATTCTGGCTGAATAAATAAACCGATAATAGGGATTTTACCTCTTAAAAAGACCCCTGCATGAAAACCTGTTTTACTTTCACCGCCCGAAAGAACATCGTTTTTAACATCTGAAAAAGAATCTGAATTGTAATTAATTCCTCCTTTTATACCGAATTTTGTTTGACCTTGCATTTGTGTAGCTCCTATAAAAAGAAGTGCTCCTAAGATAATTTTTTTCATTGTTTTTAATTTTAAGTAGTTATTATTAATTAATTTTCTGTTTTCTTGATAATAAATAAAGATAAAAAAAGCATCATTTATAAAAAATGATGCTTTTCATGTATTATAAAATGTGTGAAAAAATATTATTTTCTCGAAATCACTTTTTCAACTGCTTGAATGATTGCTTTATCGTTTAAACCGTATTTTTCCATCAATTCATCAGGAGTTGCCGATTCACCAAAACTATCATTAACCGCTACAAATTCTTGTGGAGTAGGTGTGTTGGTTGCTAAACAACGTGCAACGCTTTCACCTAAACCTCCAAATTTATTATGCTCTTCAGCAGTTACAATACATCCTGTTTTTGCTACAGATTTTAAAATAATTTCTTCATCCAACGGTTTAATTGTGTGAATGTTTATTACTTCTGCAGAAATTCCTTTTGCTTCTAATTGCTCGGCAGCCTGTAAAGCTTCCCAAACTAAATGCCCAGTGGCAACAATAGTTACATCAGTTCCTTGGGTCATTTGAATTCCTTTACCAATGATAAAAGGCTCATCAGTCATAAAAACAGGCACTTTTGGACGACCGAAACGTAAATATACAGGTCCTTGGTGTTCTGCAATTGCTAAGGTAGCTGCTTTTGTTTGGCTATAATCACAGGTATTAATTACTGTCATACCAGGTAACATTTTCATTAACCCGATATCTTCTAAAATTTGATGCGTAGCACCGTCTTCACCTAAGGTTAAACCAGCGTGTGAAGCACAAATTTTAACGTTTTTATCAGAATAGGCTACAGATTGACGAATTTGGTCATAAACACGCCCTGTTGAAAAGTTTGCAAATGTTCCTGTAAATGGAATTTTACCACCAATTGTTAAACCAGCTGCAATACCAATCATATTGGCTTCAGCAATCCCTATTTGAAAGAAACGCTCTGGATGATTATTTTTAAAATCGCCCATTTTTAAAGACCCTGTTAAATCGGCACATAAGGCAACTACATTAGGATTTGTTTTTCCTAATTCTGTTAAACCATCACCAAACCCAGATCGGGTATCTTTTTTTTCAGTATAAGTATATTTTTTCATCAGTTGAGTTGTGTTGTTGTAAATACTTGCCAAAAATAATCTTTTAAAAAAAAATAGAACTACAATAGAACTATAAATTTATTAATTCTTTGTAAAGTTTATGAATAGGAAAGCCCATTACGTTAAAATAACTGCCTTCAATTTTTGTAATTGCAACTTTACCAATCCATTCTTGAATGCCGTAAGCACCCGCTTTATCAAAAGGTTGGAAATTTTCTATATAGTAATGAACCTCATCATCAGATAATTTTTTAAAGGTGACATTAGTGGTGTCGTTAAAAATTTTCTTGAAGTTTTTATTTGAAATACAGATAGAAGTAATCACTTGATGTGTATTATCAGATAGGTTTTTAAGCATTTTAAAAGCATCATTATAATCTTTTGGCTTGCCCAACGCTTTATTATTGTGCCAAACAATGGTATCCGAAGTTATTAAAAGATCGGTTTGAGTTAGTTCATCTTTAAAAGGTTCTGCTTTTAAATCAGCTAAAAAATCAGCAATTTCTGTGCCTTTTAAATGCTTCGGATAAACTTCTTCAACTTCTTTTGTTTTAATGATAAAAGGAATGTTTAGGTCTTTAATTAATTGTTGTCTTCTAGGTGATTTTGAAGCTAAAATTACCGTGTATTTTGATAGTTTACTGGCTAACATGTTTTATAAATAAGATTTAAGGTAGTAAGATAAAATAGGGATGCTTAAAAATGTAAGCACAAAACCAATATTTAGTGTTTTTAATAAAAAAATGTAATTAGATGTAGTTGATGCTCGTAGTAAGTAGTAATAAAAAAACAAACTATAAAAAACCGTTAGAGAAAGTATTAATAAGCGTATATAAGTATTTTCAACATATAAGAAAGGGATTAACAAGAAGTTAAAACAAATAAAAACAGTTATGATTAAAGCTGTTTTTTTAGCCCTATTTCGCCCTAATAAAAAAGGTAAAGTTTCATTTTTGCTTTTATTATCATAGTTAATGATATCTATAATAATTCCTCTAACAATATTTGTTAAAAAAAAAGCAATAATATATATTGAAAGAATAATTTGTAAGTTAAAAATTAACTCAAATTGAGTTGCTGAGGTAGTGTTTATAGGCATATCAAACCAACAAACAAATAACATAAAAAAAGACCGTAAAAAAGGTCTTAATATATTACTCATAAATGTTTTTTCAATAATTTTTTTAGAATAGCTAATAATTATTGAAAAGAAAATTAAAAATAAAAAGCTATAACTAGGTTTTTCAATTTTAAAACATAATAATGTACTTAGAAAAAAACCTAAAAGACCAAAACTGACAGCATATATTTTTGAATATGGTAAAAAAATATTATTTGCTTTACCAATTTGTTTTTCATTGTAAAAAATAACTAAATAGCTAGAGGCTATTAGTAATAATAGTGCGCTTGTTAAAATACCTGCATCAAAAAAAGAAAGTATTGTTTCAAAACCATAACCGTATAAAAAACAATACTTAAACAAGAAAAATACAAATGCAAAGTATAAAAGTAATTTCCATCGAATTACCTTAAGCAACGTATTTATCATCATTAGTTTTCTTAGTTAAATTTTAATTGAAATCTTTTTTAATACGTGCTAAGTCTCTCTTATTGTCACGGTCTTTCATGGTCTGGCGTTTATCATGCGTCTTTTTTCCTCTAGCTAAAGCGATATCTAATTTTGCCCATCCATTATTATTGATAAATAATTTTAACGGAACAATGGTATTTCCTTTTGCCTCGACTTCACGAGCTAATTTTTTGAGTTCATTTTTATTCAATAATAAACGACGTTCACTTGTTGTTTTATGATTAAAATGATTTCCAAAGGAATATTCTTCGATATACATATTAACTACAAAAAGCTCTCCTTGTTCATTAAATTCACAAAAACTTTCTGTTATTCGAGCCTTACTAAGTCGTATAGATTTAATTTCAGTACCTGTAAGCTGAATTCCTGCGGTATATTTATCGATTATCTCGTATTCAAAACGAGCCTTTTTATTCTGTATGTTGATTTTTTTTTGCATAATACTGCAAATATAACGATATAATATAATCCATATAATTTTTAAGCTTTTTTTAGCGGAGTGCAAGTAAGAGTAACAAGGAGGATTGTGTAAAATAATTTTAACAAACTATGATTTTAGTCATTTATTATAGTTATTTGATAAGGTAATTTTGTAGTATATTTTTAAAATAATTAATCATGAAAAAAGTTTTTTTAAGTATTGCTTTAGGCGTGTTATTTTTTACCAATGTAAATAATGCAAATGCTCAAGAAAGTTCAAAGAAGGGTTTAAAAAACACGACAAAAACGGACAAAAAATGGCAAGCTCGTTTCAGATGGGTTAGTGTATTACCAAACGAATCGGCAACGATAGAAACTATTGGAGGCGATGTTGATATTACACAAAGTTTTATTCCAGAATTAGATTTTACGTATTTTTTCACCGAAAATATTGCGGCAGAATTAATTTTAGGAACAACACAGCACGATGTTAAAGCAACAGCAACAACTTTAGGAAATGTAAATTTAGGCGATGTTTGGTTATTGCCTCCAACCTTAACAGTTCAGTATCATTTTACAGGAATGAACAAATTCAGACCGTATGTAGGAGCAGGGATAAATTACACTATTTTTTACGATGCAAATCCAGGAGGTGTTATTGATGTTGATTACGATAACGCCTTCGGATACGCTGCTCAATTAGGTTTCGATTATGATTTAAACGACACTTGGTTTTTAAATGTTGATGCAAAATACATCGGATTAAGTACTGATGTTACTGTAAATGCAGGAATTGCTACGGTAACTGCCGATGTTGATATCAATCCTATTTTAGTAGGTTTTGGTGTTGGTATGAGATTTTAAGCTTTAACAAACAACAATAAAGCGAGAAAAAAAGAGCGAAGAAAAAGAAAAAAATTGTTAATACCGTTATTACAGTAAACAGTTACAGTATTATCCTATTGCTAAAAAAAGAAAAGAACAAAAACAAACAACGAAAAAAGAGCTACCCTAAAAAGGTAGCTCTTTTGATTTTAGTTAGATTTTAGCTAGTAATTAATAAATTTAAATAGTAGTTTCTAGTGTAACAGTTTGATTTCTAAAAACCAAATTATCATCAAAGGCATCTAATAGAATCACACTATCAGTGGTAATATTTCCTGATAATATTTCTTTCGATAATTGATTTAATACTTCTTTTTGAATCACACGCTTTACAGGTCTTGCACCAAATTCTGGTTGATATCCTTTTTTAGCCAGATATGCAACGGCATCATCAGTGGCATCTAAAGTAATATGTTGTTCGGCTATCATCTTTTTAACACCGTTTAATTGTATGCGTACAATCTGTTTAATATCTTTTTCTGATAAAGGCGTAAACAAGATAATATCATCAATTCTATTGATAAACTCAGGGCGGACGGTTTGTTTTAATAATCCTAAAACATCGGTTTTAGCTGAATCCATAGCGACATCAACATCATCTTTTAAAGCATCGAAACCTTCAAATTTCTCTTGAATTAAATGACTTCCCATGTTAGAGGTCATAATAATGATAGTGTTTTTAAAATCGGCAACACGCCCTTTGTTATCCGTTAAACGTCCTTCATCTAAAACTTGTAATAAAACATTAAACGTATCAGGATGTGCTTTTTCAATTTCATCTAACAGGACGACAGAATAAGGCTTTCTACGAACTGCCTCTGTTAATTGTCCACCTTCGTCATAACCAACGTATCCTGGAGGTGCTCCGACTAATCGGCTCACCGAATGACGCTCCTGATATTCACTCATATCAATACGAGTCATGGCATTTTCATCATCAAACAAATAATCGGCTAAGGCTTTTGCTAATTCTGTTTTTCCGACTCCTGTAGTTCCTAAAAATAAAAAACTTCCTAAGGGTTTGTTCGGGTTTTGCAAACCTGCTCTTGAACGACGAACCGCATCAGAAACTGCTGTAATTGCTTCTTGCTGTCCTACAACACGTTTGTGTAATTCATCTTCTAGTTTTAATAATTTTTCACGTTCCGACTGAATCATTTTAGTAACAGGAACGCCTGTCCATTTTGCCACAACTTCGGCAATATCTTCGTAAGTAACTTCTTCTTTAATTAAAGAATTTTCACGTTGATTTTCTAAAATAGCTTGCTGTTCTTCTAGTGATTTTTGAGCTTCTTTAATTTTTCCGTAGCGTAATTCGGCAACTTTACCGTAATCGCCATTTCGCTCGGCTTTATCAGCTTCTAAATTATAATTTTCGATATCCGTTTTTAATTGTTGAACCGTATCTACCACGGCTTTTTCTGATTGCCATTTTGCGTTTATTTCATTGCGTTCTTCTTTTAAATTAGCAACATCTTCATTTAAAAATTTTAATTTAACAACATCATTTTCACGTTTAATTGCTTCAATTTCAATTTCTAATTGCATTATTTTACGGTCAAGGATATCTAAATTTTCAGGTTTAGAATTCATTTCCATACGCAATTTAGCCGCCGATTCGTCCATTAAATCGATGGCTTTATCTGGTAAAAATCGATTGGTAATATAACGTTGCGATAATTCAACTGAACCTATAATCGCTTCATCTTTAATACGTACTTTATGATGTGCTTCGTATTTTTCTTTAATCCCTCGAAGGATAGAAATAGCACTTTCGGTATCAGGTTCATCAACAATTACTTTTTGAAAACGACGCTCTAAGGCTTTATCTTTTTCAAAATACTTTTGATATTCATCTAACGTAGTAGCTCCGATTGCTCGTAATTCGCCACGAGCTAGGGCAGGTTTTAAAATATTTGCGGCATCCATGGCACCATCACCGCCACCCGCACCAACTAAGGTGTGTATTTCATCAATAAACAAAACAATATCTCCTTCGGATGCTGTAACTTCTTTTACGACAGATTTTAAACGTTCTTCAAATTCTCCTTTATATTTTGCACCTGCAATTAAGGCTCCCATATCCAGTGAATAAATCACTTTATCTTTTAAATTTTCAGGAACATCACCACGGATAATTCTGTGTGCTAAACCTTCGGCGATAGCGGTTTTTCCTGTTCCAGGTTCTCCCACTAAAATTGGATTGTTTTTTGTTCTTCGAGATAAAATTTGCAATAATCTGCGGATTTCTTCATCACGACCAATTACAGGGTCTAATTTTCCGTCTTGTGCTAATTTATTTAAATTATTGGCATATTTATTTAAAGAATTATAGGTTTCTTCGGCACTTTGAGAAGTAACTCGTTCACCTTTTCGCAATTCATCAATAGTAGCCGTCAAGCTTTTTTCAGTAACGCCTTGGTCTTTTAAAACCTGTGCTATTTGACTTTTAGATTTGAAAATTGCTAAAATTAAATGTTCAATAGAAACGTATTCATCGTTCATTTTTTTAGCAATAATTGACGCTTCATTTAACGCTTTATTCGCTTGTTTCGACAACATTAATTCTCCTCCAGAAACTTTAGGAAATCCTTCTAATTGTTTATCTAAAATTTGCTTTAAAAGAGTAATATTAATATTTAATTTCTTCAGAATAAAAGGCAATACGTTTTCATCGACAGAAAATAAGGCTTTAAAAATATGTTCGTTTTCTAATTGCTGATGTCCATACTCTTGCGCTATCTGCTGGGCTTTTTGTATGGTTTCTTGTGATTTTGTTGTATAATTATTCAAGTTCATAATTTAAAATTATTTTAATTAATTAACTTTTTCATTTTTTATTTATTGAAGTGACTAAAATCAAAAGTAGTACCAAGTAGAATTTTTAATCTTTTTAAAAAGCATAAAATTAGTTTAAAGACATTTTGTCATTCAAAAACCTTTAAAAATCATCTTTAGATGACTTTTTGGCATCTTTTTAATGCTGTTTGACGCTGTTAATTATTTTATATCGTATATTTACCTTAAAACACAAAAAACCACATGGGAATACTTAACACAATCTTTGGCAGTACTAAAGATACGAATAATTCAGAGGATAAAACATTTATTGATTGGATTCCGTTAATAGCATTATCGCAACTAGAAGACATAAAAAAACAATCACAAAAAGAACCGATTGCTATTTTTAAACATTCCACAAGATGTAGTATAAGTAGTGTTGCAAAAAGTCGTTTTGAAAAGAGTTTTGATGAATCTTTAAAAGATTTTAAAGTCTATTACCTTGATTTAATTTCTTATAGAGAAATTTCGAACGAAATAGCCATTCAATTTCAGGTAGAACATCAATCACCTCAACTCTTAATTATTCAAAAAAAAGCAGTCGTAGCCCATGCTTCTCATTATGAAATTGCTCAAATCGATTTGACAAAATTCTAAAAAATATAGTGGTTTTATCAAAACTTACTTAAATACGTCGTATTTTTGCCTATTCGAAAAAAGTATAAAAAAGCATAAAATTGAGCAACGAAAACACACCTACACAAGAGACCAAAGGAAAAAACTTATACGATTATCAAAAAGAAGCACTCTTTAAAATATTCAAATGTTTTGAAACTGCTCCTGAAAATTTTCATTTATTATATCAACTGCCAACAGGTGGGGGTAAAACAGTAATATTTTCAGAAATTACCCGTCAGTTTATAAAACATTATCAGAAAAAAGTACTGATAATGACGCACCGAATCGAATTATGCAAGCAAACTGCAAAAATGCTTGGAGAGTTTGGGGTAGAAAATAAAATTATCGACAGTAAGGCCGATTTAGATGACCAGAATAAATACGATTGTTTCGTTGCAATGGTAGAAACGTTAAACAATCGTTTAAATGACGAAATGTTAGATATTTCTGATGTAGGCTTGGTTATTATTGATGAAGCACATTATAATTCATTTACCAAATTATTTAAGTTTTTTGATAAATCGTTTGTTTTAGGAGTTACCGCAACACCTTTGAGTTCGAATATCAAATTACCAATGAAAGACAATTATGATGATTTAATTGCCGGTGAAAGTATTGGAACTTTAATTCAAAATGAATATTTAGCAAGAGCAAATGTTTTTTCTTATAATGTTGGTTTAACATCTTTAGAAATAGGAGCAAACGGAGATTATACTGTAAAATCATCGGAAGATTTATATACGAATACCGATATGCTATCAAAGCTTTTACAGGCTTATGAAGAGCGTGCAAAAGGTACAAAAACGTTGATTTTTAATAACGGAATTAACACTTCGCTACATGTATATGATACCTTTAAAAAAGCAGGATACCCGATTGCACACCTAGACAATACGAACACCAAAAAAGAACGTGATAGTATTTTAAAATGGTTTCACGAAACACCAAATGCTATTATTACTTCGGTAAGTATTTTAACCACTGGTTTCGATGAGCCTTCGGTAAAATCTATTATTTTAAATAGGGCTACAAAATCATTAACATTGTATTATCAGATGATTGGTAGGGGTTCTCGTATTTTTAAAGGGAAATCTACATTTAATGTGATTGATTTAGGAAACAACTTTCATCGTTTTGGTCCTTGGGGAGCTGATTTAGATTGGCACAAAATGTTTAGAGCGCCTAATTTCTATTTAGATAATTTATTATCTGATGAAGAAATAGAAAGTGAATTTCGATACGAATTACCAACAAATATTAGAGAGGAATTTTCAAAAACTGAAGATGTCTATTTTGATGTAAAAAAGGTATATATTGAAACAATTCAAGCAGGACAATCGTCTAAAAAAGTGTTGGAAAAATCAATAGAACATCATGCGAAAATTTGCATCGAAAATAGTGAAGATGTTTTTGATGCCTTAATTTTAGCTAAAAAATTAGGGGGTGAAATTGATGATAGAATCCACCGATATTCTAAATGTATTTGTAAATCTACCCATAATTTTATCGATTGGCTTAGAGATGATTATCGAAAGAAATTAAATGCGTATTTACGTGCTAATTTTGATACCGTTTATGAAGATATTTTTGGTCATCCACCAATTGAAGAAGAAGAGGAAGACGACGAGGACGAAGAATAATAGTAGAAAATAGAGAAAACGATTCAAGTTTTAAGTAAATATAAAAAAGCCATTTCAATACGAAATGGCTTTTTTATGTGATAAATAATAAAATTAAATTTTGATAAATCTCTAAAATTCAATAGCTGGTAAAACCTTACCTATACATTCTCCAAAACCAATGCGAACCTCATCGTTTTTAGAATATCCACGCATAATAACAGTATCGTGATCGTTTATAAATTTACGATGTGAGCCATCATTCATTTTTAATGGATTTTGCCCTCGCCAAGTTAACTCTAACATAGAGCCAAAGCTATCTTTGGTAGGTCCTGAAATAGTTCCTGAACCCATCATATCTCCTGCGTTTATAGGGCAGCCGTTTATGGTATGATGTGCTAATTGCTGAGCCATAGTCCAATACATATATTTAAAATTGGAGTTACAAACTACGGTTTCTTCTTTTCCTTCAGGTTGAATAGCCATCTGTAAATTGATATCAAAACTATCTTTACCTTCTTTTTTCAAATACGGTAACGGTTCATGTACCTTCTTTGGGTTATCTACTCTAAAAGGCGCTAAGGCATCTAAAGTAACAATCCAAGGAGAAATAGTAGAGGCAAAGCTCTTTCCTAAAAATGGACCTAAAGGAACATATTCCCAAGCTTGAATATCACGTGCTGACCAATCGTTAAATAAAACTAATCCGAAAATATATTCATCGGCATCTTGAATAGGGATTCTATCACCTAAATCATTTGCCACTGTAGTAATAAAAGCCATTTCTAATTCAAAATCTAACAGTTTTGAAGCCCCGAAATTTGGTGTTGTACTCCCTTCGCTAGGTTTTTGTTGCCCAACAGGGCGACGCACAGGAGTTCCTGAAGGAATAATAGATGAACTTCTACCGTGGTAGCCAATAGGAATATGCAACCAGTTTGGTAATAAGGCATTTTCAGGATCACGAAATAAAGACCCTACATTAGTTGCGTGTTCTTTACTTGCATAAAAATCGGTATAATCACCAACAGATACAGGAAGTTGCATTTCAACATCTTCTATTTTAAAAATAATACTCTCTTTATGTTCCTCATTTTTAAATAAATCATCATTATTTAAGTCAAAAATATCTGCAATTTTATTACGAACCAAACGCCAAGTTTTACGTCCATCGGCAATAAAATCGTTTAAGGTGTCTTGTAAGAATATATCATCTGTTAAAGGGATATTTTCAAAATATCCTAATTGATGCAATGCCCCTAGATCAATGGCAAAATTACCAATTCGAGTACCAATAGTAACAATATCATCTTTAGTTATAAAGACTCCAAAGGGAATGTTTTGTATAGGGAAATCTGAATCCTGCTCAACAGGTAACCAAGATTTTCTATTCGGATTATTTGCTGTTATTTTCATTGGATTATAGTTCTGTTTATTTTACATCAAACCTACATATTTTTTCAGTTAAAACCAATATTCAGTTCGTAAAAACTTTAAAATAAAGTTAAAATAACATAAACTATGTTAATATAGTATTAGTTAATTTATTATGTATAAGCTTGTTTAAAAAAGATAACAATTGCCTAAATTTTCCATAATAAAATTATTACATTTGGATTATTATATAACAAATTATACCACAAAAAATAAGATGCAAAAAGATCATCAAATATTCGATTTAATTCAAGAAGAGAAAGAACGTCAACTAAATGGTTTAGAGCTGATTGCTTCTGAAAACTTTGTAAGTGAACAAGTAATGGAAGCGCAAGGTTCTATTTTAACTAATAAATACGCAGAAGGATACCCAGGTAAACGTTACTACGGCGGGTGTGAAGTGGTTGATATTATAGAGCAAATAGCTATTGATAGAGCTAAAGAATTATTTGGTGCTGAATATGTAAATGTACAGCCACATTCAGGGTCGCAAGCAAACACTGCTGTTTTTGCTGCATGTTTAAAGCCTGGAGATACTATTTTAGGTTTTGATTTATCGCACGGAGGGCATTTAACACACGGTTCTCCAGTAAATTTTTCTGGTAAATTATATAACCCTGTTTTTTATGGTGTCGATAAAGAAACAGGTAAAATTGATTACAAGCATTTAGAAGCACAAGCAAAAGAGCATAAGCCAAAATTAATTATCGCAGGAGCTTCGGCATATTCTCGTGATATGGATTTTGCAAAATTTAGAGAGATTGCAGACAGTGTTGGTGCTGTTTTAATGGCTGATATTTCTCATCCTGCAGGTTTAATTGCTAAAGGAATTTTATCTGACCCGTTACCTCACTGTCATATTGTTACCTCAACGACACATAAAACCTTACGTGGACCACGCGGAGGAATTATTATGATTGGTAAAGATTTTGAAAATCCTTTTGGATTGAAATTAAAATCAGGGAAGTTAAAGAAAATGTCAACATTGATAAATTCTGCAGTTTTCCCTGGAAATCAAGGAGGACCTTTAGAGCACGTTATTGCAGCTAAAGCAGTTGCTTTTGGTGAAGCTTTAACCGATGAATTTTTAGAATATCAACTACAAGTAAAAGAAAATGCCAAAGCTATGGCAGCAGCTTTTGTAGCGAAAGGATATGATATTATTTCTGGAGGAACAGACAATCACATGATGTTGATTGATTTACGTAATAAAAACATCACAGGAAAAGATGCTGAAATTGCTTTAGGGAAAGCAGATATTACGGTAAATAAAAACATGGTTCCTTTTGATACAGAATCTCCTTTTGTAACTTCAGGAATACGTATTGGAACACCAGCAATTACAACCCGCGGATTGCAAGAAGAAGATATGCAAACCGTTGTTAATTTAATTGATGATGCGATTAAAAACGCAACAAATGATGAAAAGTTAACGGAAATAGCTGAGCAAGTTCAAGATTTAATGCAGCACCGAAGATTATTTATCATGTAATTATTCACACTAAATAATTTTATTCTATAAAATAAAAAGCACCTTAATGAGGTGCTTTTTTACATTAATTTTGTTTTTCTGAATTTCAGATAACTAATAAAATAACATATAACATTAAAAAAATACCTATATGAATGATATTTATGTAATAGCCACCGTACTAATTTTTTTATCCGCAATATTCGGATATATCAATGTCCGATTTTTAAAACTACCCAATACGATTGGATTAATGATTTTAACTATCATTTTTACTTTAGGCGTATTATTATTAAGTAATTTTGACCCAACATTATTAAATTTTGAAAAATCTATCATTTCAAATATTGATTTTAAAACGTTGCTTTTAGATGAAATGCTAAGTTTCTTACTTTTCGCAGGAGCGTTACACACCAATTTTGACCAATTAAAAATACAACGAAGTCCCATTTTATTGTTTTCAACATTAGGCGTTTTAACCTCAACATTTTTAGTAGGAATTGCCATGTTTTTTGCATTGCAACTTATTAATTTAGATGTTAGTTTTATCAATTGTTTGTTATTCGGAGCATTAATTTCGCCAACCGACCCAATTGCTGTATTAGGGATATTAAAAAAAGCAGGAGTTCCGAAGAAATTAGAAACAAAAATAGTAGGAGAATCATTATTTAATGATGGTGTAGGTGTGGTTATTTTTTTAACAATTTTTAAAATTGCCGAATCAGGAACAGCAAATGTAAGTGCAATAGATGTATTAAAACTTTTTGGGCAAGAAGTAATAGGAGGAATCGGAATTGGGCTTGTTTTAGGTTGGATAACCTATCGATTGTTAAAATCGATTGATGATTTTGATATTGAAGTTATCATCACTTTAGCAACGGTAATGGGCGGAACTGTTTTGTGTCATCATTTCCATTTATCAGCACCATTAGCGATGGTTACCGCAGGTTTAATTGTAGGAAATGATACGGTAAGAGCGCACTCAATGTCGGAAACTACCGAGAGATATGTTGATAAATTCTGGGAGTTATTAGACATCTTATTAAACGCCGTTTTATTTGTATTGATAGGAATGGAAATGTTAGTGTTAGTAATAGAAGGTAAGTTTGTATTGGCTGGTTTATTAGCAATTCCTATTTGTTTAATATGCCGTTATGCGTCGTTATTTTTGCCGATAAAAATATTTGAAAAGAAACTAGATTTCGTAAAAAATACCGATGTAATTATGACATGGGGAGGTTTGCGAGGCGGAATATCAATTGCTTTAGCTTTAGGATTATCAGTAAGTATGGAAAGAGACTTGTTTTTGGTGATTACCTATATTGTAGTGGTTTTTTCGATAATAGCACAAGGTTTAACTGTGGATAAATTAGTAAAAAGATTAAAGGAATAAATAAATTTCAAATTTAAAACGTATTATTATCTAATAAACTAATAAAACTCAAAAAAAAACCTCAGCTCTCAAGTTGAGGTTTTTTTATAATCAATATTTGAAAAATCGTATTTATGAATACTTTTTTGTAATATCCTCCAATGATTACGTAGTTGCCGTTTTATTTCAGGAGCATTTAAATCATCCGAAGCTCTATATGCGTAGCGTAAATAATTCCCTCTAAATTTTCGCTTTCTTTTTAATCCAATTTCTCTAGACTTCACACCTTTAAAACTATACAATCGATATAATTTTCGCTTAAATAAAGGCGCTTCATCTAACAATAATTTTTCTTTAAGATATTCTACTCTTTTATGTTTTCTTTTTACGGTTTGTTTCATTTCTCGGTAAAATTGTGCTAAATTCTTCGATTTAAGTAAAGTTTGATAGCCATAAAACTCAAAACCTAAATAGTTTAACGGAACATTTTCTTTTAAATTATCTTGATTTATTTTAAAAGATTGAAGCCTGTTATTGTGCGTTTTAAACAAAGTCATTTCTGTTTTTTCAGCTGAAATTGTCAAATCAATTTTTTGAACCTCATCAATAATAAATTTTTGAACAAAATCGATGAGGTTTTCATCACATAAAACAACAATATCATCAGAATATCTTCTGTAAAAAACACCGTGTTTAAGCGTTAATTCATTTATGATAGCTTCATCAAAAGGCAACATATACATATTAGCAAGTAAGGCACTTATCGGCAAACCCTGCGGAATACCAATGGATTCATTATTATTTTTATTCTTCTTTTGATTTTTATGAATAATAATATCAGAATCTAAAAGTCCGTGTATATTCTCAAAAAAAGTGTTTTTTCCGCTTTTGCGATGTTTTGCTAATTCCTTTTCATCAAAATGATTATTCTTTGTTTTTAAATCGTTTAATTTCACGTAAGAAAACCGTGTGGTTGCTTTAAAAAGATTATAATGATTTTTTGGTAAGGTTTTATAACCGAGTATTTTTGCCCAAATTAATTTTAATTTTTTATGATTTAAAGAAGGGAAGAAGTTTTCAATATCTAAAACCAAGGCAACACAATTTTGACGCTTTTTAATTTCATCAAAAACATCTTTGGCAAAATGAACGTTGTTTTTAAATTTTAATTTATCGTCGGTTTCAATTCGTCGGTAAGCGGTTATTGCCTTAGAAAGCAATTCGTTTTTACTTAAATAAGCTTCATATTTTGGCGTAATTATTTTTTGAGTATAATACGAATACACATGAGCGTCTATATGAGTTGCGTATAAAATTTCTCTAATTTTTGTATTAGAAATAATCTTACCGTCTTTTAACTTCTTGTGAGAACGCCTGATTTCGTTATTATTTTCAACACCAAAATTAGATTCTTTATATCTACGTTGTTTAATTTCCTTAAAAATCAAAGGCAAAAAAGAATGTTTTGCTACTTTTTTAGGATTAGAAACATAGCTTTTAACTTTCTTTCTAACAGATAATGGCGTTTTATTCGAAAAATGCGGATATCCTCTGTCTTTAAACCAATCTTTTTGTTTTTTCTTATCCATATAGAAATATAGCATTAAAATGAAGTAAAAGTAAGGGAAGTTCTCGCTCGGTATTTAAATTTAATAAACGTAACATCATTTTAAAATGATTGAGCTATTAACCGTATTCACGATTCCCGATGAACTTGAACGTAAATTTGTTTGAGGCAATAATGCTGATTAACCAACTTATAATATATCTATATGGTCATTATCTTTTACATAAAATTGTACCCAATCAATGAAGTCAAAACAACTAGTTTAACTAGTTATCTAATTAAATTATTTAAGATTATATCGATATATTCTTGGATAATTGGATTAGATAACACTTTAACTAATTCACGTATGTATTATCCCTTTAAAAAAGGTCTGAATTAATTGAAATTAAAAATTTACAATGGCTCAATAAATGTTTATTAATAATAACTAAAGAACTTCCTTACTTTGATTGTAAATATATGTTTTTTATTATCTTAGACGAAAAAAAATGCAAGAAATAGTACAAGAGAATAAATTTGTTATTGGTGATATTGTAACTTTAAAAACGCATCCTTTACTTTATGGTTTTAAAATAAAAGGAGACGGAAAGTTAGTTCCGCCATTTTTAGTTATTAAAGAAATTTACATAGAAGATAAAAAAAAGAAAACACATTCTGAGGAATTAGGGGAACAGATAGCCGAAAGAATAAAATATACTTGCGTTTTTTTTGATGATAATAAAACAGAATTTAAAGAAGCTATTTTATATGAATCTATGTTAGAAAAATATGATAAAATTTATATTGCTAAATTAGAAGGTGTAAAAAAAGGTGAAATGGTATTGAAAGATGTTAAGTGTAAATTATTAATTGAAGAAATAAGAAAATACGTTATTCCTGAATATAGTTATGGTAAAAATGTATTTTTTAGAACAAAAAAGTTTGAAATATTTAAAAAGAGCGACCCTCTTAAAATTCAAAAAAACACAGACACAGTTCAATATATAGCAAATGATTCTTCGCCCGATTTTATTTTATGTGGTATCAAAAAAAATGAAAACACTAATGATTTTTATCCAAATGGCGATAAAAGAAAAATAGTTTCTGAAATTCTATATAAAGTAAAATGGTTTAATGCGAATCAAATGAAATTTAGCGATATATATTTACCAAAAGAATGTTTTACCGATATTCAATAAAATAATCTGGTAGAGACGCGATTTATCGCGTCTTTTTTTATGCGGTTAATTTCGATTAATTTTTAGGTGTAGTGTAATTATAATCATGCTATTATAGGAAGCAAGGATTATGGAATGCTTGTGGGAGACGCGATAAATCGCATCTGTACACTACGCGCGGATATCAAACAACCCCATGTAAAAGCAAAACGATGATAACCTATCTGTTTTGAAAAATAAAACCCTATTTTTGGCATCTATACTATTATATTTTACAAAACATGATATCAAAATTTATATTTACTAAAATTTTTGGTTGGAAATTTAACGGTGAATTTCCCAAAGAACTTAAAAAATACGTGTTAATCGGCGCACCTCATACAAGTTGGAAAGATTTTATGGTTGGGTTATTTTCAAAAAACATTACCCGTACAAAACTTAATTTCGCAGGTAAAAAATCATTATTTAAACCGCCTTTTGGCTTGTTTTTTAAAGCTCTTGGTGGAGTTCCTATCGATAGAAGCAAAAGCGCCAACGTGGTAGATGCTATTATTGATGTTTTTAATACAAAAGAGGAGTTCAGATTGGCAATATCGCCAGAAGGAACAAGGCAATTTGTAGAGAAATGGAAAACAGGTTTTTATTATATCGCACAAGGGGCAAACGTGCCGATTGTTATGCTTGGTTTCGATTTTGAGAACAAAGAAGTAAAATTATCTAAACCCTTTTACACAACAGGCGATATAAAAGCAGATTTTGAGCATTTTTATCAATTTTATAAAAATATCAAAGGTGAAAACCCTGAATTATTCAATAATAAATCTTTTATATAATTTCTGATAAAATAAAACTACCATAAAAAGAAGTGTATTTCCTATAAAGTGTGATTATCTTTGCATTAAAAATATATTTTTATGCCAAAACAATTTTCAGATTTAGGAATTAACAAAGAATTACAACAGGGTTTAGTTGCTTTAAAAATTACTGTTCCAACAGATGTACAGAAAAAAACAATCCCTGTTATTCTAAATCAAAAAGAAGATGTTGTTGTTTTAGCAAAAACAGGAACAGGAAAAACCGCTTCCTTCGGATTGCCTCTATTACAACGTATTAATACAGATAAGACCAACATACAAACCTTAATATTAGCTCCTACAAGAGAATTAGGACAGCAGATTCATGCAAATTTAGTGTCTTTTGCTACGAATATGCCTGAAATAAGTATCGCTTCTGTATGCGGAGGGATTCCTATAAAACCTCAAATGGAGCGTTTAAAAGAAACCACACATATTGTAGTGGCAACTCCAGGGCGTTTGGTCGATTTAGTGAAGCGTGGTGCTATCAATATCAAAGAAATAAAGCATTTTGTTTTAGATGAAGCCGATGAAATGATAACCGCTTTAAAAGAGGAGGTTGATAGCATTATTAAAGAAATTCCAAATTCTAAAAATAGAAGAACTTTTCTATTTACCGCAACCATGTCGGGGGTTATAAAACAATTGGTTCAAAATTATATGGCTAAAAATGTTGTAAATATCCAAGCAGATATGGCAACGGTTGGGCATCAAGGAATCGAGCATCAATATGTAGTGGTGAAGCCTATTGAAAAACTAGAAGTGTTACTTCATTTTTTAAATTCAAAAGAAGGACAGCGTGGTATTATCTTCTGTAAAACCAAAGCGGCGGTTAATAAATTAGCGAAGAACTTAGCGATTAATAAATTTTCATCAGGAGCAATTCACGGTAGCTTAACCCAAGGGATTCGTGACCGAATTATGGGACAATTCAGAGAAGGTTATATTGATATTTTAGTCGCTACCGATTTAGCGGCTCGTGGTATTGACGTAAAAGATGTTTCTTATGTGGTTAATTATCATTTACCAGATACATATGATGCTTACGTACACCGAAGCGGAAGAACGGCAAGAGCAGGAGCAAAGGGGCTTTCTTTAACCATTTTACAAGAAGATGAGGTGAAAGATATTGCAGATTTCGAAAAGGAATTAGAAATTGTTTTTAAACCGTTTAAAAAAGCAAATGCACAAAGTATCGAAGAAAATAATAGCTTACTATGGGCGAAAAAAATCTTTAAAACAAAACCCAATAGAAATGTTTCTGAAGATTTTAAATCAAAAATAAAAACAATATTTCATCATTTAACAAAAGAGGAATTAGTTGATAAAATTTTAGCAAATCATCTTAATGAATCGAATAAAACACCAAATAAATCAAAATAAATTAAAAAAATAAAGATATTTTAGCTTATTTTAGCTATATTGGGGCGATTGTAAATTTTTTTTAAAACTTTATTTATTTTTTACTTATCTTTTTATTAAAAAAAATTACAACATTATTCTAAAAATTAATAGTAGTAAATATTATGGCAAAATCTCAGCAATCATTTAACAAGAATGAAAAAGAGAAAAAGCGTTTAAAAAAACGTGAAG
Organism: Tenacibaculum dicentrarchi; assembly: GCF_964036635.1. NCBI lineage: Bacteria > Pseudomonadati > Bacteroidota > Flavobacteriia > Flavobacteriales > Flavobacteriaceae > Tenacibaculum > Tenacibaculum dicentrarchi. Next base: position 1,261,161 of record NZ_OZ038524.1, read on the forward strand.
ATAAAAGAAAAAAAATGGAAGCTCGTAAGGCTGATATTAGAGAAAATGGTAAAACAGGAATTGAATTTGCATATACAGATGCTTATGGGAATTTATCATCTACTCCTCCAGACCCAGAACAACAGAAACTTGTTATTAACGCTGAAGATATTCAAGTAAGCGTTCCTAAAACTTTAGAAGGCGATAAAGAAGCGTTTGACCCTGTAAGAAAAGGAACAGTATCATTTTTTGATTCATCTAAAGGATTCGGCTTTATTATCGATTCGGCTGATCAAGAAAAATATTTTACACACGTAAGTGGTATTATTGACCAAATCTCTGAAAATGACAAAGTAAGTTTTGAACTTGAAAAAGGGATGAAAGGGATGAATGCAGTAAAAGTAACTTTAGTTAAATAATTTTATAATTTTTATAGATAAAATAAATAAAAAAGAGATTGACCCATCGTCAATCTCTTTTTTTTCTATAATTAGATTTTTGCTTTTACATTTTACTAGCTTAAAATAATTTAAATTATTTTAAGCTATTTATTAATTTATCAGCTACTAATTCAGAAGATGCTGGATTTTGTCCTGTAATTAAATTACCATCTTGTATTGCGTAAGCATTCCAATTGTCTTTTTTAGAATAAATACCTCCATTTTTAGTTAGCATATCTTCCACTAAAAAAGGAACAATATCGGTAAGCCCAACAGCTTGTTCTTCAGAATTGGTGAATCCTGTAACTTTTTTACCATTTACCAAAGGAGTGCCGTCGACGTTTTTAACTTCTTTTAAAGCCGCAGGAGCGTGACATACAAAAGCAATCGGTTTATTTTGATTGTTGAAATCTTCAATTAACGCTATCGAAGCAACATCTTCTGCTAAATCCCATAAAGGACCGTGTCCGCCTGGATAAAAAACAGCATCAAAATCATCAGCATTGATACTTGATAATACTTCTGTATTTGCAATTTTCGTTTTTACAGCAACGTCTTTATTAAAACGCTCGGTTGCTTTTGTAGCAGTGTCAGGCGAATCGCTACTTGGGTCAATAGGGGCAACGCCTCCTTTTGGTGTTGCAATGGTAATTGTAGCACCCTTATCTAACAAAGCGTAATATGGAGAAGCAAATTCTTCTACCCAAAACCCTGTTTTTTTATCCGTATTTCCTAATTTATCATGTGATGTTAAAACAAATAAAATGTTCATTTTTTTAGCTTCAGAATTATTATTGTTTGCTGTTTTACAGCTTGATATTAAAATCATTCCAAATATTATTGCAGAAATCATTGGAAATATAATAACTGCTTTTTGTAGTATTTTCATTTTCATCTATCAAAAAAATAAATTAATACGCCATTTTTACAATTTCTTCAACATTTTTAGGCGATAAAGATTGATGTTCTCCCAAACCTAACCAACCACGTTCAGTAAAGCGTTTTGCGATTTTTTCAGCAGTTCCTTCGTAATCTTTTGTATAATCTGATAATTTGGTGTCAATTCCCAATTCATGGAAAAAAGTCACTGTTTTATCAATACCAGCTTGTGCTTTTTCATCCGCAGAACCTGTGGTAATATTCCAAACACGTTCGGCATATTGTGCTAATTTTTCTTTTTTAGCTTCAAAATTAAAGGCGTAATGGCTTGGTGCAATTATTGCTAAAGTACGCGCGTGGTCAATGCCAAATAAAGCCGTTAATTCATGTCCGATTCCATGTACTGCCCAATCACCAGGAACTCCTTGTTGAATTAGCCCATTTAACGCCATGGTACAACTCCACATATAATTTGCAGCGGCTTTGTAATCCGCAGGGTTTTTTAAAACTTTTGGTGCAACTTCAATAATGGTTTGTAAAATACTTTCTGCAAAACGATCTTGCAATAATCCACCTACTGGATAGGTCATATATTGTTCTAAAACGTGTGTAAAAGAATCGGCTAAACCATTGGCTAACTGACGGTGTGGGATAGAGGTAATTACTTGCGGGTCTAAGACTGAAAATTCAGGAAATAATCCAGAACCGCCCATAGCAAGCTTCTCTTTAGTTTCTCTTCGAGTGATTACAGCACCCGAATTCATTTCAGAACCTGTTGCGGGCATTGTTAAAACTGTTCCAAAAGGCATTCCTTTTTCAGTTCTGATGTTATTAGTTAAAATATCCCAAGGAGTTTCACCATCGTATAATGCAGCCGCTGATAAAAACTTGGTTCCATCAATAACAGAACCACCACCAACAGCTAATAAATACGTGATTTTTTCCTCTTTAATTATTTTTAAAGCATTCATTAAAACGGCATATTCTGGATTTGCAGGAATCCCGCCAAATTCAATAACTTCAATAGTTTTTAAGGCTTCTTTTACTTGATTGTAAATACCATTTTTTTTGATACTTCCGCCACCGAAAAGCAATAAAACTTTGGCGTTTTTAGGAATTTGTGTTGTGATTTCTTTTATAGTATCTTTTCCAAAGATAATTTTGGTCGGATTTTTAAATTGAAAATTATTCATCTTTTAATTTTTTAGGGAAATATTTTATATTTTTACTCGTTACTCGATTACGGTTACTAATTCATTCATCGGTTTTCTAACTTTTACTAAGTTTACTAACCAATCTTTGTCTTCGGCTCTGTATCCGATAGGCAATAAAACAGCACTACGTAATCCTTTTTCACGTAAGTTTAAAATTTTATCAACTGCGGCAGGGTCAAAACCTTCGATAGGTGTCGCATCAACTTTTTCGTAAGCGGCGGCTGTAATTGCTTGAGAAAATGCAATATAGGCTTGTTTTGCTGCGTGATTAAAATTCTCTTCGGCATCTTTCTGCGGATAAGAGCTTAATAACATCTGACGGTAATTTTCCCAGCCTTCGTTTTTAAAACCACGGATTTCGTTTGTTAAATCGAACATATGATTAATTCTATCTTCGGTATAGGTATCCCAAGCAGCGAAAACAAGTAGGTGAGAGCAGTCAGTAATTACCGATTGATTCCAAGCGATTGGTTTAATTTGTTCTTTTATTTCCTGATTTTTAATCACGAAAATTTCGAAAGGTTGTAATCCGCTTGAGGTTGGTGCTAAACGTGCTGCTTCTAAAATACGTGTTACTTTTTCTTCGGATACTTTTTTACCGTTCATTGCTTTAGCGGCATATCTCCATTTTAATTTGTCTAATAATTCCATAATACTTGCTTTTTTATGTTGTTGGTTTGAGGGAAGGGAAACTGTAAGTGCTGAACAGGGGTGTATTTAATTTATCTTTTGCAAACCTTGATACTATTCCAAGCAGATTGATACGCTTCTTCAATATGAGTTTCATCCAAGGTAAAAACACCTCGTTTTTGAGAAATCATTAAAAAAGAGAGTGGATTAATTGCATAGGCATATAATATATAATCGGACATTGGCTTGATAACGCCTTCTTTTTTACCACGATTCCAAAGGTCGAGTAGTGGTTGTAAATGCTTGATTCCTTCTTGACGACTTGCTTCATCAATTACGGGAGTATTGTCGCATTGTGCTAAAAACATGGCGTTTTCACACTCTTTTAGTTTAAATTCGGCAATACGTTTCCAAATTATTTTAAAGCCTTCTTCCACAGAAACAGAAAGATTGTTATTATAAGTAGCAAAGGCGTAATCGGTATATTTTGATTTTACTTCGATATAGGTTTGATTTACTAAATCTTGCTTACTTTCAAAATATAAATAAATGGTTGCTGGCGATACTTTTGCCATTTTTGCAATTTTACTCATCGGTGTTGCATGAAAACCATTATTATTAACCAATTCGATAGTTGCTTTTACAAGTGCATTTCGTTTATCAATGCTTTTTTGAAGTTTTGCCATAATTTATTTTAATTCTGATACAAAGATATCTAATAAAAATGAATGTTCATTCTTTTTTGTTGGTTTTTATTTTTAATGTTGTTAACTTAGATAAATTTAGATTAATGGAACTATATTTGCAGTATTACTAATAATAGTAACAATTATAATTTACATTACAATGAATACAGGAATAGTAAAATTTTTCAACGATACTAAAGGATTTGGGTTTATTACAGAAGAAGGTGTTGAAAAAGACCACTTTGTACACATCTCAGGTTTAATCGATGAGATTAGAGAAGGTGACCAAGTTGAATTTGACTTAGAAGAAGGTAAAAAAGGTCCTAACGCAGTAAATGTAAAAGTGATCTAAGTAGTCCATATATTTTTAAAAAACCTCATCATTTTATGATGAGGTTTTTTTTATTTATAAATGATATTCCGTTTTATCCATTATTTCTTTAAGGACAAAATAACTTTCTAAAACACCAATATTGTCAATTTTCGATAGTTTTAAGCGAACAAAATCGTGGTAATCTTCTAGGTCATTTAGGTTTATCTGTAGAAAAAAATCTACTTTTCCTGCCATGTGATAACATTTCTGAACTTCTTTTAATTCTTTTACTTGCGCTTCAAATTTATCAATAAAACCTTCGTCATGACATCGGAGCGATACCATACAAATAGCCGTTACTGGCATTTGTATGCGTTTTTTATCTAAAATAGCAACATAATTTTTAATTACACCTGTTTTTTCTAAGCGCTTAATTCGTTCATAAATAGGAGAGATGGTTAAATTTAATTTTTCAGAAATTTCTTTGGCGGTTTTCTTACAGTCTTCTTGTAAAATTCGCAATATTTTTAAATCGATAGCATCTAGTTTTATCATGTTTTATTAAATTAATTTTGATTGATGAGGTTTGTGTTTACCGTTAAAATCACTTTTTAAAAGATATAAAGCTCTTTTGAAGAGTGATAAAATTGGTTTATTACATTTTAAAAAGTTAAAATTACTTATTTTTTATCAAAATAAAGTGTTTATTACTTTTAAAGTGCTAATCAATGTATTTTTGTAGGAAATTAAAAGATTAAAAATCGTATAAATAAGATGAAAATATTAGTTACAGGAGCAGGAGGGCAATTAGGTACGGTATTAACAAAGTCTTTAAAAGAGAAGTACGGTAAAGAGGCGGTAATAGCTTCAGATATTCGTACAATAGCAAATTATAGCGGAATTTTTGAAATATTAGATGCTACTAGCGAAATTGATTTAGCTAACATTGTAGTAAAACATAAGGTTACTCAAATATATCATTTAGCAGCAATATTATCTGCTAACGGCGAAAAGAATCCTATTCAAACTTGGGATATCAACTTAAAATCGCTTTTTAGTGTTTTAGAGGTTTCTGTAAAACATAAATTAGATAAAGTATTTTTCCCTAGTTCAATAGCTGTTTACGGACTTAGCGCACCAAAAATAGACACAAAACAAGATGCGTATTTAGATCCTACAACTGTTTATGGAATCAGTAAGGCAGCTGGTGAAAACTGGGCGCAGTATTATTTTTTAAGATATGGTTTAGACGTACGTTCTATAAGATATCCTGGTGTTATTGGGTATCAATCTTTACCTGGTGGTGGAACTACCGATTATGCTGTTGATATTTATCATAAAGCCATCAAAAACGAATCTTTTACTTGTTATTTAAACGAAGAAGCTTGTTTACCGATGATTTATATTGATGATGCTATTAGAGCTACTTTAGAGCTAATGGAAGCACCAAAAGAAGCCGTAAAAATAAGAACATCGTATAATTTAGCAGGAGTAAGTTTTACTCCTGGAGAAATTTCAGATTCAATAAAAGAGTGGTATCCTAATTTTAAAGTAAGTTATAAACCTGATTTCAGACAAGCAATTGCCGATTCTTGGCCTAAATCTATTAATGATGACGCTGCGAGAGAAGATTGGGGTTGGAAACCAAACTACTCTTTAAAAGAAATGACTAAAGAGATGATTACTCAGTTAAAGAAGCAATAATACTTTCTTTTTAATTTCCCTAGACAAAAAAGACTATCTACGCAATGTAAATAGTCTTTTTTTATATCAATATAATGATTTTTTAAGCCTTAATTACTTTCGCATACTGCATAAAATAATCTTCAAAACGCTTTATAGTAGGTGTCATTTTATCGGCATATAAAACAAACTGACATTTATTAACACTCTGTGTAATTGCCATTAAAGCCGCATAAGCAGTGTTGTTTTTTAAGAATTGCGCATCATCAATACTAAAAATCATTAATTGAGACGGGCTTATTCCGTTTAATAGAAATAATTTATTCATTCTTTTAGGTGTAGAGATAAGAATATCAACACCTTCAAAAATTTCTGATTTCTGTGTATCTACATGAAGCGCTTCATCGGCAACATAAACACGTATTGATTTATACCTAGTGTATGGTAAAAAGGCGTTATATACTTCTAAAGCTCTTTCGTTATCTTCAACAAGAACAAAGGCTCTAGGGCTAGTGCCAATATCAGTGAATTTTAATTTATGTAAGGTTGTAAGTACAAGTGTTGTTGTTTTTCCGCTACCTTGATCGCCTATACAATAAACATTTGCACCGCTTTTAATAGCAGGAATACTCTTTTTTTGTAAAGGTGTAGGAGTCGTTATTTCTAGTGATTCTAATTTTTCTTTAATTTCTGAATTTAATTTTTTAAAAGGCATAAGGTTAATGAAATAACTGTTTTAACGTGAATAAAAGGAATAATAAGCCACAAATATACAATTAAATTAAAATTTTTAATCGCCTTAGGGGCTGTTTAAAAATAAACAAAGACTAGCTGTGCTGATTTATTTATTAATTATTGATGATAAAGAGAATATTGACAAATTGAGTTGAGTTGATAAACAAACGTACAAACGTTAAAAGTAAGTAATAACTAACAGTAACAGACCTCACAGTGTGAGGTCTGTTAAGTAATAAAAATAAAACTAGGAGCAAAGGAGTTTTTTTTATAAGCCTGATTTTTTATATTATATTATTATATTTTTTTGCGCGATAATAGTGATGATAACAGAAGAACTGAAAACTGAAACTGAATTCGTTCTGGATAAAACATTTATATATATTTATATATATGTTTGGTTATTATGATGTTGATGATATATTTTTTTGAGAAAAAAAATATATCATCAGCAGGTCCAGCCAGAACAATATCAGGTCCAGAACAAATTTTTTTTTTATTAAATTAATTAAATTTTTAATTAAATTAAAATTAAAAAAAACTATAAACTATCATCCTAATCTATATAATAGATAGATAGATATAGGTGTCCTATAATTAATATTATGTTAAATAGAAAAGAGTTTTTATTGACAATAGTTACTATCTCTATATATCTTCATCTTTTCCCTTTCCTTATTATTATTGCATTGCACTGGACTGTTTTGTTGTTGTTCTTTTCTTCTTCGTTCGTTTTTATAAGTGATGATTAGAAATTAGAAAATTCGAAATCGTATTATGTATTATTTCAGGGTTTTGCCTTTTTTTTTTTCCATTTTATTACCTGTCCTGTCTATCATTAAAACAAAAGCTTTTATTTTTTTGCGCTTGCTTTTCTTATTTAAATGATTATTTTACTTTTTTTAATTCAAGTAATAAATAAAACAACTATACCCATGAGCCTTACTGTTCTTTTTGAAGATGACTACATAATCTGTGTATCTAAACCGAACAACGTTGTTGTTCATCACGCCTACCACTCTAGAAATGTTTCTGAAGAAGAATCATTATTGCAATTGTTATTTAATCAATTTGGAGCTAAATTTTACCCAATACATCGTTTAGATAGAAAAACTTCAGGGATTATATTACTTGCAAAAGAAACGAAACACGTATCTAAGTTTCAAGAATTATTTACCAATAACGAAATTCAGAAAACATATTATGGAATTGTTAGAGGACATTCTCCTGAGCAAAAAATCATTGATTCACCAGTTAAAGGACGTGATTCTGATGTTTATAAAGAAGCTGAAACACATTTAACAACCGTTGCTACAGTTGTTGTTGATATCCCTGTAAAGCCTTATGATAGCTCACGATATAGCTTAATTGAAATGAAACCTACAACGGGCAGATTACATCAATTACGTATTCATACAAATAAAATTAGCCATCCGCTTATTGGCGATCCTAAATACGGTGACAAAAACCATAATACGATGTTTATTGATAATTTTAATTGCGAAAATCTATTTTTACACGCCTACTCTCTTGAATTTACACATCCTTTTTCAAAAGAAAAACTAGTAATAAAAGCAAGTTTCCCAAATGATTGGAATACTGTTTTTAAACGATTTGAATGGGCTTTAAGTTATTAATTTTGAGAATAAAAACAAAAAATGGCTACATTTATATGTAGCCATTTTTTGTTTTAAATTATAAAGTTTATAATTTAAATGTCTTGAAAAATAGCGTGCATTAAACGTTTTTTGTCATTAATACTTTCTTCTAGAGAAATCATTGTTTCTGTACGATTAACACCATTAATATCATCTATTCTGTAGATAATATCTTTAGCATCATTCGTACTTTTAGCTCTTACCTTACAAAAAATATTGTATTTACCCGCAGTTACATAAGCAACTGTTACGTTCGGTATTAAGCGTAAATTTTCTAAAACGTGTTGCGTCATAGACGACTTCTCTAAATATACTCCAACATGTGCTATGAAGGTGTATCCCATTTTATCGTAATTCAAGGATAATGTTGAACCTTGAATAATGCCTTCGTCTTCCATTTTTTTAACACGTACATGAATAGTACCAGCCGATACTAATAATTTCTTTGCAATGTCGGTAAAAGGTGTTCGGGCATTTTCGATTAAAATGTCTAAAATTTGATGATCAATTTCATCTAGTACAAACTTTTTCATTCTTTTTTTTTCTGATAGTATCACTAAAATACAGTTTTTTAAAGTAATTCTTCTTTGTGTGCGATATTTGAAGATAAATCTCCTTCTTTTTCTTTCATTAAAGATAGTGCAAATTTACCGTTTTCTACTTTCTCTACATACTGAAAAGCCACATCTTTTTTATTTTTTTCTGATCGATAAATAACATCATAGAAGTTCTTGATATTGTTTGGAATAGAAAAGTAATCTAAATGTGATGTAAAGTTTTTTTCTGTAGCTACATGATAAATCCCCTGTAAAAGCGCGTAAAAATTGTATTTACGCACCGTTTCACGCTCATAATCGTCAGGATAATGCCCTGCTTCAATCAATATAGTGTTGTGCCCTAATTTTTGAAAATTATCCCCCGTCGCTGTTGGATAAAATTCATCGGTATAGCGCCCAATATGATTTGGGATTAATTTTTGCAATAAAGCATTCATTGCTACAATTACATTCATGGTCTGCTCCCGTCCTTTTGTTAGTTTACGAGTAATTTCTTCGGATGGTGCTAAAAATGAAATTGTTGCGGGGTTTTTAGTTCCTTCTACACCAAAAATGGTTCGTTGGTCGTGCAGGTTAAAGCAAAATTGAGGCTTTACAGTATCTAAAATTTCACGCAACAATTTACTTTCTTTGGCTTCTAAAGCTACCGCATCCCTGTTTAAATCTACATCATTTGCATTTACACGCGTATATGCCTCAGCCCCATCAGGATTTAGCATTGGAATAATTGTAATATCGCAATTATTTAAAATTGAATTTACAATTTCAGTGTTTTTATAGGCTTTTATATACTTTAAGAAATCAAACACTGCTTTTGTTCCAGTACTTTCATTTCCGTGCATTTGACTCCAAATAAGTATTTTTATTTTTCCTGAACCTAATTTTAATTGATAAATAGCCCTGCCTTGCTCCGATTCGCCTATTTTTTTCGATGCAATAGCAGTGTCTAAATCGTCATAAAGTGGCTCAATATCATTTAAAGTAATGTATCTGCCCGATATTTTACGTTGTTTTATTGTTGCTAAATAATTTTCTTCTAAAAAATCAGTATTTAATAAATTCATTTTCAAGCTCCAGTTTTTTTATTACAAGATTATTGTCACAGTCTACAAAGTAAACCAATCAGCAATTAATTCTTTTTCTATTGATTTTGCAGAAATATGCGTGTAATCATTTTTAAGACTATCATACTGATACTCTTTTGCCCATACTTCAATATTATTGGTCAAGCTGATTAATGAATCACAGATAAACTGCACCTCATCATCAGTAACCGTAGGATGTATAGATAAACGAACCCAGCCAGGCTTATCAGTATTACAACCTTCTAAAATTTGATCTTTAATTTTATTAGACGTATTTTGATTTACATTTAATAAGAAATGCCCGTAAGTTCCTGCACATGAGCAACCTCCTCTTGTTTGAATACCAAAACGGTCATTTAACAATTTTACCACCAAGTTGAAATGGTATTTTTCGTAATAAAAAGAAAAAATACTCAATCTGTCTTTATGATTTGGTGCTAATATTTTTACCCCCTCTAAACTCTCTAAACACTCAAAAATAACAGGATTTATAGCGTCTTCACGCTGTTTTATTTTATCCGTAGTCATTTTATCTTTTACTTTTATAGCTAGCGCGATTTTAATGGTTTGTAAAAAAGCAGGAGTTCCGCCATCTTCCCGAGTTTCCACATCATCAAAATAATCATGTCCACCCCAAGGATTTGTGTAACTTACCGTTCCGCCACCAGGATTATCAGGAATCATATTTTTATACAATTTCTTATTAAAAATCAATACGCCAGAAGTTCCAGGACCTCCTAAAAATTTATGAGGCGAAAAGAAAATAGCATCTAAATACTCATCTTCTTTCTTCGGATGCATATCTATATCAACATAAGGCGCAGAACAAGCGAAATCAACAAAACATAAACCGCCGTATTTATGAATTAAAGAAGCTACTTTATGATATTCGGTTTTAATTCCTGTTACGTTTGACCCCGCAATAATGGAAGCTATTTTAATGGGTCTGTCGGCATATTTTTTAATTGTTTCTTCAAAAATATCTAGACAAATAAGTCCCTGATCATTACAAGGAACAACAACTACCTCAGCAATAGTTTCTATCCAAGAAGTTTGATTTGAATGATGCTCCATATGACTTACAAAAACAATAGGGCGTTTTTGGTCAGGAATTTGCGTATGTTCCTTTAAGTTTTCAGAAACCTTTAAACCTAAAATTCGTTGAAATTTATTGACAACTCCTGTCATTCCTGAACCTTCGGTAATTAAAACATCATCCTCAGAGGCATTTACATGTTTTTTAATAATATTTCGAGCTTCGTTATAGGCTAAAGTCATTGCAGCCCCTGCTGTTGAAGTTTCAGTGTGTGTATTGGCAACAAAAGGACCAAAAGTATTTAAAAGTTGTTTTTCTATCGGATAATATAAACGCCCACTGGCTGTCCAATCGGCATAAATCATTTTTTGTATTCCGTAAGGCGATTCGTAGGTTTGATTAATTCCTACAATATTATTTTTAAATTGCCTGAAGTAGTTTTCTAAACTCATAAATTTACATAAATTAGATAGTGTTTTTTTACATATTATCATGTGAAAAAAAGTCCTATAAAATATAAATTTAATTTTTTACATCAAAAGAACCTAAAAATTATATAGAATTAACTTTTTTCTAACTTTTGTTAAAAATAATATATTTTATAAAAGAAAAAACCACTGTTTTTAGCAGTGGTTTACATTTTTTACATTACAAATTTTTACAATCTAAACTTTCCTCCTATTAAAATAGTTTTCTGTAAAAAAAAGAAATTTTGCGAAGCACTATCAGAAGAATTTGAAGTTGTTTTAACATCAGGCATATAAATATGTCCTCCTTTTAAATCTGCTTGCACATAAAAGTGTTTTAAGAAGGAGATATTTACACCTGCTACAACAGAAGCTCCGTATCCTGCTAAATGAAAAGAATCATTTCTATCTTTCCCTAATAATTTTGAATTTGTCTTTGGATATAAAATTCCCATTCCAACACCTTCTGTTAGGTTAATCTGTAAGTTTTCAAGATTCAAGCCAAACCAATGACTTACATCGTCGAAACGTTTTAATTCTACGTTTACGTAATTCAAACCGTCTGTATGTTCGAAACGTAGAAAATCTTCTGCTAAATTAATAGTTTCATTATTGTAGGTTTCGTCATATTTTGCGTTTCCATCATTAATATTTCCATTGATTTTCACACTTTGATCATCAATCATCACATATTTCATGTGATCCACTCCGATAGAAACCGTGTAATTCTCTTTAAAGAAATACCCGATTCTATAATTTGTTTGCGGAATTGTAACGTTACCAGGATTAAAATACTTGTTAAAAGAGAATTTTGTTTGCCTATCCTGTGCTTTTACGTTTGATAAGGTGAAGTCATAATTATCGCCTTTAAAATGAATATCAGAATCGGTGTAACTTGCCCAGTTCCATCCCCAATAAGCGAAAAACTTTCCTTTATTGGTTACTTTCTTTTTTTGAATGATAAAATTATCATCTTCTCTATTTTCTTGCTTACTTTGCTCCTGTCCTATTACTGATGATGCGGTTACCGCCATCATTAATAAACTTAAACTAATTGTTCTTAATTTCAACTTGATTATTTATATTTATATGTGTTGTTTTCTTATTTCTTAAATTCTTAAAATTATTTGATAATTTCTTGAATTTCTGTAATGAATCTTTCAGCAAGTACATCCGCATTTTCTTGGCTATTACTTTCTGTGTAAATTCGGATAATTGGTTCTGTATTCGATTTACGTAAATGTACCCATTCGTTTTCAAAATCAATTTTTACACCGTCAATAGTATTTACATCTTCATTTTGATACTTTAAAGTCATTTTTGATAAAACCTCATCAACATCAATTTGTGGCGTTAATTGTATTTTGTTTTTACTCATAAAATAACTTGGATACGAATCTCTTAATGCTGAACAAGATATTTTCTTTTTCGCTAAATGCGATAAAAACAAAGCAACACCAACTAAAGAATCTCTACCATAATGCGAAGCAGGATAAATAATTCCACCATTTCCTTCACCACCGATTACTGTATCGGTATCTTTCATCATTTGAACTACATTTACTTCACCTACGGCAGATGCTGTGTAAGTTCCGCCATGTTTTTCAGTAACATCACGCAATGCTCTTGATGATGATAAATTAGAAACCGTGTTCCCTCCTTTTAATTTACCTAAAACGTAATCTGCACAAGCAACTAACGTATATTCTTCACCAAACATAGAACCATCTTCTGATATTAAAGCTAAACGATCAACATCAGGGTCAACAACAATTCCTAAATCGGCTTTCTTTTTAACTACTAATTTAGATATATCTGTTAAGTTCTCTTTTAAAGGTTCAGGGTTATGAGGGAATTTACCATTTGGCTCACAATATAACTCAATACATTTAACACCTAATTCTTTTAATAAAGCAGGAATAAAAATTCCTCCAGTAGAATTAACACCATCAACAACAACTTTGAATTTTGCTTTTTTAATGGCTTTTACATCGACTAAATCTAAGTTTAATACTTCTTTAATGTGTTTCTTTAAATAACGCTTATTCTTTTTGTAAGTACCTAATTCATCAACCTCAGCGAACGTAAAATCTTCACTATCTGCTAAAGCTAAAATTTCTTCTCCATCTGCGCCGTTTAAAAACTCTCCTTTTTCATTTAATAGTTTTAAGGCATTCCATTGCTTCGGATTATGAGAAGCTGTTAAGATAATTCCTCCGTGTGCTTTTTCTAAAGGAACAGCAATTTCAACAGTTGGTGTTGTAGATAAACCTAAATCAATTACATTAATTCCTAGTCCAACTAACGTGTTTGCTACTAAGTTGCTAATCATTTTACCAGAGATACGCGCATCTCTACCAATAACAACTTTAATTTTTTTAGCTGTCGGATTTCTTTTGATGATAAAAGCACCGTAAGCTGCTGCAAATTTAACAGCATCTAATGGGGTAAGGTTTTCGCTAGGCTTTCCTCCTATTGTTCCTCTAATTCCTGATATTGATTTTATAAGTGTCATAGTACTTTTTTAATTTCATTACAAATATAATGGTAATTTCATAAATTAATATGTTTTTACCCTTCTATGATTTAGACCTCACAGGTTTTAAAAACCTGTGAGGTCTTGGTGTCTAGTCTGCTTTTTATTTTAAAAATATAAGCACAAAAAAAACCGCTACTTGCGTAACGGTTTTAAGATTTAAAAATTTATAATGATAAAGAAATATTATTTCCCTTCCATTTTTCTTTTTAATTCAGCTAATCCACCAATATCTCCTAAAGTAGTTTTTTCTACATCAGCAGCTTTTTTAGCAGCAGCCTTGATGTTTTTCTTTTCTTCTTCTTTGAAAAGAGAAGTATGAGAAACAACAATTCTTCTGTATTCTTTACTAAATTCAGTAACGATGAACTTTACAGCATCACCTTTTTCTAATTTAGAACCGTCTTCTTTTTCTAAGAAACGAGTTGGAGCGAATGCTTCAATACCATCTGCAAATACTACAGTTGCACCTTTATCATTCTTTTCCTTGATAGAACCTTCGTGAGTAGAACCTATAGAATACGTAGCTTCATGAGCATCCCAAGGATTATCTTGAGTTTGCTTATGACCTAAGTTTAACTTACGGTTTTCAACATCTAATTCTAATACTTGAACATCTAATTTATCACCAACAGTAACAAAATCAGATGGGTGCTTAATTTTCTTAGTCCAAGATAAATCAGAGATATAAACTAATCCGTCAATTCCTTCTTCTAATTCAACAAACACACCAAAGTTAGTATAGTTACGTACCGTACCAGTATGCTTAGAGTTTACAGGGTACTTAGTAGTAATGTCAGTCCAAGGGTCTGGATGTAATTGCTTCATACCAAGAGACATTTTACGGTCTTCACGGTCTAAAGTTAAAATTTGAGCTTCAACCTCATCACCAACTTTTACGAAATCTTGCGCAGAACGTAAGTGAGTAGACCAAGACATTTCAGAAACGTGAATTAAACCTTCAACACCTTCTTCAACCTCAACAAAAGCACCATAATCAGCTAAAACAACAACTTTTCCTTTAACTTTATCACCAACTTTTAAATCAGTATTTAAAGCTTCCCAAGGGTGAGAAGATAATTGTTTTAATCCTAATTGAATTCTAGATTTGTTATCATCAAAGTCTAAAATTACAACATTTAATTTCTGATCTAATTCAACAACCTCATTCGGGTGGTTAATACGAGACCAAGATAAATCAGTAATATGAACTAAACCATCAACACCACCTAAATCAACAAATACACCATAAGAAGTAATGTTTTTAACAACACCTTCTAATACTTGTCCTTTTTCTAATTGACCGATGATTTCTTTCTTCTGATCTTCTAAATCAGCTTCAATTAATGCTTTATGCGATACTACTACGTTTTTAAATTCGTGGTTGATTTTCACAACTTTGAATTCCATAGTTTTCTCTACATACTGATCGTAATCTCTAATAGGCTTCACATCAATTTGAGAACCTGGTAAGAATGCTTCAATACCAAATACATCAACGATCATACCTCCACGAGTTCTACACTTAACAAAACCGTTAACGATTTCACCAGTTTCATGTGCATTATTAACACGTTCCCATGCTTTAATAACACGTGCTTTTTTGTGAGATAATACTAATTGACCAGAAGCATCTTCTCTTTTGTCAACTAATACCTCAACAGAGTCACCAAGTTTTAAACCTGGATTGTAACGGAATTCGTTTAAAGAAATTACTCCCTCTGACTTAGAGTTGATATCGATAATTGCATCTCTATCAGTAATTCTTGTAACGGTTCCTTCGATAACATCACGTTCGTTTACGAAACCTACTGTTCCTTCTAACGCTTTTTCGAATTCTTTTAATTTAGATTCATCAACTTCATCAATACCTTCTTCGTATTTATGCCAGTTAAATGTTGCTAAAAATTCTGCTGGGTTTACTGTTACTGCCTCAGCAGCTGTGTTTTTTTCTTCAGACATGTCTGAACTAGTTTTTGTATCTTTCTATTGATCAGATTCTTAGCGATACCAATATAAAAGAGAATTAAAATATAAATTTGTTTGCTACCTTTGTTAAATCTGTTCTCGTAAAAAGGCGTGCAAATTTACGATGTTTTATTTTAAAAACCTATAATTAAGGGCTAATGTCTTTAATGTTTTGCTAATTTATCATAAAAACGAAGCTAAAAGTTACGTTTTTTATCATTTCTACATTATTCTACCTTCTACTCTACATTAATTAACTACAGACACAGTTATCAGTTTAAAGACTGATAGTAATAAAAATCGAAAGAAACTATTAATAAACGTTTTTATTTCTTTTTGTTTATTGTGATATTCTTATTTTAAGTACCTTTTAATTATCATTTTTTAAACACCATTCCGAGGTGAGTTACGAATTTCGTAATTTTTATGTAATCTCGTAATGTAATACCGTTGTTTATTTTATTATTTAAACGATAATGATTTGAAAATTAAATCGGCATCTGCTTGGTATTTTTGTTGATATTTTTCTTCGGAAGAATACGTAAACGTATAATAACTTCCTTTTACTTCAAAAAAGAATCTTATTGTGTCGTAATCTACCGAATTCCAATCGTGTTTATAGTGCTGTACGTAGGTTGTACCAAACCTAGTTTGATGTTTGGTTACTTCTTGGAGCGATACTTCTTTTTGCGTAAAATGATGATTAATATAATCTTCTGTAACTTTTTGAAGTGTTATTTTTTCGCTTCCTATTTTTTTAGGCGTAATATTAAATATTCGAACGGTATTTTTATAAAAGATAGCGCCTAGATTTTTAGGTGTATATGTTACAAAATCATGATCGGGAACTGCTTTCCAAGATTCGGGAAGTTTTACCGTGTAATTTTGAGCGTTCCTGTATGTTTTTATTTCTGCTTGAGTTAGATGATGGATTTTAGTTTTATTAGCGCCACAACTGGTTAATAGTAATGTTAATCCTAAGCAACTTAAAGATTTTCTTAATTTCATATATGTTTTTTATTTATTAAATTATTAATATAGTTTTTAATCTTCATCCATTCTTTTAATATTAACCTTAAACAGATTATCAAAAATATCAAAAACTATTTGTGCGTCTTTTTTACGAACCGATATTATATATTCACAATCCATTTCTAGTTTTTGCGCTGTGATGTTTAAATTTCGTTCTTTAACAACACGTTGCACTTTATTCATCATATCGTAACCGAAATTCAATTGATAATCAATATCGATTGTTTTTTCTTTGATATCAGAAGCTTCTAAAGCAATTTTTGCTGAGGTTCTGTATGCGTTTATTAATCCGCCTACGCCTAGCTTTGTTCCGCCAAAATAACGCACCGATACAATTAATATGTTTGTTACATCGAAAGCTTGAATCTGCCCATAAATTGGCATTCCTGCCGAATTACTTGGCTCGCCGTCATCGTTTGCTCTAAAACGCATTTTTTCGGCTTCAATTCCAAATTGCCAAGCGTAACAAAAATGACGTGCTGTATGATGTTTTTTTCGCAATCCCTCTATGGCTTCTTTAACCTGTTCTTCGGATGACACAGGAAAAGCATATCCGAAGAATTTACTATTTCTATCTTTAAAAAGAGTTTCTTCGGATAAAACATCAATTGTTTTATAGGTATCTTTAATTTTATTTTGGTCTGTGTTATTTATATCACTCATATTATTTTCTGCTGCTTTACTCTCTTTTTGTTTGTATTGTAATGTCTGTAGATTATGCCGATGCGACTACTAAAATACTAATAACTGCCAATCCGATACCTATCCAATTCTTTTTAACGAGTTTTTCTTTAAAGAATAGCAATGCGAAAATAGTTGTTAAAATAACGACCGATACATTGTTTATGGTAAATAATGTTGAACTTTCTAAACCTTCTGTTTTTAAGGCTTTTATTAAAAATGCCATCGAATAATAATTCGGAATCCCTAAAACAATTCCGCCAATAATATTTTTAATAATTTGTTTCCCTTTTTGTTCTGTTTCTTGTTTTCTTTGGATGCTTTTTATTTTTTTATCTAAAATTGAAGCTTTTAAAACTTGTAAAGCCATAAAAAAACATCCGAAGATAAATGCACAGCCAAAAATAGTGGCTAAAAACATCGGGATAGCACTTTTAGAAACATAGGAAATTTCCATATACTTTAGCAAGGTGTCAATACATCCTGAACCTAAAAACAACAAAATCGGATATTTTAAGTCTTTTAAATTCACCGAAGCGGTATCGCTTTTTGCCGATGCTAAATATACTGATGTTAAAGCTAATAAAACACCTATTATTTTGATAAAACCAATACTTTCATCGTATAAAAAAACGCCAAAAATAATCGGAATTGTTACAGACATCTTCCCTGCTACTGAGGCAACGGCTAAGCCGTTTTTTTGGGCGGTAATTCCCATTACATTAAATATTGCGATAAATAATATTCCTAAAATAAACGCACCAATAAACCATGATTGCTGAGGTATTTGCAAAAGAGTTGTGCTGGTTTCTGAATTATAAAACCCAAATAAAAATGCGATTAAATAATTGACAACAATTGCCTGTGCGGTGTTTATTTTAAAAGTTGAAAATAATTTGAAAATTACAAATAACGAACTTGCAATTAAAATACTGATAATAAGGTAGATCATTTTTTTATTAGATAATATATATTAGAATCTGATTAACGTCATGCTGAATTTATTTGAGCGGCGCATCAAAAGGATAACTTAATAACGAAACTACATCTTCTTTACCTGGCGTTAAATTCCAAACGTTAATGCCTAATTTTTTAGCCGAATCGGTATTTTCTTTTAAATCATCTACAAAAAGCGTTTCTGAAGCTATTAAATTATTTTCATTTAACACAAACTCGTAAATATTAGCGTTTGGTTTTCTAAAATTTATTTCATGCGATAAATAAAATTGTTCAAAGCAGTTTTTAAACTCTTGATACAATTCCGCACCCCAATTATTTTGAATCCATGAAATATGCAAATCGTTGGTGTTGCTTAACAAAAACAAGCGGTATTTTTTTGATGCCGCTAATTCTTTTAAAAATGCCAATCTGCGAATCGGGAAATCTAACAAAATAGCATTCCAAGCGTTTACCAAATCTGCAGGGCTTATCTGTGGAAATTTCGTTTGATAAAAAGCAATAAACTCATCCGTAGAAATTAATCCCATTTCATAACGGTAATATGTTTGCATCATATCTTCAGAAAAACTTGTAACCCCAAGTTTCGCCATTTCTTTGTGTGTTGCTTGTTTGTCTAGGTTGATGAAAATATCACCAAAATCGAAAATTATATTTTTTATGGTATTCATTTTTTATATGATAATGTAATGTATTTATTGCGTTTTTTGTGTATTTTCAAAAATCGTCAAAACATCGCTTGCGATGTTTTGTTTTTTTAGCAGTATTTTTTCTGCGGATAACCTAGGCGCTTCCACCCCATTTTTAAACGATGTTTCGCCTACAAAAACCTGTGCTTCATCCCATAAATTGGCATCAATAAAAGTTTGTAGCGTTTGCGCTCCTCCTTCAATTAAAACCGATTGAATTTGATGTCTTTGTAAGACTTCACAAATTTGTTCCGCTACGCGGGATGAAAAATCAATCTGCTCGTATTCGTATGCTATTTTTTCTTTAATCTTATCTTCTTTATCTTTTAACAAGACTTTTGATGAGGTTGTTTTTTCTAAAACCTCAACTTGCTCTTTTACTTTATTTATTTTTGTTGCTTTATCTACTAAAACAAGCGTCTTTATTTTTTTATCAAAAACAGTTACGTTTAACGGGATTCGTAAATTTTTATCCAATACAATTCGCACAGGATTATTCCCAGCCCAATGGCGAACATCTAAAGACGGATTATCGGCAATAACCGTATTTGTTCCTACTAAAATTGCTTGTTCTTGGCTTCGTATTTTATGCACCAATTGTTGTGAGTAGCTATTAGAAATCCAAACAGGTTTCTGTGCATTTCTTTTTAGCGGAGCGATAAAACCATCGGCAGTTTTTGCCCATTTCAAAACAATATAAGGTCGTTTTTTATTCTGAACCGTAAAAAATCGTTTATGATGTTTTTTACAGGCATCTTCTAAAACGCCAACGGTTACGTTAATTCCTGCGTTTTGCAAACGTTCGATGCCTTTTCCTGCAACCAAACTGTTTGTATCAACACAACCGATAACAACCTTAGCAATTTGATGTTTTACAATTAAATCGGCGCAAGGCGGTGTTTTTCCAAAATGCGCACAAGGTTCTAGGGTTACATAAATAGTCGCATCTTTTAAAAGCGTTTTATCTTTTACCGAATTTATAGCATTTACCTCTGCATGATTTCCGCCATAGGCGCTTGTAAACCCCTCGCCTATAATAGCGTTTTTATAAACGATAACTGCCCCAACTGACGGATTTGGGCGTGCAGTTCCAATACCATTTTTAGCGAGCTGTAAACAGCGTTTTATATATTTTTCGTTTTCGGTGATTTCTGTGATGTTTTTATTTTGTTGCTGTATCAAAATTTAATAAAAAGTTTTAAAAGTTAAAAGTTGATTTTAATTTCTTCGGTTTTATCGATAGTATATATGTGAGAAAAACCTAAAACCTTGTAACATAAATTACCTTTAAACTGCACTTTTACATTTTTATTCAATAGCGAATTTAATAAACCGCCTAAAATTCCGTTTTTATTGTTTTGGAATACTTCTTTCGTTGAAATTGCTACTTTTAAAGGAATTGCAAATTCTTTACGTGCTGGTACTTTAAATTCTTCTGATGAAACATGTGCTAATTGCGTTTCGTTTATCAATACTTTAATTTTATCTGTGGATAATTTTCCGCCAATATCATTTGGATTCTTAAAAAAAGCATTGGCTTTTAATCGAATAGTATCCGAAGCAACTGAAAGAACTTTAATATCATCAATTTTTAAAAACAGCGGCTTTTTTTTTATAGCACAACTTGTAATACAGAAACTACTTATTACAATACTCGTGAAAAATATAAATTTATTCATTTTGATTTTCTTTTTATTATTTCACAAAAATAAGTTTCTTTGCTTTAATTGAATCTGCGAAGCAGAATTTATTTTGTTTCTGATAAAGATGAGGTTTTTTTTACTCTTTGTTTATCTCTAACCAACTAACCAAGCATCTTCATTTTTAATAAGATTCTTTACTCTTTTTATCCTTTAAAATAATTTAATGAAATTACACGATTTAAAAATTGATTTTATAACGCAATTAGCTGAAATTTATCCGCAAACGGAAATTGATACTTTTTTCTTTTACTTGATAGAAGAATATTTAGATTTTCAACGAATAGATGTATTGATGAAAGCTGATTTTGAAATTATCGATTCAAAACAAGTTTTATTTAACAACGCAATTCAACGGTTAAAAAAACAAGAACCGATTCAATATATTTTAGGAAATACCGAATTTTATGGATTTCCTTTTTTAGTGAATGAAAACACGTTAATTCCTCGACCAGAAACTGAAGAATTAGTCGAATGGATTTTAGAAGAAATTTCTGATATTAAAAACTCACAACACGATGAGGTTTTAAAACCCCGCAGTATTTTAGAAATTGGCACAGGAACGGGTTGCATTCCTATCAGTTTAAAAAAGCATTTAACTGATTTTGATATTTCGGCAATCGATGTTTCTAAAGAAGCTTTAAAAATTGCCAAAGAAAACGCAAAACAAAATACTGTTGATATTAATTTTATCGCCCAAGATATTTTAAAAGCTGAAAATTTAAATTTCATTTCTTCTTCTAATTCAAGCGATATCTGTTTTAATATTATTGTTTCGAATCCGCCTTATGTTCGAGAATTGGAAAAGGCAGAAATCAAAAATAATGTGTTAGAAAACGAACCGCATTTGGCGTTGTTTGTTTCAGATGATAATCCTCTTATCTTCTACAATAAAATTGCCGATTTAGCAAAACTACATTTAACTAAAAATGGATTGTTATTTTTTGAAATTAATCAATATTTAGCCAAAGAAACTGTAGCGATGTTAACTGAAAAAGGTTTTAATAATATCGAACTTAAAAAAGATTTTGTAGGAAACGACAGAATGATAAAAGCAAGTCTTTTTTAATTTTTAATTCGAGTCTGTCAAAAACATTAAATTAAATAAAACTGTCTGACTGAATCGAAATCGACTGAATCTCCGTCTCGAATTCTGTCAAGCTAAATTTATTTCAGCTTCGCATCCTGATTTGCCATAAGATTTAGCTTTTAGCTTTGATATCACATAAAAAAACGAGTATCTTTTTAAGGATACTCGTTTTAAATTTTAAATTAATTTTTTAATATGCTTAAAAAATTAAGAAATTCTTATTTATTTTCTTTTATTAAAAGTATAAGTAAATCCAAAGTTAAATCCCCAAGAAGAATAAGGAACCGTTTGTGATAATTGCTTTGTCGCTAAAGGATTTTGTTGTGCTTGTGCATTTTCAACTAAAGTTAATGAATCTTCGTAAGAAATTTTATCATTAATTAAAGGCGATAATGCTCCTAAACCTGTTCCAAATTTTTTTAATAGTTCCTCTCTAGAAACATTGTTACCATTTAAAGTTGCTGAAAAATCACCTATTTCAGACGTATTTCTAGTAACGCTTATCCCTAAGTATTCCGCTTCTGCAAAAACTGATAAATTTTTAAGAATTTCATGTTTATAACCAATTGCACCAATAAATCCTAAAGGAAACCTACCCTTAAAATCTCTAGTAAAATCAATCTCTAAAGGAATTGTTGCTCCTGCTGGAGCTAATGGGTTTAATAAGGCTGTTTTAATATCTGTTTTAATATTTCCTACAACTTCTGTTTTTCCACCAATTTTAGTTAACACTCCTGCACGTCCGTAAAAATGCTCTGTAATGTTATATACTGTTGATAAAGACAAACCGAAAGCTCTACCTCTAGCTTTTACATCAACATAAGGTTGTCCTGGTACCTCAACAAGCATTGCTGTTTGATCTGCGCCATGTAAATAACCTGCTGCTGCTTCAATTCCCCATTTGTCATTAAAGAAATAACCTGCTCTAAGCTGGGTATGTGTTCCCTCTCCATAACTTCCGTAAGTATTCTCTACACCGCTAAGAGTTGTTTTAGTTCCCATTTTTGATTCAACTGCCTTAAAAGAGTATCCACTACTTGCTGAAACGTAAACTTGTGCACTTGCTGAAAGTGAAGCGAACATTATAATTGCTGCTGCTAAAATTTTTTTCATGTGTTTTTGTTTTTTATTTAGTTAGGGTAAAACTATAAAAAATAAAAAGGATAAATAACAATATTTATTAAAAAGATACTTATTTTTTTTATTTTAGCATCTTTTAAACAAAAATTAAAACCTAAAAGTTTATTGAATAATAACATTTTACATGAAAATGTACAGCAATTTATAAACGAAAACTTACAATCAGATATTACAAAACTGATTTTAAAAGGTAGTCCGTTTAAAAATATAACAATACAAGAATTATCAAATCAGATAATTAGTAAACAAAAATCAAAAAACAAGCTTTCGAGTTGGTTTTTAACAAATCAGATTTATTATCCTTCTAAAATTAGTATTGAGCAAACTTCTTCTGAAAAAACAGCTAATTATAAAGCTACCTTAGTTTCAGGTAAAAACTTTATTGATATAACTGGTGGATTTGGTGTTGATACTTTTTATTTTTCGAAATACTTTAAGCGAGTTATTCATACTGAAATTAACGAAGAGCTTTCGAAAATAGTTGCGTATAATTATCAGAAATTAGAGGTAGAAAATATTCAAACAATTGCTAAAAATGGCCTGGATTATTTAAAAGAAACTACACAAAAATTCGATTGTATTTATATAGACCCTTCTCGTAGAGATGATGTTAAAGGAAAGGTTTTTTTATTAAAAGATTGCTTGCCAAATG
Organism: Tenacibaculum dicentrarchi; assembly: GCF_964036635.1. Lineage (NCBI taxonomy): Bacteria > Pseudomonadati > Bacteroidota > Flavobacteriia > Flavobacteriales > Flavobacteriaceae > Tenacibaculum > Tenacibaculum dicentrarchi. The sequence continues at coordinate 1,284,968 of NZ_OZ038524.1, forward strand.
TACCTGAAAACATTGATTTTTTATTTACAAAATCTGATACTATTTTAATTAAAAATTCACCAATGCTTGATATAAAATCAACGCTAAATGAATTGAAATTTGTAAAAGAAATTCATGTTGTTGCTGTTAATAACGAAGTAAAAGAGCTTCTTTTCTTATTAGACTTAAAATCTAATCAATCAATTGAGGTAAAGACAGTTAACTTGCTCATTAACAAAAAGAAGGAGTTTTCTTTTTTCATGAACAAGAGCTGTGAAATAACCTATAGTAATCCTTTAGATTACCTATATGAGCCTAATGGTGCCATTTTAAAATCAGGAGGATTTAATGAAGTAGCAAAAGCATATAACATATCTAAATTGCAGCAACATTCTCATCTATATACTTCCGAAAAAATACTTGTTGATTTCCCTGGTAGAACTTTTAAAATAATAGCTGTTTATCCTTATAATAAGAAAAAAATAAAAAAGGAATTAACAATGTTAAAGGCTAATATTACTACACGAAATTTTCCAAAAACTGTAGCGCAAATAAGAACCGAAACCAAAATTAAAGATGGTGGCGATGTGTACTTATTTTTTACAACAAATAGCAGTAATAAACGAATTGTAATTCATTGTACTAAAACAGCATAAAAAAAACCTCTTTTTTATGTACTTTTGCTTTTAATGATGAAAAAAATTAGTGTTTACGAATCTATAAAAATATCAAAAAATAATGCTTTAAAAGTTGCAGATACACTTGTTGTTGAAGCAGCGCTTCAAATTAATATTAATAATGAATCATATACCGTTGTAATGAGAACTCCTGGTGATGATATAGAATTAATTAGAGGACTTTTATACGCAGAAGATATTTACAAGAGCAAAGAGGACTTATTAATCAATACTGTTGAAATCAATACTGATGCCTCTACTATTTTAAATGTTACAATTCCGAAGAATAAACTAAGAAATGGCTATTTAAATAAACGTACCCTTTTATCTGTTTCTTCCTGTGGTATTTGTGGAAAAAAAGAATTGAAAGACTTAAAAACTAAAGGAAAGTCGCTTTCTACTGAACATAATAATAATAAAGACGTTATAAATCTTAAATCATCAGTAATAAATATTACTTTTGATATGTTTTTAAAAATGACTGATTTACAATTTTTATTCAAAAAAACAGGCGGTAGTCATGCTTGCGCATTGTTTAATAATAAAAAAGAAATTCTAACGATTAAAGAAGATATTGGTAGGCACAATGCAGTTGATAAGTGCATTGGCGATTTAATTCAAAAACAACAGCTAAAGCAAGTAAGTTATATGCTTGTTAGCGGACGTGTTTCGTATGAAATTGTTTCAAAAGCTTTTTTTGCGAAAATTCGTATTATAATTGCTGTTTCTGCCTGTTCTTCTTTAGCAGTCGATTTTGCTAAAGAATTTGGTATTTGTTTAATTGGTTTTAGTCGAAATGATAAAATGACCGTTTACGCAAATCCTCAACATATAAATTTATGAGTAATCAAAAACAACAAGAAAAGACTGTAAAAGCACAGCCTCCTGAAAATTTAACAGGAATAAAGCTTATTGAAATCCCTACAAAAGCCGTAGGTACAAAGGCGATAAAATCGGCATTAAGTCATGTTTTTTCTGAAACAGGAGTTGTAAAAGGGATTCAATTATTAAAAAACATGAACCAATTAGATGGTTTTGACTGTCCTGGTTGCGCATGGCCTGATCCTGATCAAAAAAGAGCCTTTTTAGCTGAATATTGTGAAAATGGCGCCAAAGCAATTGCTGAAGAAGCTACAACAAATAGAGTTTCTCCTATGTTCTTTGCAACACACACAGTTCAAGAACTATCAGAATGGTCAGATTATAATATAGGAAAAAGTGGACGTATTACACATCCTATGGTTTTACGAGAAGGAAGCAATAATTACGAAGAAATTTCATGGGAAAATGCTTTTAAACTTATTGCAAATGAGCTAAATGAATTAGAAAACCCTGATGAAGCTATTTTTTATACCTCTGGAAGAACAAGTAATGAAGCGGCTTTTTTATATCAATTATTTGTTCGAAAATTCGGAACAAATAATCTGCCAGACTGTTCAAATATGTGCCATGAAAGTAGCGGAAGCGGACTTTCTCAAACACTTGGTATAGGTAAAGGTTCAGTTACATTAGATGATTTTAAACATTCTGATTTAGTAATTGTAATTGGGCAAAACCCCGGGACAAATCACCCAAGAATGCTTAGTGCTTTAAAACAAACAAAGGATAATGGTGGTAAAATAATGACCATAAATCCGCTTCCTGAGGTTGGTTTAATGAAATATGTAGATCCTCAAAATCCTTTAAAATGGTTAGGTTCTGGTGATGTATTAACAGATCTATTCCTTCAAGTAAGAATAAATGGTGATGTTGCCTTGCTTAAAATCATCTTAAAGTTGATGAAAACTCAAGAAAAAGAAAAAGGTGGCGTTTTTAATCATCAATTTATAAAAGAAAAAACGCATGGTTTAGAGGAGTTTTTAATCGATTTAGATACTTATACTATTGCCGAATTATTGCCTCAAACGGGCTTATCTTTAGAAATAATTGAAGAAGCAGCTCAAATGATTATCAATAATGATAAGATAATTATCTGTTGGGCAATGGGATTAACACAGCATAAAAATGGTGTTGATAATATTCGTGAAGTTGTAAACTTACTGCTTTTAAAAGGTAGTATCGGTAAAAAAGGTGCAGGAACTTGCCCTGTTCGAGGGCATTCGAACGTACAAGGCGACCGAACTATGGGTATTTGGGAAAAGCCAAAAGATAGCTTTTTAGATAGTCTAGAAAAAGAATTTCAATTTCAAGCACCGCGTAAACATGGGTATGATGTTGTAGCGGCTATTGAAGCAATGCATGCTAAAAAAGCAAGTGTTTTTGTAGGAATGGGAGGTAATTTTATCTCTGCAACTCCTGATACAGAATATACTGCACAAGCGTTAAGAAACTGTAATTTAACGGTTCAAATTTCTACAAAATTAAATAGAAGTCATTTAATCCATGGAAAAAAAGCGTTGATTCTTCCTTGTTTAGGACGTTCTGAAAAAGACATTCAAAAAACTGGAGATCAATTTATTACCGTAGAAAATTCCATGGGAGTTGTGCATCAATCTAACGGGCATTTATCACCTAGTTCCGATTATTTATTAAGCGAACCTGCAATTGTTGCTGGTATAGCTAAAGCAACCTTAAAAAATACTAAAATTGATTGGGAAATACTTGTTTCAAATTACGATTTAATCCGTAATAAAATTGAAGCAACCATTCCAGGTTTTAATAATTACAACGAAAAAGTTCGTGTAAAAGGAGGTTTTTATTTACCTAACAATGCTAGAGATAACAACTACGCTCCTACTTTAACAGGGAAAGCAAACTTCTCTACAAATTTACCTTCGGATGTTGTGTTAGAAGATAATCAATTTATGATGATGACCATTCGAACTCACGATCAATATAACACAACTATTTATGGTTTAGATGATAGATATAGAGGTGTTTTAAATGAACGAAGAATTATTTTTATGAACCCTGAAGATATGAAATTTCAAGGATTATCAAAATTAGATAAAGTAGATTTAACAAGTCATTTTCAAGGAGAAAAAAGAAGTGCTTCGGGCTTTTTAGTAGTTCCTTATAGTATTCCAAAACAATGTACCGCTACTTATTTTCCTGAAACAAATGTATTAGTTCCGCTTAAAAGTAAAGCAAGAATTAGTCACACTCCAGCTTCTAAAACAGTGATTATTACGATACTAAAGCAAGAGTAAAAAAGAATTTTATTTTAGTCGAGAATATTTTTAATTAACCACATAAATCAATTTATAATTATGCCTTTCATAGAAGAAGAAAATCTTATATTAATGCAAGAAGACTTAGATAATACTAAGTTAAAAAGAGAAAAAGCCGAGGAAGAATTAACTGAAATGAAAGAAAAACTTACTTCTTTTCAGAAAAAATCTAGAATTACAGCAATTTTATTAGGTTTACTTTTAGGGATATCATTAGGAGCTTGTTATTATTTTTACACGAGTGCTACACAAGCACCTACTTTTTCAGAAGCAGATATCGAAGCTATAAAAAATAAGGAAAATATACGTGTTTTAGACAGTATTAATATCGCAAATATTGCAGCAATGTCTTTAGAAAATACTCAAAATGAAAGTTCAAATTCGATAATAGGCTCAGAAAATTTAGACGAAGTTATTAGTCAAGTAAAGGATAATACAACTGGTGAAACAATCTATTCTGTTCAGGTAGGAGTCTTTTATAATAAGAAAAAATTCCCTCTATTATCTTCTAAAACAATACCAGCAATAATCACTTCTGAAGATGATTATTTTAAATATTCATTAGGCTTATTTACTACATTAAGTGAAGCTAAAAGATTTAAAAAAGAATTGATAAAACTTGGGTTTAAAGATGCTTTTGTAGCTTCTTATATTGATGGAAAACGTCAAAAAATACACGATTAATTAAATAGTATTACCGACAATTAAACAACAATAAATTAATGTTAATTAAAATTATTAAACGAACATTTATAGTGTTATTAACTATGAGTGTTCATTTTTTTTACGGGCAGAATAGCCAAAATAAAATAGCTCAAAAAGAAACTCAAATAGCCTTTGGTCAGTTAGATTTTTTAGATATAAAAATGCCTGGTAATGAAAAAAATATGGGCTTTACAGGAATTCATTATAATTTAAAAATAAATGATTGGAGCTATGCTGGTATTGGTATTTATAGTGCTGTAACCGGAATTCGTGGTGGTTTTTTTACCTTAGGTGTTAATGCTGGTGTACAGCAAAAAATTACCGAAAAACTATTTATTGATGCTGGGTTTCATTTTGGTGGCGGTGGTGGTGCGTCAGCTCCTGATGGTGGTGGTGCGTTTATTTTACCACACTTAAATGCAGGATATAATTTTAAGTATTTTTCAACAACTGCCGGGTATAGCTTTATTAATTTCTTTGATAAAGGAGCAATTAAAAGCCAGCAATTTAATGTTGCTATTCAAATACCTTTATTGTTTTATACAGCAACTAATTTTAAAGAAAATGAAGAATATAAAGGCTCTTTTAAGCTTGATACCTTAATTAAAAATAGCGATTGGAATAACCCTAGTAAAACTATTTCAATGCTTGTTCATTTAAATAATTTAGATGTAAAAAAAGGAAGTTACAAAGGAAAAAAAATGCGATTAGCAGGTTTTGAATTGAATTCTTATTTAAATAAAAATATGTTCTTTTTTGTAAAAGCTGATGGTGCTTATCACGGAATTAAAGCTGGATATATGGATGTATTTATAGGGGCAGGTTATCATGCAAGTCTGTATAAAAACTGTACAAATATCTTAGCTAAATTTGGTGTTGGAGCTGGTGGCGGCGGTGGTGTTGATACTAAAGGAGGGGTTTTAATATACCCTGATTTATCTATTGAGCAAAAAATATTTGATAATACATATATATCTATTAATAAAGGTTTTTTAATGAGCCCTGATGCTCATTTTAGTTCTTCAACCTTAGGTTTTGGATTGAAATACTACCTTGATAAAGATGGTATTTCATCTACTGAAAAAACATTTTCATCGGGTAAATTCAAAGACTTAGAAATAATTTTAAAACATGAGTTATATCCAAATGCTAAAAGAGATAATAAAGGTGGGTTTTCTCAAAACATGCATCAAATTTCGTTGCAAATTAACCTATTCTTAAATAAATACGTGTATGTAGGCGGGCAAACTTCATTTGCTGATTTTGGAGGTGCAGGTGCTTATGCGGAGGGTATTGTTGGTGTAGGAGTTCAGTCAACTACTTTTTTTAAGAATACAACATCGGTATTTACTCAGCTTTTAGCAGGTGCTGGTGGTGGTGGTGGAATTAGTACAGGACAGGGTTTAATTGTAAAACCAAGTATAGGTCTTAACTATAAGTTAACCGATAAATTAAACGTTCGTGGAGCTTTAGGTTATGTAAAAGCTCGTGGAGGAAACCTAAGTAATACCTATTTTAATTTAGGAATTAACTACCATTTTTCATTTTTAAGCCTTCGTTAAGTTCATTGAATTAAATGTTCATTAATACCACTTATTAAAAGAATAAAACAGAACATAAACAGCCACTATTAAATTTTTCAAACTTATAATGGCTGTTTTTATACTGTTTTATACTACACCCCCTCTCTTTTATTAATTACTTAAATATTAGTAATTTTAAAGTAATACCCTCCAGTTTTTAAACACTATACTTCTTGTAAAACTGAATTTATTTTAGTTTCGGAGTCTATATTTACCGTAATTTTTTAGCTTTTTTTTAATGATGCTTATCTCAATTCGAGTGATTTTAATGACCTAAAATAAATTAAAATTAAAATGGTATCCGAAGATTTTATTTATTTGATGAATTTCATGCTGAAAAAGTTTTTGTTAATACATTTTTTTTGAAGAATAATCACTCGAACTAAAAAACTAATAAAAGTTTTTCTTTAATTTTTAAACAGAGGATCTTAGCAATTTTAAATAAAACTCCCCCACTTTTTAAATGTTAGATTCTCGTTATTCCTTATATTTAATAAGTTTTTTATTTCAGGCTACATCTACACGGTTTTTAAAATAACTATAAAAATCAGGATGATAAACTGAACTAAATTTTCTTTAACAGATTCCTTCTTGTATTTATTTACTTTAACTATTATATCAATTAATCTCTTATTTTACTTGTTGAATTAAAGACTCTCTCAACTCTCAAATAATAATCCTTTTCAAATAGAATAACTAGTCTTTTATAGAAACCTCGATACTCTATTGGTTACAAAAGTAAAATAAATTATTAAAAAGCACTTGTTAACAAATGTAATTAAATTTAAGGGTTAGGAGTACGGAGTTGGTAATGTATAAATGTAAATTAACACAATCCAACCCAATAGCAATTCTTTAGTTATTATAAAAAGCTTCTTAATTCTAAAATTAATATACATCATTCTCACTTATTAAAAAAAGATACTGGAGTAACTTGTCTTGTAGTAGTTAATACAATTCTTTCTAACTAAGTTAGTTCTAAGTTTATGATGTTTAAAGTTTATATAAGCATCTCTCTCCCTTCTTTTCAGGAACACTCTAAGTAAGCGTGTACAAATGTAATGCAAATTAGATTACATTTGTAAGAAAGTCAGCTTCGTAAAGTTAAAATAATCTAACAGACACTGGTTTACAATGTTAATGTAACTTAATAATGTCTTAACACTGTATTAGTTTACAAATATAATCAGCACTACTAACTACTAATACTGAATGAATCATTAATTTAAGCTGTTACAAATGTATGATAGTGTAGTTTTTTAACCAAACACCTTTATCCTCCTTTTTACTCCTCCTGTTTTTTCTTGAAAAAACCGATTTCTTTAATTTTTTTAGTGATAGATGGTTAAAAATTCTACTAATAAATCAGAGTAACAAAACACTTATTTGACTTTTTTATCATAAAAAATAATCTGAAGACTTTTTATTAAAGCCCTTACCCCTGTTTTTGGAGGAAATCTATCTTGAATCTTGAAAAATAAACTTAATTGATCTAATTATAAGCCTAAAAAACATTATCAAAAAAGTATATTTGTATCTATTTAAAACAGTTTATCTTATTTTGAACACACACTTTCAATATTTTTCTAGCCCAATAAACGATATACAACTTCCTAATAAATTTACCTTTCCATTTTATTACGAACCACACCCCTTATGTGAAATTGCTACAAAAGAAATAATACATTATTTAAAAACACAAACCGATTTTGAACATAATTTCGGACTAAACCCAAATGAAAAAGGACTTCCTATTGGTAAAATGTTCGGGGTTTTAGTTGTTAAAAACAAAAAAAATGAAATCGGTTATATCGCTGCTGTTTCAGGGAAATTAGCAGAGACAAATACGCATCTAAAATTTGTTCCGCCGGTTTATGATATGCTTACTGAAGAGTCTTATTATTTAAAAGAGAAGAATAATTTAATAGCAATAAATTCTGAGATAGAATCTTTAGAAACAAATATTGATTATAATTTATTATTATCTGAAAATAAATTAGCAAAAAATAAGGCTATAGCTGATATTAATAAAAAAAAAGAGACTTTAAAGATAGCTAAAAGAGAGAGAGCTATACGAAGAGAAAAAGCTTTTAAAGAATTGTCTACTGAAAACTTTATTCTTTTTAAAAATGAATTAAGTAAAGAAAGTTTAGATGCGAAACATTTTTTTAATAACGTAAAACGCTATTGGGAACACACTTTAAAACCAAAAGAAGATAAATTGTCGGTTTTTACAGACCAGATAATAGCCTTAAAATCGCTACGTAAGTCAAAATCAAATAGTTTACAAATGTATATTTCTGAGCAATATCAATTTTTAAACGAAAAAAAAGAAAAACAAAACTTAGCTGAATTATTTTCAGGGACTTCTGTACATAATTTACCTGCTGGTTCTGGTGAATGTGCTGCCCCAAAATTACTGCAATATGCTTTTTTAAACGATTTAAAACCTATTGCAATGGCTGAGTTTTGGTGGGGAAAATCACCAAATAAAGAAATTAGAAAACACCAACAATTTTACCCGGCTTGTCAAGGAAAATGTAAACCTATTTTATCGCATATGTTGTCAGGAATTGAAATGGATACCAATCCTCTATTAGAAAATCCTGCAATTGGTAAAGAAATTGAAGTAATTTTTGAAGATGATCAGTTAATTGTTATTTGTAAACCTGCTGATTTCCTGTCTGTTCCAGGTATTAATATTCAAGATTCGGTATATAGTAGAATAAAACAACAGGTTAAAGATATTTCAGGACCTATTATTGTACATCGTTTAGATATGGCTACCTCTGGTTTATTGGTTTTAGCAAAAAACAAAGAAGCACATAAATTTTTACAAAGTCAATTTATAAATAAAATAATTAAAAAAAGATATACTGCTTTATTAGATGGAATTGTTACTGAAAATACAGGAACAATTACGCTTCCGCTTCGTGTTGATTTAGATGATAGACCTAGACAACTAGTGTGTTACGAGCATGGTAAGCCAGCAAAAACAAACTGGGAAGTTATAGAACGAAAAAATGGGAAAACAAAAATTCACTTCTACCCTATTTCAGGGAGAACACATCAATTAAGAGTACATGCATCTCATGGTTCAGGCTTAAATATACCTATTGTTGGTGATGATTTGTATGGAAAAAAATCAGATCGATTGTATTTACATTCCGATACTTTAGCTTTTTTACACCCAATAACTAAAGAAAAAATGCTTTTTACAAAAAAATCTGATTTTTAAGGAAAAAAATTGGCTTTAATAGAGCTATGATTTAGGTAAAAATAAATAATATTGACCCTATACTATTTAAAAATTAAAATATCTGTTTAAATCACATTTTTTTTGTAAATGTTTTTTTTATGAAATTTAAATAGCATTTTATTTTTTTTAATGATAAAAATTACCTATTAATTCTCCGTAAAAATTAAAATAACTTACATATATTTAATATACTATTTTACCTTGAAAACGATATTATATTACCTAAAAAGCGCATTTTTTGAATATTTTTGACTAAAATTAAATTTAAATATAGGTGTGATTAAAGCAATATTAAATAATATTGACCCTGTGGTATTAAAAAACCAAGAAACGCTATTTTGAGATATTTTTTAAATAAGCAAGCTTTTTTGTGTATTTATTTTTACCAAAGTTTGATGAATATTTATATGCTTACTCCTGTTATATAATAGTATAAAAACAAACTCTTTTTTCCTTATTTTTGTTTATTTTTCATAAAAAAGCCTCTCAATTCTGAGAGGCTTTGAATTGTATTCTAAAAATTATATTAATTTTTTAGCTTTTTTAACTTTTTGCTTAGTAAGGGCAATATCAATCACTTCGTGCATTTCAGTTACATAATGAAAGGTTAAACCTTTTAAATAACTTTCTTTAATTTCTTCGATATCTTTTTTATTATCAGCACATAAAATAAGTTCTTTAATATTCGCACGCTTAGCAGCTAATATTTTTTCCTTAATTCCTCCCACTGGTAATACTTTTCCTCGAAGTGTAATTTCACCAGTCATGGCTAATTTATTTTTCACTTTACGTTGTGTAAAAACCGAAACCAACGAAGTTAACATGGTAATACCTGCGCTTGGTCCGTCTTTAGGGGTTGCCCCTTCTGGTACATGAATATGTACATCGTATTTTTCTAAAACTTGTGACTCAACCCCAAAATCTTCGGCATTTGCTTTGATGTATTTCATTGCAATTGTAGCCGATTCTTTCATTACTTTTCCTAAATTACCAGTAATAGAAAGCGCTCCTTTTCCTTTAGAAATAATAGATTCGATAAATAAAATATCGCCACCAACACTTGTCCAAGCCAAACCTGTAACAACACCAGCAACATCATTATTTTCATATTTATCACGTTCTAAACGAGGTGATCCTAAAATAGTTACAATATCTTTATTGGTTAAATCAATATTATAAGGCTGCTCCATCGCTATTGATTTTGCTGCAAAACGAACCACTTTAGCAATTTGTTTATCTAAACCACGTACCCCCGATTCACGCGTATATCCTGCAACAATTTTTTCGATTTGTTTTTTACCAATCGTTAAATGTTTTTCTGATAATCCGTGTTCCTTTAATTGCTTTGGAAATAAATACTTTTTAGCAATTTCCATTTTTTCTTCAATCGTATATCCTGTAACATTAATAAGTTCCATACGATCGCGCAATGCCCAAGGTATTTGCCCTAAATTATTTGCGGTAGCAATAAATAAAACTTTAGAAAGGTCGTAAGGAACTTCTAAATAATTATCATAAAAAGCCGTATTTTGCTCAGGGTCTAAAACTTCTAACATTGCCGATGAAGGATCTCCTTGATTGCTCTGGCTTAATTTATCAATTTCATCTAAAACAAAAACAGGGTTTGATGTTCCTGATTTTTTAATATTCTGAATTAAACGCCCTGGCATTGCACCAATATATGTTTTACGATGCCCACGAATTTCAGCTTCATCACGTAAACCACCTAACGACATACGAACATATTTACGTCCTAATGCTTCAGCAACCGATTTTCCTAACGAAGTTTTACCAACTCCTGGAGGTCCGTATAAACAAATAATTGGCGATTTCATATCGCCACGTAATTTTAAAACAGCTAAATGTTCTATAATACGTTCTTTAACCTTCTCTAAACCAAAGTGGTCTCTATTTAATATTTTTTGAGCACGCTTTAAATTAAATTTATCTTTCGAATAAATATTCCAAGGCAACTCAAGCATTAACTCTAAATAATTTCGTTGCACGCCATATTCAGCCATTTGAGGATTCATTCGTTTTAAACGATTTAATTCCTTTTCAAATGTTGCGGCAACTTTTTTATTCCATTTTTTAGTTTTAGATTTTGTTCTCATTTCATCTAATTCCTGATCATGAGAAACACCACCTAATTCGTCTTGAATGGTTTTTAATTGTTGATGTAAATAATATTCACGCTGTTGCTTGTCTAAATCATTACGTGTTTTTGATTGAATATCATTACGTAATTGTAATTTTTGAAGTTCTTTATCTAAGTTACTTAATGTTAAAAGTGCACGTTCTCTTAAGTTATCTTCTTCAAGTAATACTTGTTTTTTAGCAACGCTTAATTCCATATTCGATGAAATAAAGTTTACTAAAAATGAATTCGACTGAATATTCTTAATAGCAATAGATGCTTCCGAAGGTAACATTGGGTTTTCTTTAATAACCTCTAATGCTAATTCTTTGATAGATTCAATAATTGCTTCAAACTCTTTTTCGTCTTCAACTCCTTTATTTTCAATAACCTCTTGAACAATAGCTTTTAAATACGGATCTTCTTGTGTAATTTCATCAATTACAAAGCGTTTTTTTCCTTGAATAATAACGGTTACGTTACCATCAGGCATTTTAAGAACTCGTAAAATTTTAGCAACAACTCCTGTTTTATTAATATCGTCTAAACTAGGATTTTCTACAGAAATATCTTTTTGAGCAACAACACCAATTACTTTATCGCCTTTGTTTGCATCGTTTATTAATTGAATAGATTTGTCTCTACCCGCAGTAATAGGAATTACAACACCAGGAAATAATACAGTATTTCTTAATGGTAAAATTGGTAATTCAGCAGGAATTTCTTCCTTATTTATTATTTCTTCATCTTCGGGAGTTAATAATGGTATTAATTCTGAATCCTCATTAAAAGCGTCTTGAAGCGACAAATTGTCTAAATGTATTATTTTTGATTTACTCATATCTTTTATAGATGTCATAGTGACATTTTACACGATTTAAAAATCATGTAAAAAGCACCTCTTAAATTTTTAATTAACTAATAAACAACGATATATAGGTGTTTATAGGTGTTTTACTGTATCTGTATAGGTCAATTGTTATGCCAAGTAAAAAAAGACAGGATGCCTTTTTTTATCTAATTGCTATTTTACATAAAAGTAAGCTAAAAGACTATAACTCAAAAAAAACACATCACTTATATTTATTTTTAGCCTTTTGTTCTCACTTTCCTTTTTATAAATAAATATCTTATTTTCTGTATTGTATTGTTTATTCGATAAATTTAAGAGTAATACTCCCCGTTTTAAACCAAATAAAAATCAATTAATTACGAAGAATTAAATTATCTAAAACAAAAAATGTATTTTTGCTATAAATAATAAAATGCTATTTATTATTTAAGTTCAGATAAATATTGAAAATATGATACGAAACTACAGAAATGAATTGTGGAAAGAAATAATATTTGATAATAAAATCTCTGAAAAAGAAAAATTTAAAATATCTAATTACGGACGAATCATCAATTGTAAAACTGAAGAAGAGTTTTTAGTAAAAGAATATTTTATAAATGGTTACCAAAATTTACCATTAAAACAACGTGTTAATGGTAATACGACGAGTCGATATGTTCATAAATTAGTTGCTGAAGCTTTTTTACCTCGTAAAGAAGATGATCAATATGTAATTCATTTAAATTATGATAAAAAAGACAATAGACTTGAAAATCTTAAATGGGCTACAAAAAGAGAAAAAGAAATACATCAGTTTACAAACCCTGAATATGTAAATAAGGTTCATAGGTATAAACCAAGTACAACAAAACTTACAGAAACCAAAGTGATGTTGATTAAACGAAAATTAAACGACCCAAATAGAAGGACTCGTTTAAAAATGATTGCCAAACAATTTGGCATTTCAGAAATGCAATTACATAGAATAAAAACTGGAGAAAACTGGGGTTATGTAAATGAAGGTTAATTAAGTATTAGTATTGAAATGCTAATAAAAACAATTATTTGTGCCCATTTTAGGCAGACACCTATTTGGGCATTTTTTTTAATCGCTAATGAAAGTGAGCCTGCTAAAAGAGCTATTGCCGAAAAGATAAAAAATGAAATAGCAATAAATATACCTCCTAAAATATAAAACTGTATAACTGTTGATAATGTTTTAGAAAATAAAAATTGTGGAAAAAAAGCTAAGAAAAAGATAGTAACTTTAGGGTTTAAGACATTCATTAAAAAGCCTTTTTGAAATAATTTAACAGTAGATTTTTTAGTATAAATTAAATTATCCGTTGATAACAAAATTTTAGCATCACTTTTATATACTTGATATGCTAAATATAATAAATACCCTGCTCCTAATAATTTAATGCTAAAAAATAAATTTTCTTGTTGATTTATCAATTCAGAAATACCAAAAGCAACTAAAGTTGTGTGAATAATACAACCTGTCATTAAACCTAAAACAGTAGCTAATCCATATTTTTTACCATTAACAATACTTTGTGTTAAAACAAAAACATTGTCAGGACCTGGAGAAATTGCTAATGTTGCTGTTGCAAAGGCAAATGAAATTAATATTTCTGATGACATTTTTAATTTTCAAATATAAAATCTAAAAAAAATGAAGTATCATCAGATACTTCATTTTTTCAGATAATTAAAAGATAAAGTTGAGTTTATCTTGCTAAAATAGCTTTATTTATTCTTTTCACCAAACTAGGTCCTTGGTAAATAAATCCAGTATAAATTTGAACTAAAGATGCTCCTGCATCAATTTTTTCTAAGGCATCTTTTTCAGAATGAATACCTCCAACTCCAATTATAGGAAACGATTTGTTCGAATTATCCGCTAAATATTTTATTACTTTGGTACTTCTATCTTTTACCGGCTGACCACTTACACCACCATTTCCGATTTCAGTTAATCGTTCTTTCGATGCTTTTAAATTACCTCTATTTACAGAAGTGTTCGATGCAATAACGCCATCAATTTTTGTTTGCGCAACCAATTCTATAATTTCATCTAATTGCTGATTGTTTAAATCAGGCGCAATTTTTAATAAAATCGGTTTTTGTTTTACCTCTTTATTATTTAAAACCTGTACTTCGGTAATCAATTCTTTCAAATAAGAAACATCGTCTAATTTTGCGTGACTACCAACATTTGGACAACTTACATTTAAAACGAAATAATCTACATACGGATGTAATCCTTTAAAACAAGTTACATAATCTTCCGTATAATTTTCGGGAGTGGTATCGGTATTTTTTCCAATATTTCCACCGATAATTATTTTACCTTTATTCTTTTTTAACTGTTCAATTGCAACTTCTAAGCCTTCATTATTAAATCCCATTCGGTTAATAATTCCTTGATCGTCTTTTAAACGAAACAATCTTTTCTTTGGGTTTCCTGCCTGACCCTTTGGAGTTACCGTTCCTATTTCAACAAAACCGAAACCAAAATTTGCCAACTCATTATATAGTACCGCATTTTTATCGAAACCAGCAGCCAAACCAACAGGGTTTTTAAATGTTAGTCCGAATAAATTACGTTCTAATTTTTTATCATTTACCTGATACATACTTCTAAATATTGAAGAAACAAAAGGAATTTTAGAAACTGTTTTTACAACTGAAAAAGTAAAGTAATGAATTTTTTCAGGATCAAAAAGAAATAAAATTGGGCGAATTAATTGTTTGTACATATTGTTTTATTAAAGGTTGAAAAGGATCTTCTAAATTTTAGCCATATTTTTTAAAAGAAGTCATAAAAAAAGCCCCAAATAAATGGAGCTTTTAAATTATTATCTTAAAACAGCTTCTAAATTCTTTTCAAAAGTTGCTTGTAATTTTTGCATTATTTTATCAATCTGTTTATCGGCAAGTGTTTTATTTTCATCTTGTAAAACAAAACTCACAGCATATGATTTTTTACCATCAGGTAATTTATCACCTTGATATACATCAAATAAATCTACCTCTTTCAATAATTTCTTCTCTGATTGAAAAGCCAAATTATAAATTTCTTTAAATGTTACTTTATTATCTAATAACAAAGCTAAATCACGTTTTACCGCTGGAAATTTTGTAAACTCAGTAATTTTAATTTTCTTATTTCCTACTAAGGTTAAAATATTTTGCCAGTTAAAATCGGCAAATAATACTTCTTGTTTAATAGAAAATTCTTTTAAAATACTTGTTTTTAAAACCCCAAATTCTACTAATTTAGTTTTACCTAAACTCAATGTTAATCCTTCTGAAAAAATATCTGATTTTGCAGGTGATGTTTTTAAATTATCAAACCCTAACCTACTAAATAATGAGGTTACAATTCCTTTTAAATAAAAGAAATCTGCGTTTTCAGAAGTTACTTTCCAGCTATCTTTTGTTCTGTTACCAGTAACAAGTAAAGTTAAATGTTTATCTTCTTGATATCCGCTTTCATATTTATGATAGGTTTTCCCAAATTCATAAAATTTCAACGCATTATTTTTTCTGTTTATATTATAAGAAACAGATTCTAAACCACTAAATAATAATGATTGACGCATCACTTTTAAATCGTTACTTAACGGATTTAAAATTTCAACATTTTGTGCTTCATTCAATGTATCAGATAAAGCTACATAATCAGCCTTTGTTAAAGAATTTGCCATTGTTTCGTTAAACCCTAAAGAAGTTAACTGATTTGCAACAATATTTTCTACTTTAACATTTTTATCGCTATCAAAAGAAATAGAGGTATTTAATTTATGAGAAAACTCAATATTATTATACCCGTAAACTCTTAAAATTTCTTCAATAATATCGGCTTCACGCTGTACATCTACTCGGTACGAAGGAATTGTTAATCCTAGACCTCCTTCAGTTACACTATTTATTTTAATTTCTAAAGAAGCTAAAATATTTTTAATAGTTTCTTTTGGAATTTCCTGTCCTATTAATTTATAGGTGTTTTCAAAAGATAAAAAGACTTCAAAACCTTTTATTTTCTTTGGATAAAAAGATAAAACATCTGAAGACATTTTTCCTCCTGCATATTCTTCAATTAATAAAGCTGCACGTTTTAAAGCATATTCTGTTAAATTGATATCAATTCCTCGTTCAAAACGAAAAGAAGCATCGGTATTTAAAGCGTGTCTTTTTGCTGTTTTACGAATAGATACCGGATTAAAATAAGCACTTTCTAAGAAAATACTGGTAGTATGTTCGGTAACGCCCGATTTTGCTCCTCCAAAAACACCTGCAATACACAATGGATTGTCATCAGCATCACAAATCATAATATCATCAGCTGATAATTCTCTTTCTACATCGTCTAAAGTTGTAAATTTTGTTCCCTCTTCTAATGTTTTTACAACAACTTTATTACCTCTAATTTTTTGAGAATCAAAAGCATGTAATGGTTGACCTAACTCATGTAAAACATAGTTTGTAATATCAACAATATTATTTTTAGGTACAATTCCAATAGCTTTTAACCTGTTTTGAATCCACTCAGGAGAGTCTTTTATTTCAACATCAGTAATGGTAATTCCACAATAACGAGGCACAAGGTTTTTATCTTCAACCTCAATATCAACTTTAAGAGTGCGTTCATCTACATGAAAATCAGAAACCGAAGGCGAAATTAATTCTAAATTTGTTCCTTGGTGCATTAATCCTGCACGCAAATCACGAGCGACACCAAAATGACTCATGGCATCGGCACGGTTTGGGGTTAAGCCAATTTCAAAAACATAATCAGTTTCTATTTTAAAAACCTCAGCACATGGAGTTCCTGCAACTAAATTAGCATCTAAAACCATAATTCCGTCATGACCTTTACCTAAACCTAATTCGTCTTCAGCACAAATCATCCCGAAACTTTCTTCGCCTCTTATTTTTCCTTTTTTAATTTTAAAGCTCTCCCCTTTTTCATCATATAAAATAGTACCAACAGTGGCAACAGGCACTTTTTGCCCAGCAGCTACATTTGGTGCACCACAGACTATTTGAATCGGATTTCCATCGCCTAAATCAACAGTAGTTATTTTTAATTTATCAGCATTTGGATGCTTTTCACATGTTTTTACTTCACCAACTACAATGCCTTTTAAGCTTCCTTTGATGCTTTCTACAGTTGCAATTCCTTCTACTTCTAAACCTAAGTCAGTTAATAACTCTCCTGTTTTTTCAGCTTCCCAGTCCGTTTGTAAAAATTGGCGCAACCAATTGTATGATATCTTCATAATCAATCTCTAATTTGAACGACAAATTTAAGTAAAATAAAGTAAAAAACTAGCCTTGTTTAGCCCTGCTTTTATCATAAAATATATCAAACTGATTTTTAATCGTTTGATAATTGATTTCTCAATAAAAAGTTGTTTTTTTGCCGAAATTCATAATTAATAAAAACAACACAAACACAATTTACATGAAAAAATTATTACCCTTCTTTTTACTGATGTTATCAGTTTCAATATTTTCTCAAATTCCGTCTTATTATAATGATATAGACTTAAGCTTAACAAATACGGCATTAAAAGATGCTTTATCAACAAAAATAATTAGTACACAACAAGTTAATTTATCGTATAGCCCTGGTGTATGGAATGCTTTAAAACAATCAGATTTAGATATTACAGATAATTCAAAAGTTGTTTTAATTTACGGATATGATAATACCGATGCAAATTACGTTACCGATATCACACGAAGTAAAGATGCAAATGGTGGTTCTGCTGGTACACAATGGAACAGAGAACATGTATATCCGAAGTCATTAGGAACGCCTAATTTAGGAACTTCTGGTTCAGGAGCCGATATTCATCATTTAAGACCAGCCGATATTTCTTTTAATTCGCAAAGAAGTAGTAAAAAATTTGTTGCAGGTTCAGGAAACGCAGGAAGTGTTTCTGGCGGATGGTATCCTGGTGATCAGTGGAAAGGAGATGTTGCTCGCATGATGATGTACATGTATCTTCGTTACGGAAATCAATGTTTACCTAGCAATGTTGCTATTGGGTCGGCTAATCCATTAGACTCTAACATGATTAATTTATTATTAGAATGGAATGTAGAAGACCCTGTTTCTGATTTTGAAAAACAACGAAACCCTATTATAGAATCAATACAAGGAAACAGAAATCCGTTTATTGACAATCCTGCTTTTGCAACCCAAATTTGGGGAGGACCTCAAGCAGAAAATTTATTTGAAAACACAAATAACGATTCAAATACAACAACAGATACAGATACTTCTTCTGAAGAAAATAATACACCTACAACAGAAATACCTACAACTACATCAATTACAGTTGCCGATTTATTTATTACAGAATATATAGAAGGTTCATCAAATAATAAAGCTTTAGAAATTGCAAATTTTACAGGAAATGCAATTAATTTAGAAGGATATTCATTAAAGAAAGCCTCTAACGGGGGCGGATGGACAAACACTCTAACATTAAGCGGTGTTTTAAATAATCAAAAAATGTATGTAATTGCTAATAATAGTGCTACTTCAGCCTTAAAAAACAAGGCACAGTTATTAGATACAAGCGTGTTATCGTTTAACGGAAATGATGCTATTGGTTTATTTAAAGAGAATATTCTTATTGATGTTATTGGAAACCCTAGTAGTTCAGTTGTTTTTGCTAAAGATAAAACCTTACAGCGAAAAGCTAGCATTAAACAAGCAAGTACTGTTTATGACGCTTCTCAGTGGAATATTCTTTCTAAAGATACTTTTGACGGGGTATCAAATCATGTTTTAGATGCTAATGCTCCTACTACCCCAAATATCGAAGAAGAAGTTAAAGAAGAAGTTGCTGTTACTTATTGCGTTTCAAAAGGAAAAAATGCAAATTATGAATATATAGACAATGTGGTAATCGGCGGAATTTCTAATGCTACCAAGTCAAATGGTGGTTATGCTGATTTTACAGCACAAACAGCTAGTTTAAATTATGGGAATAATGAACTTATTGTAAGTGCAGGTTTTTCAAGCGAAGCATACACTGAATTTTGGAAAGTTTGGATTGACTTTAATAAAAATGGTGTTTTTGAAAATGATGAACAAGTGGTTAGCGGATCATCATCAAGTGCGGGTAATTTATCTTCTAATATTTACGTACCTTCTTCTGTGCTAACAGGAAAAACAAGAATGCGTGTTTCTATGAAATGGGATGCTAAAGCAACTGCTTGTGAAACTTTTTCTCATGGTGAAGTAGAAGATTATACCGTAACTATAGGACAAAGTCAGCGAAAAGAATTATATAATACTTCTAAAAATATTTTTATATCAGCTGAAAAATTAGGAAACCAAACACCTATTTTTAGTGCTAACTTTTATCCAAATCCAGCAGTTAATTTTATCAATATTCAAGTTTTAGATAATAGAAATGCACAATTTAGAATTATAAATATGAATGGTCAAACGGTTTTAAAAGGTCAAATAAACCATGATACTATTAATGTTTCTAATTTAGATAAAGGTATTTATATTCTTGAAATTAATGATAATCAAAAAATTATTACTAAGAAATTTATTAAAAAATAAAGATATTATATCAGTAATTATTTAATAAAAAAAGGCAATCATATATGTGATTGCCTTTTTTATTTTCTTTAAGATTTTATAATTAAGTAAAACCAAGACTATTCAATTATTTTTTCTGATGGCGTTTTTGATGATTTTTTATTCCCATAACCGCTAAAAACATGTGTAAATAACCACATAATTGTAAAAGTAGGTATGATGTCGATTCCAGGAATTACTTCTTCAATAAAAGAAACGGCTGCCGCAACTTTACCCTTATTCCCTTTATACATTTTGGTCATTAAATATGCCGATGCTGGTGCCCAAAACATATCGGACAATTCGCCTAAACCAGGGATTGCATACGATAACAAACCAATAGCATCAAACAATAAACTTAGCGCTAATTTTATATATTTATTTTGTGTATTCATTTATCTCTAAAATTAAAAGTATTAAGTAGGTTTATTCTAAATCAAAATCCAAGCCAAATTAATTTATTTTTTTACTTTATAAAGATGTATTTTTACTTTAATTACTATTTTTTAATTCTTTCTAAATAACCTAAACAATGATTTTTTCTGATTTAACAAATAAAATAACACAGTTAAAAAATAAACCTTTAGGAGGATTAACCTCTCAGTTTAAACTTGCTCCGAAATTAAGAATAAAATTCCCGCAAGAATTAATCGAAAGTAAAAACCCTAAAAAAGCAGCTGTTTTAGCCTTGTTTTATCCTGATGAAAATAATCAAACTCGTTTTTTACTTACATTAAGAGCAACTTATAAAGGTAAACATTCCGCTCAAGTTAGTTTTCCTGGAGGTAAAATAGATAAAAAAGACACCAATCTTAAACAAACAGCTTTAAGAGAAACTTTTGAAGAGGTGGGTGTTTCATCCGAAGAAATTAAAATTATTCGTCAAATTACAGATACCTATATACCTCCTAGTAATTTTTTAGTAACTCCGTTTATAGGTTTTACTCAAGAAAAACCAGCTTTTAAAGCAAATTACGAAGTAGCAAATACAATTGAAGTTTTAATGAGCGACTTGTTAAACGACAATAATTTAACATCAAAAGAAATGGTAACATCATATATGAAAAAAGAAGCTGTACCATGCTTTAAATTAAATGATTATATCGTTTGGGGAGCAACGGCAATGATGTTATCGGAAATTAAAGATTTATTTAAATAGTATTTTTTCGATTTCTTTTGTAATTTAGCTATTACACTTAAAAAAAACTAGAAATGCCTTTATTAAAAAGGAATCCTTTCGGACATCTATTGTTCTTGAAAAGGGTTCTTATTCAAGCACTTGGTATAATTTCTCATGGAAGATACCGAAAATTTAACCAACTAAAAATCGAAGGGTCTGAAATTTTAAGAAATCTTCCAGACAAAAACGTATTATTTATTTCTAATCATCAAACTTATTTTGCTGACGTAGCTGCAATGTTTCATGTTTTTAATGCCTCTTTAAAAGGGCGTGACGATAATCTTAAAAATATTGGTTATTTATGGAAACCAAAATTAAACATCTATTATATAGCCGCTGGTGAAACTATGCGAGCAGGATTATTACCTAAAATATTTGCTTATGCAGGCTCTATTTCGGTTGAAAGAACATGGCGAAGCAAAGGAAAAGATGTAAAAAGACAAGTGAAAATGTCGGATATTTCAAATATTAGCAAAGCTTTAGATGATGGATGGGTTATTACCTTTCCTCAAGGAACAACAACTCCTTTTAAACCTGTACGTCGTGGTACTGCTCATATTATAAAAACCTACAAACCCGTTGTAGTGCCTATTGTTATTGATGGTTTTAGACGTTCTTTTGATAAAAAAGGATTGGTAATTAAAAAACGTAATGTTTTACAATCAATGGTAATTAAAGAACCTTTAAAAATTGATTACGAAAACGAAGAAGTAGCAAGTATTATTGAAAAAATTGAATACGCTATAGAGCAACATCCTTCTTTTTTAAAGGTTTTAACACCTAAAGAATTAAAAGAACAAGAAGAGTTTATTGAAAAACGTCGTTCATGGGTAGATAAAGATACCAAAAATAAAAAAGACGAAGAAGAATAAAAATTATCAAAAGAAGAAACATAACAAACTAAATCAATAAATTATGGCTAAAACTAAATCAATTTTAAACGAGAAATCAATCGATTTCTTAGCTAAATACCTAAATAACGCTGCTCCTACTGGTTACGAATGGGAAGGACAGAAAATTTGGATGGACTATTTAAAGCCATATGTAGATGAATTTATTACCGATACTTATGGTTCTGCTGTAGGTATTATTAACCCTGATGCTAAATATAAGGTGGTTATTGAAGGGCATGCCGATGAAATTTCATGGTATGTAAATTATATTTCAGATGATGGATTAATTTATGTAGTTCGCAATGGTGGTTCTGACCATCAAATTGCACCTAGTAAAATTGTAAACATCCATACCGATAACGGAATTGTAAAAGGTGTTTTTGGATGGCCAGCAATTCATACTCGTAATAAAGCAAATGAAGAAGCACCTAAACCTGATAATATTTTTATTGATACAGGATGCGCTACAAAAGAAGAAGTTGAAAAATTAGGCGTTCACGTTGGTTGTGTTATTACTTACCCAGATGAATTCCATATTTTAAATGGTGATAAATTTGTATGTCGTGCTTTAGACAACAGAATGGGTGGGTTTATGATTGCCGAAGTTGCTCGCTTGTTAAAAGAGAACAAAAAAGAATTACCTTTCGGTTTATATATTACAAATTCTGTTCAAGAAGAAATTGGTTTACGTGGTGCTGAAATGATTTCACACACCATAAAACCAAATGTAGCAATTGTTACCGATGTAACACACGATACAACTACCCCAATGATTAATCAGAAGAAAGAAGGGCTTTTAGAAATGGGGAAAGGTCCTGTAGTTGCCTATGCTCCTGCTGTGCAACAAAGATTACGTGATTTAATTATTGATACTGCTAAAGAAAAAAATATTCCTTTTCAACGTTCGGCATTATCAAGAGCCACAGGAACAGATACCGATGCTTTTGCTTATAGTAACGGAGGGGTCGCTTCGGCATTAATTTCTTTACCATTACGTTATATGCACACAACCGTTGAAATGGTACATCGTGATGATGTTGAAAATGTAATTAAAATGATTTACGAAAGTTTATTAAAAATAGAATACGGAGAAGATTTTTCGTATTTTAAATAAATTTCACCATACTATCTATTTTGATAAAAACAAAAATCCCTCTAATTTTAGAGGGATTTTTGGTATTGGTTTTACTTGGTGGTTTCGAGTGTTTTTTTCTTCAAAAAATGTGAGAACTTATCAACAGAAAATGATTTAAACCTCGATACAATCTGACAAAATGATAGTAAATCAGGATGTGAAACTGAAATAAAATCACTTTGATAGATGCTATTTTTCAGTTATAAAACGTTTTCAAATAAAACTTAAACAGCCTCTAAAACTCCATTTGAAAATTATAAAAAACATTTACTTTTTTTTCGTCGTGTTTTCCAGGTATAAACCTTGGAAGTAACGATATAATTCTAATTGCTTCTTGTTCTAAAAGAATACTGTTATCGCTATTTGCTTTTATAGAATTTACATCGCCATTAACATCAATAATAAAACTTACAGATACAATTCCTTCTGCTCCAGCAACGTCCTTTAAATTAGTATCAATATGACGTGTTATCTTTTCATTAAAATCATCAAAAGCATCTGTATTTCTTTGTTTTGAAGCAAATAAAGGAACAGTATCTATATCGGTAAAAGAAATTGGTTTTTCGCTTGCAATTATCGAAGAAGCTAAAGAGGCTAATTCTTCTTTAATTTTCGTTACATTTTTAGTATTTGATGTGCTATTTTTATCGTTTAAAATACTTTTTTTATTTTTAGTACTTCTTGTTTTTCTAGCTCTTTTAACAGATAAATGCCTCTTAAACCCCGATACTTTACATTTATTTTTTACCGATATCTGATTAACATCTTCAAGGCTATCTTCTTCATTAGAAAGACATACTTTTTTATTTTGACTAAAATTTAACTGAAATGCAAAAAGAAATATAAGTAGTATAAAATTTTTCATAAAAACAATGATAATAGATTTTTTTTGGTAAAACCTCTATTTCTGTGACACTATTTATTTATATAAGTCACAGATTTTAAATTAAATAAATGTTATTAAAAAGTTATTACAAAAAATAATCATCTTTAAAACCGATTAAGTAAAGCTTATTTTGTGCTCTGGTAACTGCGGTGTATAACCAACGTAAATATTCAACACTTGGTCCTTCGGGTAAATACGGTTGTTCTATAAAAACAGTATCCCACTGCCCTCCTTGCGATTTATGACAGGTCATCGCATAAGAAAATTTTACTTGAAGAGCATTAAAATACTTATTCTTCTTTACCTCCATAAACTGTTTATATTTCGTTTGGTCGGCAAAATCTTCTTTTACAGCTTCGTATAATTTATTTGATTCAGCATAAGTTAAAGATGGGTTTTCACTCGATAATGTATCTAACAATAAAACAGTTTCAAAATTTGGAATATCAGGATAATCAATCATTCGAACTTCAACTTCAGCAAATTTAAAACCGTATAATTCTTTAATTGAATTAATACGCATTACCTCGCAAATATCACCGTTGGCTATAAAACCTGCCGATGACGATTCTTTTAGCCAAAAATAATTATTTTTAACAACCATTACATAATCGCCAGTAGAAATTTCATTTTCTTGCCCCCGAATTTCCCTTCTAATTTGATTATTATACTGATTTGCTCTTTTATTTGAACGTACAATAAAAGCGGTATCTTCTACCCCAACATTACCATCATATGCCGATGTAATAGCATCTTGAATATCGTAACTATCTTCTAGTCGGATAATATCAGGATATTTAACATCAAACTGAAAATCGGTAGTACTATATTGAATTAACATACGCAAATCCGTGGCGTTTGCTAAAATTCCTGAATTTTGTTGCTGACGTACTACTTCATCTAATTCAATTTCAACGACATTTTTATCGAAACTATAAGAAAGTTTATCGGCATCTAAAGCGGGGCTTATTGTTAGTTTTACGGGCGGTAATTGTGCGGTATCTCCTATAAAAACAAGCTTACAATTTTTTCCTGAATACACATAACTAATTAAATCGTCTAATAAAGACCCATTTTCAAACATTTTTGAATTTTGCTGGGCATCAGAAATCATAGAGGCTTCATCAACTATAAATATGGTATTAATATGTTTGTTGGGCTGTTTTACAAAACTCATTGTGCCAGCCCCTTGTTTTTTAGAAAAATATATTTTTTTATGTATGGTAAAAGCTTTCTTTTTAGAATAGCCAGAAATAACCTTAGCCGCACGTCCTGTGGGAGCTAACAAAACAGCTTTTTTATTAGCTTTTTCTAAATTATTAACTACTGAACTTATAATAGTTGTTTTACCTGTACCAGCATATCCTTTTAGTAAAAATAAGGCGTTATTATTGGTATCAAAAATAAAATCAGCTAGTTTATTGAGTAATAAATCTTGTTTTAGGGTTGGTTTATACGGGAAGCTTTTTATAACTTCTTCATAAAATTTAGATGCTAATGTTATCATATCTTAAATAATTAACAAAGATAATTCTATTTAATCGATAAATATTTTAATGATTGAAAAAAAAGTGTAGATTTGCTTATACTATATATAAAAACAAAAAAAATGAATTTATTATTAATGATTTTAGCAGCTACTGTAGTTGCAATTCTTTTAGCTTACATTATCGTTAAGTTTGTACCCTTAAAAGTCAGATGGTTAGTGTCTATCTTATTATTAGTAGCAACTGTTTTCTTAGCATTTAAAATTTATTCAGGTATTATGGAGCCTATACATTTTGCTAAAGAAAAAGAAGTTCGATACGCTAAAGTTATTAGCAATTTAAAATTAATTCGTGATGCTGAAGTAAAATATAAGGAAGTTAACAGAACTTACACAAACAGTAAAGATTCTTTAATTAACTTTATTGAAAAAGGGCAATTAGTTTTAACACAAACTACAAATGTTGAAGAAAAAGTAGATAGAGGTGGTGGAATTTTCGTTACTGTATCTAAAAAACAAGTTGATACTATTGGTTACGAAGCGGTATCTAAATATTTTGCGGGTAAAGACTATAAATCAATGTTTAAAGTTCCTGGAACCGACAAAGAATTTAACTTAGCTACAGGTAAAGTTGAAAAAGTTGCTGGTTTATTTGTTCCTGTTTTTGAAGCTAAAATAGAAAAAGCTGTTGTTTTAAAAGGAATGAAAAAACATTTAATTAAACAAGAATTAGAAGCTAAAGAAACCGACCAAATTAAAGGTGAATTTGTTTCTGTTGGTTCGTTAGATGACGTAACTACGGGTGGTAACTGGCCTCCTGCTTACGATAAAGCAGAAATTATGGCTGCCAACAAGAAAAAATAATTCAAGTATTTTTTCCCTTAATTATAAAAATCCATCCAATTTATTTTGGATGGATTTTTTTATTTTAAAATACGTTTAGCAAACCTAAAAAGCGCTAATATATTTTACATTTGTATTTTTATTAAATCAGTTTAATTTTATCCTAGCATCATAATGAGAATTATTTCAGGAAAATATAAAAGCAGACGGCTTTCTGCTCCTAAAAAATTGCCCGTACGTCCTACAACCGATATGGCTAAAGAGTCATTATTTAATATTTTAAACAACGATTATTATTTTGATGGCATCGCCGTGTTAGATTTGTTTGCGGGTACAGGAAATATCAGTTACGAATTTGCATCAAGAGGAACTACAACTATTCATTCGGTTGATGCACACTTCGGATGTATTAAATTCATCAATGAAACTGCTAAACAACTTGAGTTTGACATTAACACCTATAAAAGTGATGTGTACAAATTCTTAGAAAAAACAGGATTAAAATCGGATGTTATTTTTGCCGACCCGCCATATGATTTTGACCAAGATAAATTTTTAAAAATTGCCGACCTCGTTTTTGAGCGTAACCTTTTAAACGAAGATGGAACGTTAATTATTGAGCATGACAAACATACCGATTTAACAAGCCATCCTAACCACCGTTACGACAAGCGTTATGGAGGAAATGTCTTTAGTTTTTTTAATTTCGATGAATCTTTTGATGATTTTTAAACATTGTCAATTCGAGTGATTTTAATGACTAAAAGGAATTAAAATAGTATCGAGAATTATGAATTTTCGATACATATAAAAGGCGAACCCTATAAGTTCGCCTTTTTATTGTTTGATGATTATTTTGAAGATAATTTGGGCGTTACCTAAAGGTCGGGCTTTACGCACTCGCTCTTTTTATTTTTTTAAAAGAAAAAATAAAAAGGAGCTCAAACAATTGCTTCAATCCCTAACGCAAAACAAGTAGCTATAAAATTTAGAACCTATTTAATTTTTTAAACTTAATTTTTAAATTTTTTATAGCATAAAACCGAATCCGTCAAAAGGATTTTATTTCAGTTTCACACCCTAATTTGACGTAGTTCTTCACTTTATGCGATGCTGAAATAAATTCAGTATGACGTTATTTTATCATTTTATCAAATATTTTATTTCTCGTCCTTTTCTATAAAATCAATCAAATCAATTTCTTTCATTATTTTGTCGGTTTGTGTTAAGGCTACGATAATTTTATTATAATGAAAAATATCTTCGTAATCTAATTCTCGTCCTTTGCGGTCTTTTAACCACTTTTGAGCTGGTTGATAACCACCAATATAAAACTCCCAAGCAACTAAAGGAACATTATCAAAATAATTGATGTCGTTTATCCAAACTTTTCCGTGTGTATCGGTTACAGCCTGATAACCAATATCGGTTTTTGTTAATTTTCGAGTAATTATATTATCGCCATCGCCTAAATATTGCGTAATTGCATCTTCTACAATGGGGCTTTCTAATAAATGAATTTGGCGTATTTCTCCGCCTAATTTTACCAAGTCCCAAAATGTTTTTTCATCTTTAGGGAAAGGAACTCTAGGGAAATCTATCTTTAAAAATTCTTTGTACGTTTCTCTATAATTTGGCGAGTGTAAAACGGTATAGATGTAATCTAAAACATCAATTGGTGCAAAAGTTTTTGCGGTTTCTTCTTTTTCTGTAGTAAATTTTAAACCTAATTTTTTAGCAATTTTATTGATTATTTTTTTATCTAAATTAGGAACTCGTGTTATTGCTTCTCCTTTTTTATCTTCAGAAAAAATTTCAAGATTTGCTTTTTCTTCGGAATATAAATATAGAGGGAAAGCATAAGTTTGAAAACTATAAAGATTTTTGTCAATAATACTATTAGTAATCATAATACTACTATAATTATTTGTAGCAACAATAGTTCTCATTAAATTTAAAAAAAGATTATTATTGTTTTTTATGTGTTTAAAAACATTGTAATCTGCTCGTCTTAAACTTTTATTAGCATAAGCGATATATCTAAAATCAAATATTTTATAAATGTATTTCTTGATAGGAACA
Source organism: Tenacibaculum dicentrarchi (assembly GCF_964036635.1). Classification (NCBI taxonomy): domain Bacteria; kingdom Pseudomonadati; phylum Bacteroidota; class Flavobacteriia; order Flavobacteriales; family Flavobacteriaceae; genus Tenacibaculum; species Tenacibaculum dicentrarchi. Next base: position 1,313,439 of record NZ_OZ038524.1, read on the forward strand.
TCAGATAAATCATCATTAAATAATTTATCTTTTATTAAATAAGACTTTTTATTAATTATTGATAATTCCTTATAATAATTTTCATTTTTTTCTGATAAAATATTAAAAGTATTTTTCAATGTTTTTTTATTGTGAGATACGAATAGTTTATCTTGACCTGTTTCTACACCTGGACCATATGTATTAAATAATTCATTTATTTTAATTCCTTTATTATAAATTTCTTCGGATTGAAAATCTTTAGGAACAAAGAAATAATAAGGTTTTTTATTTTCTAAAATCTTCCATTTTATTGATGCTAAATTATTTTCAGAAATAAAATCATATTTAAAATCACGTTTCCCGAATAAATCGGCATGAAAAATTTTTCCTAATTCTTTTGGTTTTTTATCGCCTGTTTTTACAAAAATATTAATAGAAACGCCTTGCATAATATCAAACACATTTTGGTCGGGCGAACCATCAGGAGAAGTTTCTTTTTTCTTTGCGTTTCCGTGTAAATCTAAAATATAAATTTTATCAAAAGTTTCTAATAAATTTTTTCGCATTTGTCTATGCGTTATTCCATCAATAAAACTATTATTAGAAATATAAGCTAAAACACCGCTTCCATTTTTTTGGATAAAATGCTGTCCGTATCTTATAAATTTAACATAATCATCAGAAAGAGAATTATAACTTTTTTCTTTTAAATCTTTTTTATAATCTTTCATTAAATTTAAAATCCACTCACTTTTATTAGTGCTACTAACGGCATACGGCGGATTTCCAATAATACACATTACAGGGGCATCTCTTTTAATGGCATTTGCTTGGTCGGCTTCATCGGCTAACCAGCTACTAAATAACGTACCGCTATCTTTGTGAGCTTCTTCTAAACTATTGGTTAAAAATATATTAAAACGCTGATTGTCTTTGGGTTTGTAGCCAGTTTCTGTGAGTAGCATATCCATTTTAAGATGTGCCATTGCATAACTTGCCATTAACAATTCAAAACCATTTAAACGAGGAATTAAATCTTTAGAAACGTAGTTGCTCCAAATTCCTTGTTGTCCTTTAAATTTTTTGTGAAGGTGTTTTATAACTTCGGATAAAAAAGTTCCTGTACCAGTTGCGGGGTCTAAAATTTGTACTTTGTGAACTTGTTTATCGACTTCTTTATAACCGCTTTTAAAGTTTTTATTAGCAATATCTGTTTTTACTCTGATAGTTGTTTTGCTGGTATCTGCTAAACCTTTCGAGAGTTTAAATTCTGATTTTAGCACATCGTCCACCGCCCGAACAATAAAATTAACCACGGGTTGCGGTGTGTACCAAACACCACGAGCTTTGCGTAAAGCGGGATTGTATTCTCCTAAAAACGTTTCGTAAAAATGTACAACAGGGTCTTCTTGTTTGGTGCTTTTACCGAAATTTTTCATGATGTCGGCAACATCGGACGCTAAAAATATTTGTACTAATTCATCTACAATCCACGCAATACGGTCATCTAAATCGAAGCCCGCAATATCTTGAAAAAGTTTACGTAAAAACGGATTACTTTTAGGGATTAATTCGGCGGCTTCTTGTCTTGAAAAGCTTTCTAATGTTGGGTCGTGATATCGGGCGGCAAACATTCCGTAAGCGATTGTTTGTGCATAAATATCGGCAAAAGCTTTGTTATCAATATCATGAATTAGCATTTGTTGAAACGACAACATTTGCGATTTTATATTCGAACGATGTTCGTTTTGGTCGTCTTTATTTAAAGATTTTTCAATGATATTCGCCATTAATTTGGCTTTACCCGCCATCATTTGCGCCAATACGGTGGGCGATTTTATGGTTTGCGATACTATTTGCGCAAAGTTTTTTATCAGTTGCGTAAACTGTTTAAAATTTTCAGGGATTCCAACAATTTGCTCATTTTCAATTTTAGCGATGGCAATTTTTGTGGTTAATTCGCCATTTCTATAAAACTGAAATTCTAGATAATCGGTAAACGCTAAGTTTGTTAAACCAGCTTTGTATCTGTCGAATTGTTCTTTTAGGGTTTTACTTTTTAAATCAACACCGATATCTTTCGCTTCAATATATCCGATAGGAATATTTTTACGTGTTAATACGTAATCAGGCGCACCGCAGGCAACTCTTGCGGGTTCGTTGGTTACTAACACATCGGGCAAAATAGCCATAATAAGATTTTGTAAATCTCCTCTGTAAGAGTGTTCTCGGGCATTACCAGTTATAAAAAGCGTATTTATTTTGGTAATGTATTCTTGTATGGTCATAGTGTTTTTTTGTATGCAATTTAAATGTAATCAAATAATTATTTTGATTTTCTTTAGAGTCTTTATTAAATTTTATTTAGAAAAGTGCTTTTTCTGGTATTCATCTTTTTCATAGAAGGCACTCTTTGTTTTTACGGCTAAAAGTATCATTTTATTAGCAAATAATTATCAAATAAAGCTGTAAAAATTAAATGGCTATAAAAATAGACCTCACAGGTTTTAATTTAAAAACCTGTGAGGTCTGTATTAAAATGATATCGAGAATTTGAATTATTTTCTGTTGATGAATTTGATACTAAAAAGTTCTCGATACTATTTTTTTGAAGGAAAAAAAATCACTCGAACTGACAGGCTAGAATTGATAATTTCTATTTAGGTTCTTAAAAATAAAATAATTTTAAGACTACGGATTTCCTAGCCCCGATTGAAGCAATTGTTTGAGCTCTTTTTTATTTTTCCCTTTAAAAATAAAAAAAGCGAGTGCGGAAAGCGGGAAATAGCTTCAAAAAAAATATACTTCAAAAAAGCACAAAAAAAAGGAAGCACAATATTTGCGCTTCCTTTTTATAAATATGTTGTAAAATATATTATGAATACATCTTCTTTCTTAATTCTTTTACCTTTGGGTCGGCTAAATATTCATCGAAAGTAGCATATTTATCGATTACCCCTTTTGGCGTAATTTCAATAACTCTGTTTGCTACGGTTTGTGCAAACTCGTGGTCATGGGTAGAGAACAAAATTGTTCCTTTAAAATTAATTAACGAGTTGTTTAATGCCTGAATAGATTCTAAATCTAAGTGATTTGTAGGCTCGTCTAACATTAAAATATTTGCTCTTGTCATCATCATTCTCGATAACATACAACGAACTTTTTCACCTCCCGATAATACATTACTTTTCTTTAAAGCCTCTTCGCCAGAAAAAATCATTTTCCCTAAGAAACCTCTAATAAATACAGCTTCTCTTTCCTCTTCGGTTTGTGCATACTGACGTAACCAATCTACTAAATCTAACTCGCCATTCTGAAAAAATGATGAGTTATCAGACGGTAAATACGATTGTGTAGTTGTTACTCCCCAGCTAAATTTACCTGAATCGGCTTGCTCATTTCCTGATATAATTTGGTAAAAAGTAGAAACAGCCTTCGAGCTTTTTGAAATAATTGCTACTTTATCGCCTTTGTTTAAATTAATGTCAACATTAGCAAATAAAGGTTTTCCTTCAAAATCTTTTGATAATCCTTCAATGTTTAAAATTTGGTCTCCCGCCTCTCTATCTCTATCAAAAATAATAGCAGGATAACGACGACTAGATGGCTTAATTTCATCAACATTTAACTTGTCTATCATCTTCTTACGAGAAGTCGCTTGTTTCGACTTTGCCATATTTGCAGAAAAACGACGGATAAATTCTTCTAATTCCTTCTTTTTATCTTCGGCTTTTTTATTCTGTTGGGCTCTTTGCTTTGCTGCTAATTGACTAGATTCATACCAGAAAGTATAGTTTCCTGAAAAGTGATTAATTTTAGCAAAATCGATATCAGAAATATGTGTACAAACGGCATCTAAAAAGTGACGGTCATGCGATACTACGATTACCGTGTTGTCAAAATTCGCTAAAAAATTTTCTAACCAAGAAATAGTTTCAAAATCTAAATCGTTGGTAGGCTCATCCATAATTAACACGTCAGGATTCCCAAATAAAGCTTGGGCTAATAAAATACGTACCTTTTTCTTAGAGTCTAAATCGGCTAATAAAGTGTAATGGTCTTCTTCTTTAATCCCTAAATTAGATAATAACGTTGCCGCAGCAGAATCGGCATTCCATCCGTCCATTTCTTCAAAACGAACTTGTAACTCGCCTATTTTCTCGGCATTTTCATCGGTATAATCGGCATATAAAGCGTCAATTTCCGATTTAATTTTATATAATTCTTTATTCCCTTTTAATACAGTATCTAAAGTAGTGAACTCATCAAAAGCATAATGGTCCTGTGTTAATACTGACATTCTTTTACCAGACTCTAAATGAACCTGACCCGAAGTAGGTTCTTGTACTCCTGATAAAATCTTTAAAAAAGTAGATTTTCCCGCTCCATTTGCTCCGATAATACCGTAGCAATTTCCTTGAGTAAACTTAGTGTTTACTTCATCAAACAAAACACGCTTACCAAACTGAACTGATAAATTAGAAACTGATAACATTGAAAGTTTTTTAAATTCGGCTACAAAAGTATAAAATATAGTTGCCTAAAAAGAATTTGCAAGGAACTATTTAACACATTACATTTGGCGGCGATAATTCTTTTAACAACGAATTAACAACAAAATGATAGCAATATGTTTATTTTTGAACAGTATGTTTTTATACCGTTAATAACCAACACATGACTAAATACTTAATACCCCTATTAATTTTATTCATTGGATGTAATTCATCAAAAACACCAAAAATTACTTATTTTGGCGGTAAAATTATTAATCCGAAATCAAACTATATCACTTTATCGGATAATTATACATTTAATGATACTATTTATTTAAAAAAAGATAACAGCTTTTTAGGAAATTATAAACATTTAAAAAAAGGTTTGTATGTTTTTGGACACGCAACAGAACATCAATATGTTTACCTAGAACCTCAAGACAGTTTATTATTTCGTTTAAATACTTGGAGTTTTGATGAATCGTTAGTCTTTAGCGGAAAAGATGCCAATAGAAACAATATATTAATTGAAGCTTTTTTAGAAACAGAACAAGACGACAAAAATTTTGAAAAATTATACCAGCTTTCACAACATGATTTTTTAATAAAAATTGATTCTATTAAAAAAATTAAAGAACAAAAATTTATCACTTTTAAAAAAAGAAATAAAGAAAAGGCTTCTAAAGAATTTTTAGAAATATTAAAAGTAGCATTGTTTTACCCTGTTTATACGTATTCAGAACAATATGCTATTAAAAACTTCAATAAAAAAACTCCTGAAAAATTAGTGGATTCTTATTTTGATTATCGGGCAGATATCAATTTAAAAAAAGATTCTCTAATTTTTTTTAGCCCCTATTATGCTTTAACAATTGATAAATTATATAACGATGTATATCTTGAAAAAGGTAATTCCGTTAATTTTACACGTAATTTATTAAATAATATTGATGCTAGTATTTCTTCGGAAGAAATAAAAAACAAACTACTTTATAATACGGTAATACGTCATTTTTTTAAAGAACCAAACGATGAAAATAAAAATAAAACATTTTTTGAATTCTTTAAGTTAAATACCAATATTGAGCAGAAAAAAAACATGCAACGATTGGTTAATGACCTTAAATTATTAAATACAGGCGATAAATTGCCCGATTTTAATTTAATAGCTTCAACAGGTGAAACAAAACGTATTTCAAAGTTGATAAAAGGAAAAAGCGCTGTAATTTTATTTAAAGACTATAAATACGCTTCAGATGACTGGATTTCATCTCGAACTAATTTTTTAATAAAAAATAATCCTAATGTTACCTTTATTGTAGTTAATTTATGTAATAATTTTAAAAGATACACCAAAAAAATAGCTATAAAACACCAATATACCCTACCTGAAAAGAGCCTTGTTTGTAATTTTTCTTCAAGTAAATTCCCTCGTATGCTATTAATTGATAAGCAAGGTATTATCAAAAACGGATACACTAGTTTATCGGCTAAAAATATCAATAAACAAGTGCAAGATTTACAAAACAATTAATAATAGTTGTTATTTTATGTAAAAAAGCGTAAATTTGCGGGATTTTATTTTTCAAGCAAAATAAAGTCTAGATTATTAACTACCAGATTACTAGCTATTAATCTATTGTCCAAATTAAGAATCAGGTTTACAGATACTGGCGTCTGTGAATCTAAAGAACACAGACGTATATATGTCAACATTTTTAGATTTAGGCTTAAAAGAGCCTATAAACAAAGCATTAACAGATTTAGGTTACGAAAAACCAACTGTAATTCAAGAAAAAGCAATTCCTCAAATTATTTCATCTACCGATGATTTAAAAGCATTTGCTCAAACAGGAACAGGTAAAACAGCTGCTTTTAGTTTACCTATTATCGAACAAATAGATACTTCTGATAAAAATACTCAAGCTATTATTTTATCGCCTACTCGTGAACTTGCCGTTCAAATAGGAAATAATATTAAAGATTTCGCTAAATACATTCCAGACTTAAAAGTTGTAACAGTATATGGTGGTTCTAATATTGAAGAACAAATTAGAGGTTTAAAAAGAGGTGCGCAAATTGTTGTTGGTACTCCTGGAAGAACCGTTGATTTAATAAATAGAAGAGCATTAAGATTAGGAAACGTACAATGGTTAGTTTTAGATGAAGCTGATGAAATGCTTAATATGGGGTTCAAAGATGAACTTGATAAAGTATTAGATGCTACTCCTGAAACAAAACAAACATTATTATTTTCGGCAACATTTCCTAGAGAAGTTGAAGCAATTGCCAGAAATTATATGAGTAACCCTGTTGAAATTACATCAGGAGAAAAAAATCAAGGTTCTGATAACGTAACCCACGAATACTATGTAGTAAACGAAAGAACTCGTTATCAAGCTTTAAAAAGAATTGCAGATGTAAATACTAATATTTACGCAATTATTTTTTGTAGAACAAGACGTGAAACTCAAGAAGTTGCTAACAATCTTATTAAAGATGGTTATAGCGCAGATTCGTTACACGGAGATTTATCTCAGCAACAAAGAGATAGTGTTATGGGGAAATTCCGTAAAAAAACTATCCAAATTTTAGTTGCTACTGATGTTGCTGCACGTGGAATTGATGTAAACGATTTAACACACGTTATTAACCATAAATTACCAGACCAAATTGAAAACTACAATCACCGTAGTGGTAGAACTGGTAGAGCTGGTAGTAAAGGTATCTCTGTTGTATTAGTAAACAACAAAGAAAAAGGTAGATTACGTTCTATTGAGCGTATTATCAAAAAGAAATTTCAAGCTAAAAAAGTTCCTACTGGAAAAGAAATTTGCCAAAATCAATTAATGCACTTAATTGAAAAGGTAAAAGCTACAGAGGTTAACAATGAACAAATTGAAGAATTTTTACCAAGTATCTATGAAAAATTAGAAGACTTAAGTAGAGAAGAATTAGTTCAAAAATTTGTTTCTTTAGAATTCAATAAATTCTTAACGTATTATAATAAGTCTGATGATTTAAATGATTTATCTTCTAGAGATAATTCAAGAGCTAGAGCAACAGACGAAAATATGACTCGTTTCTTTATCAACTTAGGTAGAAAAGATAAATTAAACCCTGCAACATTAATTGGATTAATTAATGACCAAAAAATTGCTGATAAAATTGAAATCGGAGCGATTGATATTTTAGATACTTTCTCTTTCTTTGAAATAGATAAAAACTTTGAAAAAGAAACATTAGAAGCTTTTAGTAATAATGATGCCGATTTTAACGGACGTTCTGTTAATATTGAAATTACCAAATCTAACCGTGGTGGCGGTGGAAGAGGCGGAAGAAAACCCCGTAGTGGTGGTTTTGGCGGAAGAAGACCTCGTGGTGGAAGCGACAGAGCTCCAAGAGATAGAGGTTCTAGAGATAGAGCTCCAAGAGGAGATAGAGATTCAAGAAGACGTAACGATAGCAGTTCTTCTTCTCCAAGAAGAAGTAGCGGTGACGGTGCATCTTCAGGTTTTGGAAGAAGACGTAACAGAGATTAATTACAATCTTTTACATCATATAAAACAAAAAAAAGACAGCTCAATTGAGCTGTCTTTTTTTGTTTTATAATTTCCATTATTTTGGAGTAAACAGACTAAACCTTTGTTCCTACCTACTTATAAAAAAATAAACGACTTAAAAATTATTTATATATATAGTTTTTTAAACCTTAATCAGTTTACGGACGATAAAAAAATATAGATATGTAGATTTTTTTGATTTAGTAAAAGGTTGTATTCTTACTGACTGATACTTAAAAAATATTTTTTTAATGAACCGAAACTTTCTTTTTTAGTTATGATTTAAACGAGCTAGCCTACCAAAGACAATATGATGATGCTAGAACCATATTAAGACATAAAAAAACCTGAACAATTAGTTCAGGTTTTTCAATTTAAATTATTATTGATTTCCTAATATAATAGGCATTCCACTTTTACCCGAACCAATTAAAACCACTTTACTATTTGGCGAATTTGCTAATTTTAAGGTAGCTTCAATTCCTTTATCTTGTAAAATTTTATCGGTTAAAGAAGCGCTTAAAATTTTATTCGCATCCGCTTTACCTTTTGCTTCAATAATTTGTTTTTCTGCTTCTTTTTGAGCCGTAACCAATCGGAACTCATATTCTAAAGATTCTTGCTCTTGTTTTAATTTACGTTCAATTGCTGTTTTAATAGTTGTAGGCAAAGTTACATCTCGAACTAAAATTTCATTTAATTGAATAAACTGTTTGTCTAAAATCTTTTTTGTTTCTGCAAAAATTTCTGTTTGAATAACATCTCTTTTACTAGAATATAATTGTTCAGGGGTATAACGTCCTACAACACTACGAGCTGCAGAACGAATAGCTGGCTGAATAACTCTCGAAATATAATTTTCTCCTTTTTCCTGATGTAAAGAACCAATTTTATCAGTTTGTGGTTGAAACCATGCCGAAGCTTCTAGTCTAATTTCCAGACCATTAGATGATAAAACCTGCATTTTTTCAAAAATCTCTTGTTGACGTACCTCATAAATAAAAACTTTATTCCAAGGAGCTACAATTTGGAATCCCTCGCCCATTGCTGGCTGATCAGTTACTACACCGCCGCCAAATGTTTTATATAAAACACCTGCCTGCCCTGATTTTATGGTTACTGTCGATTTTGAAAAAGCAATAATTCCAAGTACAGCAACTATTGCTAAAAGAAATCCCCCTTTTGGTAATTGAAAATCTAATTTTCTGTTATTATTCATTTTTATAGTTTAATTTATTTAATTTCAAATGTACAATTAATCTTGTTTTAAATCGTAGTAAAGCGAAACCTTAAAATTGCTTATTTCATAAATATTTTGTATTTTCCTTTTAATTTTAAAACAACAGTAATATCCTTATCTGTTAAATTTTTAAAATACCAACCGTGCTTTCCTTTAAAAGGAGCGGTAAAAGTTCCTGCCATATTATTAGAATATGCGACGGTATAACTTTCATAAAATACCTCTTCAGGCGGATTATTTTGTTTTACTTCCCCATGAAAATCAGTATAAAGAATGTCTTTTTTTTCTGATGACCATTCATAATTAAAACTACTGTATTTAAGAGTATTAACTTTATATTCTATCCCTTTTTTAGCAGGGACGATAACACGAATACTATCTTGTCTTTCAATTAATCGCTGTTCAGAAGGCGGGTTATTAGCCTCTAAAGGTTTTACAATATTTGGATTAGAACCAATACTTTTAAGCGTTATTTTCTTGAAATTTAATTTAGATGAAGCATCGCTTACTAGCTCTTTTTTATTTTCTTGATAAAGCTTAGCAAAGCCCATTAATTTGCCTGTCCCTAAAGGATCTACGCCATATTCAGCAGGTAATACGGCTATAAAAAAAACCAATAATCCTATAAAAAAGGCTATAAATACTGATTTTATTAGTTGTTTTTTACTCATTAAAGTTATTGAAGTTTGTTTATTTGTTGTCATTATTTATATGTTAAGAAATGAAATACCCTGTTAATTGATACCCTAATAATAAAAATCCTGCTGCCATTAAAAGCACATTGGTAATTTTTGAGAATTTTAAAAAACTTTCATAATGTCGCCAGTAAGAAATACACAATAAAATTGCGCCTAAAGCTAAAAACTGTCCTATTTCTACGCCTAAATTAAACCCTAATAAATTAACAAGAAGCCCGTCTTTATCTAATTGAAATTCCTGTAATTTAGTAGCCAAACCCAACCCGTGAAATAACCCGAAAATTAACACGGCTTTTTTAGTGTCAGGCTGTTTATTAAAAAGCGTTTTAAAACCGCCTAAATTATCGAATCCTTTATATATTATTGAAAATGCTATAATGGCATCTATCAAAAAAGCATTAATACTCACATCAGTTAATACGCCTAATAATAAAGTAAAACTATGTCCAATTGTAAAATAAGTAACATACTTTATAACGTCTTTTGTTTTATACAAAAAGAACAATACTCCTACCAAAAAAAGTAAATGATCATAGCCCGTAAGCATGTGTTTTGCACCCATATAAAGGAACGGACCAAAAGAAACTCCTTTATTATTTACTAAAAATAATTGAGTCGTTTCATCTACTCCATGGGCAAAACCCGCCAAAGGGATGAGTAGTAAAATTAACAGTAATAATCGGTTTTTTTTTAAATCCATCGTCATCTAATTAATGCACATGGCCTTCCATGCCACCTGCTTGTTGTAATAATTTGCCTTTTAAAAAATGAGCACCTTGCGTAACTATTTTAACATCAAAATTATTTCCTTCAATTGTTTTTATAGCTACAAAACCTGTATCACTATTCCCTAAAGTTACTTTTAAAGGAATAAATTCTACACTATTTTCGGCAGCAAATATAAAGCTTTCGCCTTCTTTTTCTATAATTGCAGCCTGAGGAATTGCAAATGTTTTTTCGCCATTTAATAATATTTCCGCATTGATAAACATCCCTGATTTTAACACATTTTTTTCATCCTCAAAATGTCCGTGAACATTTACCGTTTTTGTTTTATCGTTTATTTTTTGACTGATTAATTTTATAACTCCCTGATATTCTGAGTCAATTCCTGAAGGTTTAAAAACAAATTCATCCCCTTTTTTAATTTTGGTAATATCCGTTCCAAAAACATTTAATTCGGCGTGCATATGATCGGTGTCAATAATTTCCATCATTTCAGAATTTGCAGCTAAAAACATACCTTTATTCAAGTTATTTTCTACCACATAGCCCGAAATTGGCGCTTTTATATACACATATTGTTGAATTCCATTTGTTAAAATGCTACTTGCCGATAAATTTGCCATCTTTAATTGTGCTGCATAACTAGCTACCAAACTTTTTGAAGAATTATACATTCCTTCTGCTATTTGAAATGATTTTTTAGAGGTAATTTCGTTTGCTAACAGCATTTTTTTACGCTCATAATCCGCCTTTGTAACCTTATTATTATTCACTGCCTCTAAATACGAATATTGCAATCTTATAAAATTTGGATGCTCTAAAACGGCAAGGGTCTGCCCTTTTTTCACCTTATCTCCAGGTAATAAATCGGTTTTATACACAAACGATTCTAAAGGAGCATAAATAGTTGCTTTACTTTGCGGAGGCACTTCTATTGTTCCTGTTACGGCAATGCTGTTTCGTATTTTTCGTTGCGTAATTTCGGCTACTTTTATATTTGCAGACGCTACTTGTTCACTTGTTAAATGCAATTCATTTTCGGCATGTTTTTCTTCTGATTCTTTATGTTTTATTTCTTTTTCTTCGGATGTATGGTTGTGTCCTTTATGATTTTCTTTTTTCGAATTACAACTGATAATCGATACTATTGTTATTAATAAACTTATTTTATTGATATATTTTTTCATCTTTTTATATTTTTATTTGGCTAAATCGACTAAATAAGAGCCGAGCCTTTTAATCTTTATTATTTTTTTGTGTAAAATTCGTAGTTAATTACTGTTTGATTATAATTATGAATCAACAACAAATAATTTTGCATCACCTGAAAATAAATGTTAAAACTTTGATTGTACTGATACGCATCTATTTCGCCAGATGTATATGCTAATTTTAGTTTTTTAATAAATTTTTCAGCCTTTATTTTCATTCTGTCAATAGAAGATAATTCCGTTTTTAAATATTTTATTTGTTCTTGTAAACTTTTAAAATTATTATGAATAGCTATTTTATTCGCTTCATTTTCAAAAGTTATTTCTTTGGATATTATTTTTTGTTGTTTAATTTTAGCATTGTTAGACCAAAATGAAATAGGAACATTCAACCCGATATTAAAACCTGTATAATCGGTTGCATTTTCTGTTTTTCTATTAACAATCCCAGCTGTTATTTCAGGGAAATAAATTGATTTTGCTACTAAAATATTCTTTTTAGCTACTTTTTCTCTTTTAGATAAAATTTCTAAGAATGCCTTTGAAAGGTTATCTTTTTTGATATTATTTTTAAGTAAAACAGCGTTTTTTAGCGTTTTTTTAATAGGAAATTTTATTTGAGGAATTATAGCTGTTTTTATCTGTAATAATTCTTTTAATTTATTTTCTACGGATGTAAAACCCTTATAAATAGTACTTTTTTTAGATTGAATATCTAAAGATTGTAAGATTGTTAAATCGTTTTCTAAACCTCCTATTTCTCCTGAATTGTATAATTTATTAGAAATTTTTTTAATCAGATTACTATTTTTTTCTTGCTCTTTAAGTAATGAAATAAGCCCATATAAATAATTCCATTGCTGATATAAACTTCTAGTATTTCTGATAATTTCTTTTATAGAAATTTCATTTTCTGAAATTGCTAATTCATGTTTTGCAATCGCTAATTTTCTTTTTTGAAGATGTGTTAAAACAGCACCAAAATTTTGATTTGCAGACCATTCTTTTTCCGATAAACCAGCACTAACTCCAATATCTTGATATTTTAAAGAAAGAGGATTTAAAGTAATTGCACTTCTAATTCCTGCTTTTTTCTTAGCGATATTTAAATCAGATTTATAATTAGTTATTGATTTTTTTAAAGCGATATTAATTGCGTCTTGCTCACTTAATTTCTGAGGATTTTTATTTGTTATTTCTTGTGATTGAACAAATAAACTTCCTGATATTATAAATAACAAACTCAGTATTTTTGAATTTATTTTTATTGATTTAGCATTTTTACTTTCAGAAAACAGATATAAAACTGGTAAAATTAATAAGGTTAATAACGTTGCCGATATTAAACCACCAATAACCACGGTTGCCAATGGTTTTTGTACCTCTGCTCCTGCCGATGCTGAAATAGCCATCGGTAAAAACCCTAATGAAGCTACCATTGCCGTCATAATTACGGGACGTAATCGAACAGAAGTTCCTTTTTTTATGATTTCTTTTACATCAGTTATTCCATTTTTTTTCAAACGATTAAATTCTGCAATTAATACAATTCCGTTTAAAACAGCGACACCAAACAAGGCTATAAATCCTATTCCTGCCGATATTGAAAAAGGCATATCTCTAAGCCATAATGCAAAAATTCCACCAATTGCCGACATTGGAATTGCTGTATAAATTAAAAAACTTTGTTTAATCGATTTAAAAGTAAAATATAAAAGTAAAAAAATCAATAATAAAGCAACAGGAACTGCAATTCCTAATCTTGTACGTGCTTCTTCTAAATTCTTAAAAGTTCCGCCATAGGTGATATAATACCCAGTATCAAATTGTATTTTTTTGCTAACTTTTTGTTGTAATTCAGTAACAATACTTGCTACATCACGACCTCGAACGTTAAAACCTACTGTTATTCTTCGTTTAGCATCATCTCTTTGTATTTGGTTTGGTCCTGTTTTAAAGCTTACATCAGCAACATTTTCTAACGGAATTTGTACTCCATTAGCTGTCATTATATATAATTTACGAATATCATTAATATTTGCTCTATTTTCTTTTGACATTCTAACAACCAAATCATAACGTTGCTCACCTTCATATACAGAACCTGCACTTTGCCCAGCAAAGGCCGTATTTACAGCCGTATTTACATCAGAAATATTTAAACCGTATAATGCTAATTGATTTCGTTTATAATCAATAACAATTTGTTTTAAACCTGTCATTTTTTCGATATACAAATCTTCAGCACCAGCTACTTCAGGAATAATTTTTCCTAATTCATTTCCATATTTTACTAATTTATCTAAATCTTCTCCGTAAATTTTTAGAACAACATCTTGCCTTGCTCCTGTCATCAATTCATTAAAACGCATTTGTATTGGCTGTTGAAATCCGAAATTGACACCTAACATATTTTCATCTAATAAATGATTCATTTTTTCGGTCAACTCATTTTTAGTACGTGCTTTTTTCCAATCATTTTTATCTTTTAAGATGATAATAATATCAGCCACTTCAACAGGCATTGGGTCTGTAGGTATTTCTGATGAACCTATTCTACTTACAATTTGTTCAATTTCATCAGGAAATTCTGCTAATAATAATTTTGAAGATTTATTCGTAACATCAATCGTATATGATAATGAACTTCCTGTAGAAACGGTTGCTTGAACGGCTAAATCTCCTTCATCTAAAGATGGAATAAATTCTGAACCCATATTTTTAAAGGTAAAAAGGCTCCATAAAAAAGTAATAATAGCAACAATAAGAACCGATTTTTTATAGCTTAAAACAAACTCTAAAATAGGTGTATAAACATTTTGTAATGCTCCTATTATTTTATCAGAAATATTTTTTTTATCAGAAATTGTTTTCTTTAAAAATAAAGCACTAATCATCGGAACGTATGTTAATGATAAAATAAATGCTCCTAAAATGGCAAAACTTACGGTTATTGCCATCGGTTTAAACATTTTCCCTTCAATACCAACCAACGCCAAAATAGGAAGATATACAATTAAAATAATAATTTCTCCAAAGGCAGCACTGGTTCTAATTTTTGAAGCTGACTGATATACTTCTTCATCCATTTCGGATTGTGTTAATTTTTTTCCTGATTTCTTCATCACTAAATAATGCAATGTTGCTTCCACAATAATCACCGAACCATCGACTATAATTCCAAAATCAATTGCTCCTAAACTCATTAAATTTCCTGAAACTCCAAATAAGTTCATCAATATAATAGCAAATAACATTGCCAACGGAATTACCGATGCAACAATTAATCCCGCACGTAAGTTTCCTAATAATAACACTAAAATAAGAATCACAATTAAAGCTCCTTCGATTAAATTAGTTGATACCGTGCTAATTGCTTTATCGACTAATTTTGTTCTATCTAAAAAAGGTTGGATAATAACTCCTTCGGGTAAACTTTTTTGAATTTGAGCAACTCGTTCTTTAACACGTTTTATCACTTTTGATGAGTTTGCGCCTTTTAGCATCATTACAATTCCTCCAACAACTTCTCCTTCGCCGTTTCTAGTCATTGCTCCATATCTGATAGCACTTCCTAATTGTACTTTTCCGATATCTTTAATTAAAACAGGTGTACCATTTTGAGTATTTTTAATAACAATATTCTGAATATCTTCAGATGATTGAATTAATCCTTGACTTCGGATAAAATATGCCTTCGGATTTTTATCAATATAAGCACCTCCTGTATTTTGATTATTTTTAGATAAAGCCTCTAAAACTTCGTTGATACTTACACCCAATGTTTGCAATCTTTCAGGTTGTAAAGCAACTTCGTATTGTTTTAAAAAACCTCCAAAACTACTAACATCTGCAATTCCTTTTATTCCTAATAATTGACGGCGAACAACCCAATCTTGAAGAGAACGCAATTCCATAATAGAAAACTTTTCTTTAAACCCCTCTTTTGTAAATAGCGTATATTGATAAATTTCTCCTAAACCAGTAGTTACAGGTGCCATTTCGGGCGAACCAACTCCGTTTGGAATATTATTTTTTGCTTCGTTTAAGCGTTCGCTAATTTGTTGTCTTGCCCAATAAATATCTACATTATCTTTGAAAACAATGGTTACTACGCTTAATCCGAAACGAGAAAAAGAACGAACTTCTTCAATATTAGGAATACTAGACATAGTCATTTCTATGGGAAATGTTACTAATCTTTCTATATCTTGTGCCGATTGTGAAGGTGCTGAAGTAATAATTTGCACCTGATTATTGGTAATATCTGGCACTGCATCAATAGGTAATTGTTTTAGTGAATAAATTCCCCAACCAATTAATATCAATACAAAAGCGCCAATAATCAATTTATTTTTAATTGAAAATTTTATAATGTTATCTAACATCTTTTATGTGTTTAATTCTTGATTTTTAAAAGTTTTGAAGTGTAATTTTTACGATAATTGAATCTTATTATTGATGTAACTTTCTTTAAATAAAAGCTCTAAACAATAGTAAAAGAGCTGTATGCCTAGCCCCGATTGTAGCATTGTTTGAGCTCCTTTTTTGATTTTTTTCAAAAAAGAGCGAGTGCGAAAAGCGGGAAATTGCTTCAAATAAAGTTAATAAAAAGGATGAAAATCGATAAAAACTTACACGAAATAACAACATCACCTCGACTATTAAACAGTTGAAAATGATACGATTATTAAAAAGTAAAAAAAGAATTAAACTATTGGAGGTTGAAAAAGCTGGTTTAAATAACTAGCGGTATTTAACACTTTATAAAAATGATTTTTTGAGTGTTTTTGAAAGAATGTAATAATCTGAAAATTGAATTCAGGCGCAATTACAGCGCTTGAAATACCTAAAAAAATACAATGATGATGGTGTTCGGTATTTCTTTCTTCTTCGGTATCATTTTGATGATGGGTTTGCAAATGTGCATCGTCCATCGTATTAAAATGTGTGGTTTGGGCATCAGAAAAAATAATAGCATCCGAATGTCCCTGCACCGGAGGCACAAAGAGCAATAAGGTTAATATGAGGATGCTAATAATTTTCAATTTATTGATTTAAAAAAATAAATTACAGTAACAAAGATATAAAAATTATTTATTTAATCGGTCTTTAACGTATTCAACCTTGGTTTTTCCGTGGCGTATTGGTGTTCCATCTTCACCTAAACTAACCATTACAATTTTGTCTATTTCTATAATTGTTTTGTGGGTAAGCTTGTTGCGTACTTGGCAGTTTAAGGTAATTGAGGTGTTCCCAAATTTTACAACTTCGATGCCAATTTCAATAATATCGCCTTGTTTAGCAGAGCTTACAAAATCTATTTCAGACATAAATTTAGTAACCGTTCGGGGTATTTCTAATTGAATAATAGCATAAATTCCTAATTCTTCATCAATCCATTGTAATAATCGACCGCCAAATAACGTTCCATTTGGGTTTAAATCTTCTGGTTTTATCCATTTTCTGGTGTTAAATTTCATCTTTTTAAGTTTTAAATTATATATACAAAGTACAGGAACAATGCTAAATTACACAATTAAAAGCGATTCGTTTTTTATATTTTACCATCAAATTTTCTGATAAACCATTCTACTGAAAATAAAACAATGATTAACGATAAAAGCCATTTCCAATTAATTAAATGTTCTTTTTTGATGCTTGATTTTTGAGTAGTATAATAGGTTTTATCTTCGGATAATTGCGTTAAAAAATTATCTATTTTATCAGGATATATTAATTTTCCTGCTGTTTTTAAGGCTAATTGATGTAGTTTTTGATCATTGGCATTTACAAACTGCTCTTCTATGTTAAATTCGGTTATTTTAAATTTCCCGTAGCTGTTTATTTTTTGATTGCTGTTGTTTTTTACAGCTACTTTATATGAATAATAGCCAGAATAAAGGTCAGAAATTGAAACCTGATACGAATTATTTACCAATGAAAAAGGCAGTGTTTTTTGATGCTTTGTTAGGGTATTTGTAATGGTTATTTCTAGAGACTCCCTGTTATCAAATTTATAATTTTCGTCAACATAAAAAGCTGAAATTGTTACGGATTCATTTTGTAGATATGATGATTTACTTTTTACAGATAGTCTTTTTCTTTTTTTATTAGAGGCTAAATATTGTACTAAATTGCCTAAAAAAGCATCAAAATTTTCAAAGTTATTTTCAATTCCTTGTGATTCTAAAAAGCTAGCTGAACGCCATTTCCAGATTCCTTTTCCAAATAAAACAGCGTGTTTTTGATTGTTTTTTGTCGATTTTTCAGTTTTATAATTTTTATTTTCAAAGTTTTCGATAGTCGCCAATAAGGGTTCTTTGGTTTTAAAACCTGCATATTTTTGATGTAATAAAATCTGGGCATCGCCTGTTATTCTTATCTCTCCAAAAACATCTTTTAGTGGCGGAAAATCATTAAAATTGATGTCTTTTTGTAAGAAAGGTAAAAAATTGGCGTTATAAAGTGCCGTATAATTTTCAGGTTGCTTAATGGCTTCTTTCTGAACGCCTAAATTTTGTGTGTTTAAAAAATTCCAATCCGTTTTTGTTCCTGAAACGATTAAATAATTAGATGTTACTTTTTCAAAAACCTTTTTAAAAGAACTATTTGGTTGATAAAAAACAAAAAACTGATAGTCATTATATTTAATGTTTTTATCATTTATAAAAGCGATATCTACTTTTCGTTGTTTATTACTTTCTATCGATTTTTTAATCGCTCCTATATCAGGATGTAAGAAAGAACTTAAAATTAATACTTTTGTTTGCTGGTCGATAACTTCTACTGAAAAATTTTTGTAATTATTTTTGGTGTTTTTTTCATTTTTAATTTCACTTATTGACGTTTTATAATATTGGATTCCTTTTTTATCCGAAGTTAAATTAGTAGTGATTGTTTTTGTAGGATTATCTGCCGAAAAGGTAACCTTTTTAGAAAACACTTTTTTACCTTGATGTGTAATTGAAAAAGTAGCGTTTATTTGTTCTTTCCCGTTAAATTCTCCTTGATAATAGACTAAGGTTTCAACAGGAAACTTATTTTTTATATAACTGTATTTATTAACGTTTACCTGTGAAATTTGCAAATCTTGATAAGCGGTAGTATCGCCTATAACAACGGGGAAAACTTTGTTTTTTGAGGTTATATATTGATACTCATTTCCGTTAGTTTGGTTTCCGTCAGTAATTAAAACAGTCGCATTTAAGCGTTCTTTTTGCAATTTATTCACTGCATTTATTGCTTGGTAAATAGCTGTTTGAGTTCCTGAAAAATTTAAACTATCAGCCGATAAAACTGTTGTTTTTTTATCAAAAGAAAGATATTGAACGTCAAACTTATCGGTAATTTTGGCGGAATTTTTTAAGGTTTTTAAAACCGATGCTACTGTTTTTTCGGCATTAAAATATTTTATTGATGATGAATTATCTACTAAAATACTTAAAACAGGTTTTATATTTTGAGTTTTAATGCTTTTTATTTTAGGGTTTATCAACAATAAAAACAGTAAAAATAAACTCAATGTTTTTAAAGCAAAAAGGAATTTATTTCTTTTAGATTTCTGTGTTGTTTTGTAAAAATATTGAAAATAAGCGATTACAACACTTAACAAAACAGCCAAAACAAGGTAAATGATAGTTATCTTTTCCACAAAAAAAGTTTAAAAAAGTTGAATTTGTGAAGGTAAAAAAAGCTATTTAATAAAAATAGCTTTGTTAAATTTTTTCTGTTATTATTTCTTATTGTTAAGAATCTGTTAGTTTTGCTTTTGGTTTATCTTCAAACATTTTAAAAAACAACATAGAAGCGATATTTCTAGCACGTTCTTTTGCTTCGTTGGCTTTTGCTCCATGAAAATTTTCGTCTAATGTTTCAAACCATAAAAGCAACCATCTTCCAAAATGCTCTTGTGAAATGCTGTGATTAAAATGAGTATTTAAATCTTTGTGGGCTTTCATCGGATTTCCTTTAAATTTTCGAACGAAAAAAAGATTCGATTCCCAAAAATCCGTTAATTTTTCTAAATGAGCATCCCAAGCATCCGTAGGAATTGTTTTTAAAAAAATATGCCCAATAAAATCATCCGCTTTAATTTTATCGTAAAAAGTGCTTACTAATAAAAAAACATCTTCTCTATTTTCAATTTCTTTTGTATCTATTTCATTCATTTTAAGTGACTTTTAATAAAATACAAAAGTATCTTTTTATATGCTATTATTCTATGACAACCGTCATAAATAAAAAATAAAATAGAACTTAATTATTAATCAATTATAATCCGTTAAAAAAGAATAGTATTTTCTATTTTTGCGAAACAACACAACAAAATTACATAAAAAAGCATAAATCATGAGCTTAACACAATTAAACGCCATCTCTCCTATTGATGGTAGATACCGTAATAAAATAGCCAATTTAGCAAACTATTTTTCTGAAGAAGCCCTAATTAAATACAGAGTAAAAGTTGAAATAGAGTATTTTATCGCTTTATGTGAAATTCCTTTGCCACAATTAGCCGACTTCAATAAAGAATTATATCCTAATTTACGTAAAATTTACGAAGAATTTTCTACTGAAAATGCTCAGAAAATTAAAGATATTGAAGCGATTACAAATCATGATGTAAAAGCGGTTGAATATTTTATCAAAGAAGAATTTGACAAATTAGAATTACAAAAATATAAAGAGTTTATTCACTTCGGATTAACTTCTCAAGACATTAATAATACGGCAATTCCATTATCTATTAAAGACGCGATGGATGAAGTTTATTATCCTGCTTTAGATGAATTAGTATCTAAATTAGCCGATTTATCTGAAGAATGGGACGATATTCCAATGTTAGCACGAACGCACGGACAGCCTGCTTCTCCTACTCGTTTAGGAAAAGAATTTTTTGTTTTTGTAGAGCGTATTAACAATCAAGCAATTCACATTCAGCACACGCCTCACGCCGCTAAATTTGGTGGAGCAACAGGGAATTTTAACGCACATAAAGTAGCCTATAAAGATATCGACTGGAAAAACTTCGGAACGCATTTTGTTGAAGATATTTTAGGATTACACCACTCTTTTCCAACGACTCAAATAGAGCATTACGACCACATGGCGGCTTTATATGACGGTTTAAAGCGTGTAAATACTATTTTAATTGATTTAGACAGAGATGTTTGGACGTATGTTTCAAACGATTATTTTAAACAAAAAATTAAAGCTGGAGAAGTTGGTTCATCAGCAATGCCACACAAAGTAAATCCTATTGATTTTGAAAACTCTGAAGGAAACTTAGGGTTAGCCAACGCTATCTTTGAGCATTTATCAGCAAAATTACCTGTTTCAAGATTACAACGTGATTTAACCGATAGTACTGTTTTACGTAATGTAGGTGTTCCTTTCGGGCATACGTTAATTGCTTTTTCATCTACTTTAAAAGGATTGAATAAGTTATTATTAAACGAATCTAAATTTGCTGAAGATTTAGAAAATAACTGGGCAGTTGTTGCCGAAGCAATTCAAACAATTTTACGTCGTGAAGCATATCCTAATCCTTACGAAGCTTTAAAAGGATTAACGCGTACCAACGAAAAAATCAATCAAAAATCAATTGCTAATTTTATTGATACTTTAGAGGTTTCATCAGAAATTAAAGAAGAATTAAAAGCAATTACACCAGCTAATTACACAGGAATTTAATGAGATATTTTTTTTATTTTTTAGTAGCTTTTTTAGTGGTTTCTTGTAATTCTACGGATAAACAAGGCGATCCCGAACGTTTTAAACACGGAAATTTTCAAATACCAGGGAGCAATAACTACGGAAAAACAACGATTGTAAGAACTGACAGTTTACAAATTGAAGAATATACCAAAACAACAAGTATTTCTTTGGCTGATGGTTCGGTTAGTGAAAAGCAAGAAAAACATATTGATACACTTTTTATCAAATGGAAAAATAATTTTGCCTATTCATTACGTATGAAAAACCCTAAAAATGATTTAGATAAAGACCCGATATTTGTGCAAATAACCAAAGTAACTGATAGCTCTTATAGTTTTACCGCTAAAATTGGATATTCAAATTTCAAACAAAACGGAACGGTTTATAAAGTAAACTAGAAATTAAAATTGGCGCTTAACTGCCTTTTATAATATTTAAAAGACCTGAGAATTATAAATAACTCTCAGGTCTTTATTTTTTTATACATTTGCAAATTCAATGTATCGTTTCAAAAAATATATCGCTTTTTTAAATTTGTTGCTATTACTACTTCCGTCAGTAATACAACTCGTGCATACTTTTGAAAATCACAAACATACTATTTGTACCAGTATCGATGAGCATCATTTTCATGAACAAGAATTAGATTGTTCATTAGACGATTTTCATTTTCAAGTATTTTCATACACAGCTGCTTCAAATTACGCTGTAATTCCACAACACTTTTACAAAAATAACTACAACGAGCAACCACAAGTAATTTCGGTTGTTTATACCGATAAAAAACTTACCCGAGGTCCACCCTATTTTACGGTTTAACATAGCCTTTTTATGTAATCGTGTTTTTTTGAACTTAATTTCACTTTTTTATTTAATAAAATGAAAGAAGTAAAATAATGCTTCATAATTACGTATTACAACGCTTTATAATCATTTTAAGGATGATTTATAAAAATTTTATTAATAAAAATATTCATAAAAAACATTTAATGAAAAAAATAATCTTTTTCCTATTTTTAATAGGGATTTCAAACTCGTATGCACAAAATAAAGTTTCAGGGAAAATTACAGACATTAATAAAAACCCTTTATTAGGTGTTGAAATTTATGCAGAACAACTGCACAAAGGCGTTACTTCAGACGCGCAAGGAAACTACACTTTTAATCATATTCCTAACGGTAAAATAACCATTACATTTAATTATTTAGGTTTTAAAAATGTTTCAAAAACATTTATTTTTAATAACGAAAACCAAATTTTTAATCCTTTACTAGAAGAAGCTATTTTTAAAATTGATGAAATAATTATTTCTACGCCTTTTAATAAATTACAATCTGAAAATGTAATGAAAGTTGAGCGATTATCGGCAAAAGCATTGCATAGAACAGGTGCTACGACACTTATAGAAGGAATTACAAATATTGCAGGAGTTTCTCAAATATCAACAGGCGCATCTATCGGAAAACCTGTAATTAGAGGTTTAAGCGGTAACCGTGTTTTAGTGTATAGCCAAGGAATTCGATTAGAAAATCAACAATTTGGTGGCGAACATGGTTTAGGTATTAACCAATCTGGTATTCAAGGTATTGAAGTAATAAAAGGACCTGCATCGCTTCTTTATGGTTCCGATGCTTTAGGAGGAGTTTTATATATTCAACCAGAAAAATTTGCTTCGCAAAACACCACTAAAACCAATGTTAATCAGCGTTATTTTACCAATACAATGGGAAGTAATATGTCGTTAGGTGTTAAATCATCTCTTGAAAAATGGCAATTTTTAGCTCGTGGAACATATGGAATTCATTCTGATTACAAAACACCTTCATATCGTGTTACTAATACTCGTTTTAAAGAAAAAGATTTGAAATTAGGTGTTGGTTTTCATCAAAAAAACTTCTCATCAGCATTGCGTTATAATTTTAATAACTCAAAACTAGGTTTAACAGAAGGAATTGGAACACAAACCAAAAAAACAGCCCTTGAAAACCCGTATCAAGATATTAATAACCATATTATAAGCTTGCATAATCACATTTTTTTTAACGCTTCAAAATTAGATATCGATTTAGGATATACAATCAATAGTAGAAAAGAATTTGAAGACGAACATGAACATCATGATGATGAACATGAGCATGAAGACGAACACGATGACCATGCGAATCACGAAGATCATGATCACGATGACCATCAGGAGCATGACGAACACGCAAATAATGAGCCGGCCTTAAATATGGAGCTAAAAACATTTAGCTATAATTTGAAATATCATTTTCCTAAAATGAAAAATTTTGAAATTCTTTTAGGAACACAAGGTTTGCATCAAACAAACACTAATTTTGGTGACGAATTATTAATTCCTGATGCAACTATTAATGATTTTGGTGTTTTTACAACCGCTAATTTTGATGTAAACGAAACCACTAAATTACAAGGAGGAATTCGTTTCGATAATAGGGCTATAAAAACCGAAAAACATGAAATTAAGCATGAAGATGAAGTTCATATTTTTAATCCAATAGATAAACAATTTAATAGTTTTACAGCTTCCTTAGGTTTTAAAACCTTACTTTTTAAAGATATAAATACTCGTATAAATATCGCTAACGGATTTAGAGCTCCCAATTTAGCCGAATTAACATCAAATGGTGTTCATCACGGAACCAATCGATTTGAACAAGGAAATAATGATTTATCTAACGAAAAAAACCTGCAATTAGATATTTCTTTTGATTATAAATCGAAACATTTTGAGGTTTTTGCCAACGGATTTTATAATAAAATAAATGATTATATTTATTTATCGCCAACGGGTAAAATTGAAGATGAAGCACCTGTTTATACCTATTTACAAGAAGATGCTAAATTATACGGTGGTGAATTTGGAGTTCATTTACACCCACACCCTTTAGATTGGTTGCATTTAGAAAGTAGTTTTGAAACAGTTATCGGTAAACGAAATAACACAAAAAACGAAAACAGTTATTTACCATTAATACCGGCAAATACCTTAAAAAACACGCTTAGAACCGAAGTTTTAAACACGAAATGGTTACAAAACGGCTATACTTCGTTAAGTATTCATTCTTCTTTTGAACAAAAAAACATAAGCTCTTTTGAAACAAAAACACCTAGCTATAGTTTGGTTAATTTTGGTATTGGCGGTGATGTTTTTATTCATAAATATAAATTTACAACATCAATTAGTGTTAAAAATATTTTTGATAAAAAATATATAAATCATTTATCCCGTTTAAAATCAGACGCTATTTTAAATGCTGGTAGAAATATTGTTTTTGGAATTGATTTTACGATTTAATTTTTATTTAAAAATTAAAATGATTTTTAAATAAATGTAAAAAACTCCGCTATTATAGCGGAGTTTTTCTATTTTTGTAAGTATAAAAAGGAGCAATTAAATGGAACATTTTATAGTATCAGCACGTAAATATCGTCCTCAAATTTTTGAAGATGTAGTTGGGCAACAAGCAATTACAAACACGCTTGAAAATGCTATAAAAAATGACCATTTAGCCCAGGCATTATTATTTACAGGTCCTAGAGGTGTTGGAAAAACGTCTTGTGCGCGTATTTTAGCAAAACGCATCAATCAAGAAGACAATACAACAGTTAAAACTGATGAAGATTTTGCTTTTAATATTTTTGAATTAGATGCAGCATCAAATAATTCTGTTGATGACATCCGAAATTTAACCGATCAAGTTCGTATTCCTCCACAAACAGGAAAATACAAAGTATATATCATTGATGAAGTTCACATGCTTTCTCAAGCGGCTTTTAATGCCTTTTTAAAAACCCTAGAAGAGCCTCCAGCCCATGCTATTTTTATTTTAGCAACTACCGAAAAACATAAAATTATTCCCACGATATTATCTCGTTGTCAAATTTTTGATTTTAAACGTATTGGTGTTTTAGATGCAAAAGAATATTTAAAAACCATTTGCATTAAAGAAAATATTACAGCAGATGATGATGCGCTGCATATTATCGCTCAAAAAGCAGACGGTGCCATGCGTGACGCTTTGTCTATTTTTGATAGAGTAATTAGTTTTTCAGGGAAAAACTTAACTCGAGAGGCAGTCACCCAAAATTTAAACGTGTTAGATTATGACGTATATTTTACAATTACTGATTTACTAATTGAACAAAAAATTCCACAAGTTTTACTGGCTTTTAATGCTGTTTTAAACAAAGGTTTTGAAGGTCATCATTTTATAAACGGATTAGCATCTCATTTTAGAGATTTGTTGGTTGCAAAAGATGCCACTACTATTTCTTTACTTGAAGTTGGTGATACTACTAAGAAAAAATATTTTGAACAATCAAAAAAAGCAAGTATGCAGTTTCTGCTCCCAGGAATTGACAAAGCAAACGATTGCGATTTAAAATATCGAGGCAGTAAAAACCAACGATTGCTAGTAGAATTAACCTTAATGCAAATAGCCTCTATCAATTTTGATGGAGCAAAAAAAAAATCTAGCAACTACATAATTCCAGCTACTTTTTTTACTTCTTTATCTCCAGTAAAAAATAACACAGCAGAACCTATTGTAAAACAAACAGTAAAAGTATCAGCGGCTCCAATAAAGCCGCTAATTAGCGCTACTAGTCAACCATCATCAAAACCATTATTAAAAAATATAAAACGCCGCACTTCAGGCTTATCTTTAAAAAGTGTTCATCAAAAACCAGTGGTTAAAAATACAGAGTATGATTCTGAAAATTTTGAAAACCATCCTAAAACTCTTTTTACAGACAAAGAACTTAAAGATGCTTGGAAAGCATACACTTTAAAAACACAACAACTAGGCGATCTTAGTATTGCTTCAGTTTTAGCCTCTAACCAACCTGTTTTAGCAAAAGAATATGCAATTACTTTTTCTATCCCAAATGAATTGATGCAAACCCAATTAGAACGTATTAAAGCTAAACTTACTCGATTTTTGCGTGAAAAATTAAATAATTATGCAATTCATTTAAAAATTATAGTTAATGAAGTTGAACAGAAAAAATTTGCCTATACTCCTCAAGAAAAATATACCAAATTAAAAGAGAAAAATCCTGTAATAGAAAAATTAAAAAGTATTTTTGGCTTAGATATTTAGTAACTATCTAATGCTTATTTATTTTTAATCCTCTATTTTTTTTAAAACAGTCAGAAAATTATATATTAGGGCTTTTTAAAATTTATACTTTGATAAAAAACATTCTTATTGGTATTGCTTTTTCCCCCAATTTAAAAGCTAATTTATTTGAGAGCATTCGCTTGTCAAATATGTTTAATGCACAATTAATTGGAGTTCACGTCGGACAAAAATCTGACGAAAAAGAAAAACAACTACAACACTTATTAAGTGAGGCCCCTACCCTAAAAAAACCTTTAAAAGTTATTTGGCAAGAAGGAAAACCCGTTGATGTAATTTTACAAACAACAACACAAGAAAAAGTAGATCTATTAATACTGGGTGCTTTACAAAAAGAAAAAATATACACCTATTATGTAGGCTCAATTGCCCGAAAACTTACCCGTAAAGCTCCTTGCTCTGTATTATTATTAATAAAACCATCTACAGAAAGAGCGCCCTGTAAACACATTGTTATCAGTGGTTTACAAGACGAAAAAACAGAAGAAACCATTAAAACAGGCTTTAATTTCGCTACAAGTTTAGACTGCAAAAGAGTTACTATTGTTGAAGAAATAAGTGCTGCCGAATTAAACGTAAACGTAAGTGATGACGTATCATTACGTAAAGCAACACTAACCAAAGAACGTGTGCAAAAACGTGAAGATGCACGTGTAAATAAAATGCTAAAACACATTAAAACAGCTGATATTATCATAAAAACACAAAATATTTTTGGTCGTAGAGGATATTCTATTGGTCATTATGCAAAAGTAAAAAGAGCCGATTTATTGGTTATAAGTGCCCCTAAAAAAATAGGGCTTTTAGATCGAATATTTCCGCATGATATTGAATATATCTTATCCGAATTACCAACAGATGTTTTAATAGTTAAGTAAAATGGGAAAATCAAAACGTTTTAAAACATTTTTAAGTGAAATACCTCAAAATATTTTTGCAGGTTTCGTAGTATCATTAATAGCCCTTCCCTTAGGTTTCGGATTAGCCTTAGCATCAGGGGCACCACCAATTTCAGGAGTTATTGCTGCAATTGTAGGAGGTACTGTTGTTGCTATTTTGGGAGGTTCTAATGTAACAATTACAGGTCCTGGAAATGGATTAGTTGTTGTTGTATTAGCAGCAATAACTACCTTAGGAGCTGGCAATATGCATCAAGGATATTTATATACCCTTGCGGCCATTGTTATTTCAGGAATTATCATGATTATTCTTGGTTTTCTTCGAATGGGAGCTTTAGGAGATTATTTTCCATCCTCCGCTATTCAAGGAATGCTAGCAGCTATAGGTATCGGTATTTTTGCCAAACAAATACATGTAATGCTGGGTAATTTAAATGCAAAAGGAAGTATTATAGACTTACTTTTACAAATGCCTAGCGGAATCATTGATTTTATAAAAACCGATAACACCAGTATTTTTTGTGCAGGTTTAGTTGGTGTTGTTAGTTTATTAATCATGGTTTTTTACAGTAAAATACGTAATAAATACTTTCAATTAATCCCTGCTCCTATGTGGATTGTTGTTTTAAGTATTGGTATGTACTACTATTATGATTTATTTTCAGTAAGCCCATACCCTATTGATAAAAGTTTATTAATAGAGTTACCCAACGATGTTTTATCGAGCTTTGCTTTTCCTAATTTTGATAAAATTTATGAATTTGAATTTATAAATGCAGTAATTTCCATAACATTAATTGCTAGTATTGAAAGTTTATTAAGTATAAAAGCGGTAGATAAATTAGATACCTTAAAGCGTCGTTCTAACGTTAATAAAGACATCAGATCCTTAGGTTTAGCCACAGTAATCAGTGGTCTTCTAGGTGGTTTAAATGTTGTAACGGTAATAGCACGAAGCTCTGTTAATGTAAATAACAAAGGAAGTAATCGTTCAGCAAACTTTTTTCATGCATTATTTTTAGTAGTATTTATTTTACTTTTCGCTACCGAATTACGAAAAATACCATTACCAGCTTTAGCAGCAATATTAGTATATACAGGTTATAAATTAGCATCACCCGAAAATATTGTTAAAGTATTTAAAATAGGAAAAGAGCAATTAATTATCTTTTTGGCAACCCTATTAACTACTATAGCTACCAATTTAATTACGGGTATTTTAGTGGGTATTTTTATTACTTTTATCATTCATGTTTTTATTAATAAAAACATTATGTTTTTTATTACAAACCTATTAAAACCAAATGTTTTAATGTTTAAAGAAGATGAAAAATATTATGTTTCAGTAAAAAACTTCGCAAGTTTTTTAAACTTCACAAAATTAAAATCAAAATTAGATCAAATACCTGAAACTGAAGAAGCAATTATTGATTTTTCTTTATGTGATTTTATAGATCATTCTGTTATGGAAAATTTAAATAATTACGCAGAAACCTTTAAGCGAAAAGGTGGTTATTTTGAAGTTATTGGTTTAGATGGTTATAAAACAGAAAGCGCCCATCCATTTGCTTTACGTAAAAATAACCCTATTGAACCTGTTGAAAATAATACTAGATCATCTAATTTAACAAAACGACAAAAATCATTACAAAAAATTTCTAACGAATTAAAATGGTCGTATAATATTTCAGCAAAAGAAGCTCTAACTAAAATTCCAGATTTTGGTTACTTTAAAACTCGCCAAATAAGTAATATATCTAATATTTTATCTAATGATAACTGTATATTATTTGACGTTGAATTTTCAGAAGGAGAATTAATTGCTAAACAAATTATTAAAGTCACTATGATGTATATTGACATTGAAAAAAACACTCCTGAATTCACTTTAGACAAAGAAGGGATTTTCGAATACATTTATCATTTTGCAGGTTTTAAAGACATTAACATAGACAATCATCCTGATTTTTCTAAACGATTTTATCTTTCTGGAAAAAATGCTTCTCAAATAAAAAGTTTTTTCACAGACGAACTTGTTTTATTCTTTGAAAGCAATAAATACTATCATATTGAATCAAACAATAAAGGTTTATTAGTTATCGGTCGAGAACGATTAGCAGGTATTAAAGAAATAAAAACACTTGCCAATTTCGGAGTTCGTTTAAAAAACACTATTTACAAATAGTATATTTTAAAAAATTTTAAAAAATTTTTATATATCGATAATAAGAATAAGTAACTGTTAATCTCCTTATTATCGATTTTTTTTTGAAGCAATTTCCCGCTTTCCGGACTCGCTTTTTTTTGAAGAAAAATCAAAAAAAGAGCTCAAACAAAGCTTCAATCGGGGCTAGGCATTTTTGCTAATTTTCATAAATCGATACATCAATTATAATTCCACCAATCTCTACCCTGTTAGTCCGAGTACGAGTAATTTTTTCCTTCAAAAATTAAACAAACATCATGCTGAATTTAGTTAGTTCAGCATCCCATCAAAAAGGGACTACGATAAAACAAAAAAGACCTCACAGGTTTCAAAACCTGTGAGGTCTAACTCACTACTATTTAATAAGAATTTTAACTTTGTAAATAAACTAATCTTTATATTTTTTTTTAGAAAAACAAAAAAATAAGACACAAAAAAAACCTCAATCTTTAAAGATTGAGGTTTTTTAAAAGAAAGGCAACGACCTACTCTCCCACCATTGGCAGTACCATCGGCGCAAATGGGCTTAACTTCTCTGTTCGGGATGGAAAGAGGTGAGCCCCATTGCGATAATCACCTTAAATCGTTTCAGTATATTTCAACTGTATAAGTTAACATATTGGTAAAAATTATATCATAAATTATCAAAAAGAGTTTCGCTTGCGCCCTTACGAGCGCAAGACTTTCTACATAAGCCTATGGGTTATTAGTAATACTCGGCTATGACATTACTGCCTTTACACCTGTATCCTATCAACGTGGTAATCTTCCACGACCCTTTAAAGAAATCTCATCTTGTGGTGGGTTTCGCGCTTATATGCTTTCAGCGCTTATCCCTTCCCAACGTAGCTACTCTGCAATGCTCCTGGCGGAACAACAGATACACCAGAGGTTAGTTCAACTCGGTCCTCTCGTACTAAAGTCAAATCCACTCAAATTTCTAACGCCCACAGCAGATAGAGACCGAACTGTCTCACGACGTTCTGAACCCAGCTCGCGTGCCACTTTAATGGGCGAACAGCCCAACCCTTGGGACCTTCTCCAGCCCCAGGATGTGACGAGCCGACATCGAGGTGCCAAACCCCCCCGTCGATGTGAGCTCTTGGGGGAGATCAGCCTGTTATCCCCGGAGTACCTTTTATCCTTTGAGCGATGGCCCTTCCATGCGGAACCACCGGATCACTATGCTCTACTTTCGTACCTGATCGACCTGTATGTCTCTCAGTCAAGCTCCCTTATGCCATTGCACTCTACGCACGGTTACCAAACGTGCTGAGGGAACCTTTAGAAGCCTCCGTTACTCTTTTGGAGGCGACCACCCCAGTCAAACTACCCACCACGCACTGTTCTCATTGCTGAGTTAGATTCTAGATAAGCAAAGGGTGGTATTTCAAGGACAACTCCACAACGCCTAGCGACGCCGCTTCATAGTCTCCCACCTATCCTACACATTACTTATCCAAAACCAATACGAAGCTATAGTAAAGGTTCACGGGGTCTTTTCGTCCCGCTGCGGGTAATCGGCATCTTCACCGATACTACAATTTCACCGAGCTCATGGCTGAGACAGTGTCCAGATCGTTGCACCATTCGTGCAGGTCGGAACTTACCCGACAAGGAATTTCGCTACCTTAGGACCGTTATAGTTACGGCCG